>NZ_JACOOT010000003.1:0-211536 GCF_014287535.1 Blautia segnis | reverse complement strand
GGCAAAGACAAAAAAGTAGAAAAAACACCATGAAAAAATGACAAAACAGAGAAGCCGCAATCCAGCATAAACACTTGGATTGCGGCCATTTTTAACCTACTTTACCTGCAAAAGTCAGGATGTATGCCGGATTTTGTAATGCCACCGGGGATTATGTTGCAATCATGGATGCAGATATGCAGGATCCGCCAGATCTGCTGCCCGAGATGCTGAAGCTGATCGAATCGGGAGAATATGACAGCGTGGCCACAAGGCGTGTCAGCCGTGAGGGCGAGCCGCCAATAAGATCCTGGTTTGCCAGAAGATTCTATTCCCTGATCAATAAGATCTCCGATGCAGACATTGTAGATGGAGCCAGAGATTTCCGTCTTATGCGCCGGGAAATGGTGGATGCGATTGTTGCAATGGGAGAAACCAATCGATTTTCCAAGGGCATCTTCGGATGGATCGGGTTCCGTACATACTGGCTGCCATATGAAAACCGGGAACGGGTAGCCGGAACTACCAAGTGGAATTTCTGGGGCTTATGCAAATATGCAATTGATGGAATTATCAACTTCTCTGAGGCTCCTTTAAGCATCGCTTCCTGGTTCGGTATTATAATGACTGCAATTGCTTTTATTTTTTTGCTCTTTATTGTTGTGAGACGTCTGGTTTACGGAGATCCTGTGGCTGGCTGGGCTTCCACAATCTGCATAATTGTGTTTATTGGCGGAATTCAGCTGTTCTGCATGGGAGTTATGGGACAGTATATTGCCAAAAATTATTCTGAAAGCAAGCACAGGCCCCATTACATCGTATCAGAGACAAATAAGCCTGATGCTGAAAAGATCAAATAAGAATGAAATACGGTTATTTTAAAATGGAGGATGAAATTTTGTCACAAAAGAAAAGTATCTGGAAAAAATTACTGCCCTATTTTATGACGGGAATGCTCACTGGGATAACGCTTATTATTATGCTTTATGCGTTAAAGATTTATCCCTTTGGCGATAAAGCATATCTGTGGGCCGATGCGGATCAGTATTTTGGTATAGAGAGTTACTTTGGAAGTCTCCTTGGAAAAAATGATATTTTTTATTCCTGGGGCAATGTGTTAGGTGGAAATGCATTGGCGGAATTAGCCTATTATTCCTTCAGCCCCTTCAACGTAATCTTTATCCTTTTTCATGACCACATGATATTTGCCGCACATTTTGTTGCTTATATCAAAATCATCGCAAGTGCTCTGGCATTCTGCTACTGTCTGTTAAGCACCTGTGATGAAAAAAATATCCTAATAAAAGCTACCTTATCTACCTGCTACGCTTTTATGGGATATATGGTCTTTTATGGATGGAATACTTCCTGGATGGACGGCGTGATCCTGCTTCCCCTCATGTATGTGGGCATTCGGAAAATCATCCAAAACAAGAATATATTTCTGTATGTTTTTTCACTGGCAGTTGCTGTCATTTCTAATTTTTATATTGGCTTTATGCTGTGCATAGGCTCCTTTATCCTTTATGTGGTACAGCTGTTATTATCTGATGGAAAATTCGCAGACAATATCAAAAAATCTTTTATAAAATATATGTTTGCTTCCCTGGTTGGAGTTGGAATCAGTGCCTTTTTATTGATTCCCACTTATCTTGGCCTGCCATCCGACAGAAGCCTAACGATTTTTGATCTGTTCAAAGATATGAGTTTTAATACAACTCCTGCTGAAATATTGTCAGGATTATTTACCGGACAAAGCAATACGTTGAAAGAGAATGCTCCTTTGATTTATGTCGGCATGTTTGTTCTGATTTTGGATATCCTGTTTTTCATAAATAAGAAAATTTCTTTCAGGAAAAAAGCTGTTTACTCTGCTGTCATCCTGATTTTCTTTATCAGTTTTGAAAACAGTTTTATCAATCAGATCTGGCATGGCCTGAGTAAAAATCATTGTTTTAACTACAGATATTCCTTCCTGCTCAGTTTTGTTCTTTTGCTTATTGCATGGGAAACATGCCAGGTATTAAAAGAAGAATTGCCTCCAAAAGAAGATCTGTTGAAAGCAGTCCTGATTCTGGGAGTGATTCTGGCATTTGTGATTCAGAATGCTTCCGACAAAATAAATATCCTGGGAATCTCTCTGGATATTCTTTTGATCCTGATATTTATAACCGCATTTTCTCTGAAGAATCTGCGGGTAAGAAAAGCCACGGCAGCCATTTTGTCTTGCGGCGTCGTAGTTTCTCTGGCATGCAACGGATATTTTTACCTGAAAGACATCCGCATGCAGTCCTGCAATACCTATGGAACCAATAAGGCAATGATGGAAAACGCCACAGAAACAATCAATGATGATTCCTTCTATCGCATGGATAAAAGCTTTTCCCTTGGACGCTGTGACGCCAATTTATTCGATTATAACGGTGTCTCAAACTATGCCTCTACCGAAAATGTGGAAAATTTAAAATTCCTGAAAAAATTAGGTGTCAGACATAAGTGGATGTGGGCAAAATATACCACCAATACCCCGCTTGCAACAGAGGCATTATTAGGTTTCCGATACATTCTGACAAACAGGGAAAATGCAAAGGGATACGAAGCAATTGGAGAAGGGGATGGTATCAAATATTACAGGAACCAATATGCATTGCCTGTATTGTTCCCTGTAAATGATTTCGAAAACTTTGATCTGGATGAACTGAACGATTTCCAGCTGCTGAATCAAATCTGGGCATCCATAAACGGATTGCAAGAGGATATATTTACTCCAAATACCGTTAGCAATACCTCCCACGATGGTGAGAACCAGTTAACTGTCACAGTAGAAAACACAGGTTCTTTATATTTGTTGATTCCATCAAGATCTTCCTATAATTCCTTTAAAGTGACTGGTGCCGGAAGGGAAAGAGAAATCCGTTATGATGACGCCTCTGAAGTATATTATATTGGAGAATTTGACCGTGGCGAATCTTTAGATATTTCTTTTGCAGCAAAGGACGGAAATTTTGACTTGGACAGTATTTCCTGTTATACAGAAAACAAAGATATCATCTACCAGAATTCACAGCTGGTGAACCAGCAGAATCTTTCAATAGAGGAGAAAAGCAGTTCCCATCTGATAATGTCCTATTCCGGTAAAAGCAGCAATATTGCAACCACAATCCCTTATGACGAAGGATGGACCGTTTATGATAATGGAAAAAAACTGACCATTGAAAAGAACTGGAATAACTTTTTGGCCTTCCAATTAGATGACGCAGACGAGCATAATATAGAACTAGTTTACAGACCAACCGGATTCGGTATTGGAAGTAAGATAACCATTTTCTCTATTGTACTGCTGATCTTATTTGAGATTCTGAATTTGAACACTATAAAAAACAGACTTAGGAAAAAGCGTGCATAATGTCATGAGCATGAAAAAAGCGGTCCAGCATAAAGCTGGCCGCTTTTTCATGCAGAGAAATTACTCTGCAAATATTCTCTCTTTCGCACTCTCCACATCAGAAGCTTCGGTCAGTGCTTGGAAGCTCTGCGGGGTTGTATCTTCATTGAACTGCTTGATTATCTGCATCAGGTCATCGCAGCTGTAGGCGTTTTCGTAGATGCCGGTGGCGTAGCTGTACAGTTCGATGTATTCGTCCTCTGTTTTCGCTGTCCAGAGGTTCTGGTACAGACGTACAGCTTCACCGTCTTCCTCTACTGCGTCCGGATTTCCGGTGATCGCGTTGTAGATCATGGCAAATGCCGGGCCTGCCATGGAAGCGTATTTTCCGCGAACATAATCGATTGGTGTATTTCCAAAGGAATCCTTTTCCTGGAACACTTCGAAGTTCTGCTCAGAAAAGCTGTCGATGGCACCAACCATAATGTTGCTGTTCTGCTCTTTTTCTTTCTCCGAAATCTTATCCAGATAAGAAGCTGCATGGAAGGCACTCATAAGGGTATCGCAATCTCCTGCTGCAAATGCTGTTTCCAGATTTGCAAGACCAGCTCCATCCATCTCCGTATATCCTGGGCAGATGGTCACATGCAGGTTTCCCTCTTTATCTGAAAGCTGGATCACTTCGTCTGTCATGGAAAGTGCTTCCGCATCTATTGTACGAGCATCCTTTGTAAGCACAAGGCCAGCCTTCTCTTCCAGCGTGTTCAGCATTCCCCAGGTTCTTACCTGATGGAGACGGTTGCCGGAAGCAGCCCCGCCAGACATGATCACAATGTTCCTGGCACCTTTTTCCAAGAAAAACTCTGCCATGTCGCAGCCGGCCTGATAAACGGTTTCCAGATCCGGGCCTACACTTCCCATGTACCACGGGTTGTCCTTGATTGCCTCATAGTTCTCATCGCTTACGGTATTGGAACCAAGTGCGTAGTAGATTTCCTCTTTCTCGCAGGTTTTGATCACATCCTGAAGCCCGTCTGCATATCCGGCAAAGGAAATGATTCCCTCCGCGCCTTCTGCCTTGGCTTCCGTGATAAATGCTTTCTCCGCTTCAGAGTCTGCAACCTTTCCTGAGAAAATAAATTTCACAGGAAAACCTTCCTCAATATAATCCCGGTAATAATCTGCAAACATTTCCATCTCTGCAGAATCCGGATCATACAGGATAACACCGATGGTATGAACATCACCCTCTGCGTAATTTCCGGTATCGGCAAATACAGTGCTCTGCGTTCCAAATAAAAGTGCTGTACTCATCATCAGAGTGAGTATTTTTTTCATCATACTATCTGCCTCCCTCTGCCTGATTTTGCATGCTCTCTACATAGAAGCAGGCTACTTCATGTCCCGGTGCGATTTCCTTAAGCTTCGGCATTTCCTTCTTGCACTTCTCAGTGCAATGCTCGCAGCGATTCTGGAAGGGACAGCCAACCGGCACATCAAGAGGGCTTGGAGCCTCGCTCTCAATACTCTCAATCTTCTTAGTCGGATCCATATGCACAGAGAACTGTGCGCCAACCAGTGCCTTTGTGTACGGATGTACGGCATGGCTGGAAACGTCCTCTCCAGGAATGGTCTCCACAATATGTCCCAGATACATAACCGCGATCTGGTGTGCAAAGGAACGGATCAGTGCCAGGTCATGACAGATAAAGATCATGCAGATGTTCTTCTCTTTCTGCAGGCGAACCAGAAGCTCAATCACAGATTCCTGTACGGAAACGTCCAGTGCAGAGGTTGCCTCGTCGCAGACCAGAATCTCCGGCTCCAGGGAAAGAGCTCTGGCGATACTGATCCTCTGACGCTGTCCGCCGCTCATGTTGTGCGGATAACGGTCCACAAAATCCTCTGGAAGCTCAACCATGCGAAGAAGCTCTCTTGCCTTCGCGTTTCTTTCGCTTCTTTTGATCTTTTTGTAGTTCATCAGAGGCTCTGTGAGGATGTCCCCGATCTTCATCTTCGGATTAAAGGATGCCAGCGGATCCTGGAAAACCATCTGAAGGTTCTGGCGGTTTTCCCAGGTCTCTTTCTTTGAAAGTCCTGTGATGTTTTTGCCATGATAAAGAATCTCGCCGCTGGTGGGCTGATCCAGGGAAATTACCATGCGGACAAAAGTTGACTTTCCGCATCCGCTCTCTCCTACGATTCCAAGGGTACGGCCCTTGTACATAGTCAGGTTGATATCATTGCAGGCAGTTAAGGTTCTGCCGTGGGAAGCAGGGAACTGTTTTACAATATGCTTCGCCTGCATGACGATTTCAGGATTCTCAGACATATCGTTTTCCCTCCATTTCCGGAACTGCTTCCAAAAGTTTCTTCGTATAATCACTGGTTGGGTTGTTCAGAACCTCTTCTCTGGTTCCGTGATCCACTACCTTGCCGTGATGCATGACGATCAGCTGGTCTGCCATATAGGCAGCTACGCCGATGTTATGGGTAACGATAATGATTCCGGTTCCAAAATCATCCCGAAGCTCCATCATCTGACGGACAATCTGTGCCTGTGTGGTTACATCCAAAGCACTGGTAGGCTCATCTGCCAGAAGAAGTTCCGGATTAAATGTCATGGCCATCGCGATTCCCACACGCTGACGCATACCGCCGGACAGCTGATACGGATAGCTGTTCATGATATTCTCAGCATCCGGGAGACGCATTTTGGTCAGCATGGAAACAGCTTTGTCCCATGCTTCCTTCTTGGTCATTGACTGGTGTGTACGAATATATTCTACATATTGGCTGCCGATCTTACGGATCGGATTCAGGGTTCCTCCGCAGTCCTGAAAGATCATGGACATTTTGCTGCCGCGGATCTTTCTCCAGTCGCTTTTGGAATTTTTCAGAAGAGATTCTCCATGATAGAGAATGTCACCACTGGTGACCCTGCCAGCTCCGGAAAGTGCTCCCAGAACGGCACGGATCACAGTAGTTTTTCCACTTCCACTCTCACCTACCACGCTGATGATCTCCCCCTTTTTCATGGAAAGGTTGAAATGCTCGATGGTAGGTGCCTGATTTCCATACTGTACAGCCAGATCTTTAATTTCCAGCATATAACAGACTCCTTTATTACTCCGCAATCTTCATGTCAGCAGTTACCCAGTAGTAATCCATTGGATACATTACAAGTCCTTCTACGGTAGATTTGGAAATAAGGAAGGTATTCTCATACCCGAAGAATACAGTTGCCGCATCATCCATGATTGCCTGCTGGATCTTCACGATCAGCTCTTTTCTTGCCTCTGCATCGATAGTAGAAGCCAGTTCATCCAGCCATGCATCTACATCTGCATTGGAATATCCTGCAGTGTTGTTTGCAGATGTGCTGTACCAGTTCTCACGAAGGTAGTTTTCCGGGTCACCGGTGTTTGCAACCAATACGTTCCAGATCAGAAGGTCATACTGGGAGGAATCACGACGGTCAAGAAGGGTCTCATAGGATACGCAGTCAAGCTTGATGTTGATTCCGATTTCTTTTAAGCTTGCCTGTGCTGCCTGCGCGTATACGCCAAGCTCTGCACGACTGTCATAGTATACAAAGGTAAGCTCTACTTTATTTCCGTCTGGATCTTCTACATATCCGTCACCGTCTACATCCTCATATCCGGCATCTGCAAGAACCTGCTTTGCTCCGTCTGTATCGTAAGCATTCTCATCGTTCAGTTCCTCATATCCATAGTCCAGTGTTGGCGGTACCGGAGCTTTTCCTGGTGTTGCGCCGCCCTCAAGAAGAATGCTGGTGTAGGTCTCTTTGTCAAGTCCGCGGAGAACTGCCTGACGAAGTGCAAGATCCCCAAGTGCTCCGTTCTGGTTCATAAATGCATAGGTAGAACGAAGAGATTCCAGAGACTGAATATTGTAGTTGTCGTTTCCGTCAAACTCGAAAACGTTCTCTGTCTTTAAGTTGTAAGCAACATCGATCTCGCCGGACTGAAGTGCCATGGAACGTGTTGTCTGGTCTCCGATAATACGAAGAGTTACACTGTCATTGGGAACCTCGCCGTCCCAGTAATACTCGTTTCGTACAACAACTGTATCTCCGGACGGATCAAAGGACTGGAATGCATACGGGCCTGTGCAGACCGGGCCTTCCATTGCGATGTTGGAGTTGTCAATGCTTGTGTCCATGATCAGGAAAAGCGGGTCAGCCAGGCATCCTGCCATATTTGCGTTTGCTCTGTTCAGGTTGAATGTGATGTTCTGTCCGTCAACCTCAATGCTGTCAATGTCAAAGAACTCCGGTACACGGTTTGACATTTCCATAGTACGCTCCAGGGATGCTTTTACAAGCTCTGGTGTCATATCGTTGCCATTTGAGAATTTAACGCCCTCACGAATGGTAAATGTCCATGTTTTTCCATCTTCACTGTTGGTCCACTCTGTTGCAAGACATGGTACCATGTTTCCTTCCTCGTCAAACTTGGTAAGTCCCTGTCCAACACCGTAACGGGAAATTACCCAGCTGAAATACTGCTCTGTTGGTTCCAGTGTATCAGCAAAGCTTGTTACACCGATTGTCATGGTATTTCCATCTGCAAATACGAAAGTAGCCGGGATCATTGCCATTGCCATAAGTCCTGCCAGTGCTGCTGCACATACTTTTTTTGCGATTCTGTTTTTCATATACTTTTTCTCCTTTATCAGTCCTGTCTCGGATCCAGAATATCTCGGATACTGTCACCAAGCATGTTAAAAATGATTACTACGATTACGATGGCGATACCCGGTGCGATCATCAGCCACGGTGCTTTTGCCATATAAGTTCTTCCTTCGTTCAGCATCAGTCCCCACTCCGGTGTCGGTGCTACTGCTCCGAATCCCAGGAAGGAAAGAGATGCAAGTTCCAGCATCATGGTACCCATATCTGCCGCTGCTGTTACTGTCATAGTCGTCAGCATGTTGGGGAGGATATGCTTCCACAAAATTTTGAATGTACTGGTGCCGTTTACCACAGCCGCTTCCACATACAGATTACGTTTTACTTTCAGGACCATACTTCTTGCCAGACGGGCATATTTTGTCCAGCTTACGGCTGTGATGGCGATGACTCCGTTTCTAAGGCTTGGGCCAAGCATACCTGCGATTGCGATTGCCAGGATCATTCCAGGGAAAGAGATCATCATATCTGCGATTCGCATGATCACCTGATCGATCCAGCCGCCGAAGTATCCTGCAATAATTCCAAGCAGTGTACCTACAACAAAAATAGTTGCTACCAGGATCAGGGTGGATACCAGAGAGGTTCTGGTACCATAGATCACACGGGAAAGAATGTCTCGTCCCAGTTTGTCAGCGCCAAGGGGATATTCTGCACATGGGGCTTTCAGAGAATCCACCATCACTGCATCCAGCGGATCCTTTGGTGCGATCCAGGGAGCAAAAACAGCTACGCCTACAACCGCAAGCGCCAGAATAAAGAATACGGTAAACTGTTTATGAGCTAAGAAAAAATTCTGCTTTTTCACTTTACTTAACCTCCTTTATTCTCGGATCCAGATAAGTATAGGAAAGGTCAACGATAATGTTGATCACCATATACATAATCGCGATCATCAGTACATAGGCCTGCACCATCGGATAGTCACGACAGGCGATTGCCTTGATCGCCATGCTTCCCATTCCAGGCCAGTTGTAGATGATCTCAACAACTGCAGTTCCACCAAGCAGGGAGCCAAGGGAAAGACCAAGAAGGGTAACGATTGGGAGCATTGCATTTGGGAGCACATGTCTCCAGAGGATCACGCTTTCCTTGATTCCTCTCATTCTTGCTCCGATAACATAGTCCTGTCTTAATTCCTCCAGCACTGCGTTTCGCACCTGTCTGGTGTATTTCGCAGACATGGAAAGAGCCAGGGTTACGGAGGGCAGGATCATGGTCTTGAAATCGGTAGTACCTCCGGCTACGTTGACCCAGCGAAGCTGTACTCCGAAGATGCTAAGAAGGATCAGACCGATCCAGAAGCTTGGAATGGATACCCCGAAGAAGGTAATTCCGCGGATGAGATAATCCGGCCACTTATTCTGATACACCGCGGAGAGGATTCCGCATGGTATGGAGAATAAAATCATCAAAAGAAGGGCAAACAGTGACATCTGAAGGGTTGGCCAGAAGCATTTCATCAGTTTTTCAGTTACGGGAACTTTAAATGCATAGGATGTTCCCATGTCTCCGGTCAGAACTCCTTTTACCCAGGAGCCGTACTGTACCAGAAACGGTCGGTCAAGGCCCAGTTCATGTCTTGTCTGTTCCAGAAGTTCCGGTGTAGGCAGGTTGCCACACTCTGTCAGCATGATTTCTGCCGGGTCACCAGGAGAAAGATAAGTAAGTCCGAATGTAAAGAAACTTACACCGATCAGAACAATCAGAATCTGCAGAAGCCTTTTTCCAATTTGTTTTTTTGACATTTTCTCTCCTTCCTACATGTTGGAGGTTTTTCGCCGGATCTGATTCAGTTTTCGCAAAAAAAGGCAGGGGGAATGATACGCTTTCGAAAAAAAGCGCAGAAAAAAACAACACCCGCAGAAATTACGGATGTCATTGCACACAAAAAAACCATGCTTCCTATCTACCGTAAGAATCATATCAAATCATTTATAAGCAGGTCTCCTGACTTAAGATCCTCGCTCCAGAACCCCTTCCCAGACTGACAACTGTCCATCCAGTGAGATTATGTTCTGCAGCTCCCTATCACAGTGACGGGATCGTACCGGAATTACACCGATTTCCCTTTTAATCCATGTGCAGACATTTGCACAGGAACTTACAAAGGCTGGTTCAAAACCAACAAATGTTATCTAATTTTCCTTATAAGAATAGCTTATATTGGGAATCTTGTCCAGAAAAATTTTTTCACAGATTGTATTTTTTTGAAAACAAAGGGGAATCAATCGTTCCCCCCAAATTGTCAGTTCAATGCTTCCTCAACGCATTCTTCAATATCGTCAATAATAAATTTCCGCATAAATTCCAGATGTTTTCCAAATAATCTTGCAATAAAGCCTACCAGCAGAGCTGCGATAATGGTACCTTCACGGACACCGTTTAATTTTCCCCAGAAAATAAAGAAAAGAATTCCTGCGATCACGGTCATGGAAGAATCAAATATGATCTTTGTGGTTCCAGATATACGCCAAATCCAAGCACGATGCAGCCTGCCAGAAGGGCAGCCAGCTTCATTGCATAATTTCCGGGATTTACCCAGAAAAACAGATACATAGTAAGGTCAATAAAATATCCAAAGGCAATGGATACCGGAATCTGCAGAATGTTTTCTATCTTAAAATTCTTTCTCAGAATCAGGATCTGCAGCAAGATCAGAAGAATACTGAAGATGATGGTGAAATTTCCAAGTGTGGGCGGAAATTTAAGACTTAGCACATAAGGAATGGATGAAATTGGAGAGGTTCCAAGGCTTGCTTTTGTCACAAGACTGACTCCAAGCGCATTGATAAACAATCCAATCAGAAACAACAGATATCTTTTTAACTTATTCATTTCTTTCCCCCTGTAAATTCGCATAGATTTTTCCATATACAGCCAAAAACTGCTGGAATTCTTCGGCAGAAACACCGGACAATGCCTTTTCTTCTATTTTGGCAAAAGCCTGGGACACCAGCTGCTGTTTCTTCTTTCCCTCTTCTGTCATAAAGATATGGAAGCTGCGTCTGTTGCCGTTTAAAATCCGACGCTCGATCAGCCCTTTCTCTTCCATCTTATTTAAAATAGTGGTAAGAGATCCAGCTTCCAAAAAGCAGGCTTTTGCGATTTCTTTCTGATTGCTGCCGTCATGGTCTTTCAAATAGTCAAGTATCTTGGGCTGCCCGATGGTAAGTCCGGTATCCTTAAGCTGTTCCAGCAAAGCTTTCTGGACAAGCATCTGGTTGGCCATAATCAGGTAGTGTAAGGTATCATCCATGGTTGGTTTCCTTTCTTCCGAATAGTTATAATTCAAATATTTTGAACTATAACTATCTTAGATCAGGATGTCAAGGGAAAACTGACAGCGATAAATTTTTCTTTTTGAGGGGAGCTAGAAAAAAACAACAGGGACAAAGTTTTGGATCTTGTCAGAAAACTCAGTCCCTGTTGGTTCGTTAATGAATTGCTTCATATAATTTCTTTATTTTGTCGGCCAGCTGCTGGAGAGTTTGGGCACGATGGGCGAAGATTCGAAGGACCAGGTCGCCGGTTGTCAGACGGGTAACTCCGCCGTCCGTGTCCGGTTCTTCGTCAAGAAGCTGCCAGATTTTTTCCTGTAATTCCAGATTGATTTCTTTATCTGTGCTGTCCTGTCCAGTATATATTTCTGAAAGAAAAAGATTGGCCATATGAGTGTATCCTTCGTACATTCCAATGCCTTCCATAGGCATTTTTTCCGGTTCGTAGCAGGTATTGTCCTGGTAGATCAGCTTTTCCCCTCTGTAAATCCGCACCCTGGAGGAAAATCTCCGATACTGAAAGCGCTCTTCATGAGCGTTTCTGCCGCAGGAAATCACTTCCAGCAAAAACAGCCGGGAGGTTTTATCCTCCAGACAAATGGTCATAGTGCTGTCAAATGCAGATCCAGAAAAGGGGATCACAGGCTGGGGATAATAGTACAGGATTGCATTTTGCTCCACCTGGATTTCAATGGTACGAAAAGCAGATCCCTCGTCCATTTTATGGATTTTCTCAAAGGACTGGGACAAAACTTCCAGGTTCGCCCCTTCCTTCACATGATAGGAAAATTCCTGGGAATCCCCTGCCATAATTCCCGCAGACGCACAAAGGGGCATGATCTGAATACCGTCGTTTTCTTTCTCAAAGGGCACCATGATCTTGTACGGGGCGGTAAAGGATAAATCTTCCAGAATGGTTTTGCCGTCCCTGACTGCGGCACATGCCTGAATACGGGAAATTTTTCCGAATTTATTATCCATACCTTTACATTCCTTCTAACAGTACGTTCTTTTTGATCCACTCCACTACCTTATCCACATTTTCATCTCCGCGGATGTTGGTGAACTGGAAAGGTCTGTCACCGCGCATTTTTCTGGAGTCTCGTTCCATAACTTCCAGGCTTGCACCAACGTAGGGGGCAAGGTCAATTTTGTTGATCACAAGAAGGTCGGAACGGGTAATTCCAGGGCCGCCTTTTCTCGGAATCTTATCCCCTTCTGCCACGTCGATGACAAAAATGGTAGCATCCACCAGCTCCGGGCTGAAGGTTGCAGATAAGTTGTCTCCGCCGCTTTCTATGAAAAGAAGTTCAATGTCCGGAAAGCGTTCCATCATCTCATCCACTGCCTCAAGGTTCATGGATGCATCCTCACGGATCGCAGTATGGGGACAGCCGCCTGTCTCCACGCCAATGATGCGCTCCACTGGAAGAACGCTGTTTTTGGCAAGGAACTGGGCGTCCTCCTTTGTATAAATATCGTTTGTGATCACACCAATGCTGTAGTCCTTTGCCATCTTTCTTGACAAAGCCTCAATAAGTGCTGTTTTTCCGGAACCAACAGGTCCCGCAACTCCGATTTTTACATATGACATCTCGATTTCCTCTTTTCTTCTTATGACATGTATAGCCTGGAATACAGTTTTTCGTGCTGGATTCCCCTGATATCAAAACCTGGTGCGGAAAGACACAAATCTTCTTTGCTTTTATGCATCACATCTTCCAGAATCTCGCCAAATTCCTTATAACAACCGCTTAAAAGCTGCTGTCCCGCGGTCTGGCTTAAGGGGATCGTCTTCACGCAATTAGTTACCATTGCAGAGGTCTGTGCATACAGATAATGGGCCAGAGCCTCCCCAATGGAAATCTCCATCTGGGCACAGAAAACGCCGTAAATGCAGCAGTGATTCACCGCTTTTCCCTTTCTCGCGTCCAGATATTCCCGGAAAATTCCCGTTTCGCTGATGGAAAGTCCCAGCTTTTCTATGGTTTTGGCAAAACGGGAGCCCATCTTTCTTGCAGCCTCTCTTTGCTCCATGGGAATCCTGGAGGCTTCCAGAATTTCTTCCAGTTCCAGAAGCTCTGACAGGTCATTTTCCCTGGCGGCTTCATAGGCAAGTCTGGCTCCCAGAAGTTCTGTATATGCAAGATTCCATTTTATTTTATGGGTAATATATTCTCTCGCCGTGTCTGCATCATGGACAATTCCCCGCTGAATATAGGTTTCCAGTCCCTGGGAATGAGAGTAGCCTCCGATGGGAAACAGGGCGTCATTTACCTGCAAAAGATAAAACTGTTTTTCTGACATAAAGAACCTCCATAACTGCAGTTTTTTTACTTGTTTTAGTGATGATGGTTGTGGATGCTTGCAGAAATCCGCTTGTCAAAATCAAGCTTTCGCACCTCTTTTTCGGCCTTAACACCGTGGATTTTCTGGAGCATCACAAGCATTGGCTCATTATAAATGGTAATAAAAGTATCGTCCTCTCCCCAGAAAAGAGGCGCATGCCGGTTGCCGATCTCATAGCATACCTTGGCTGCCATTTTCTCATGTCCAGGGGTGAAGGACACGCGGATCACTTCGCATGGCGGGGTATTTACGGCAATTATTTTTTTATCATCTGCGTAGATCACATCATCCTGATACAGTCCCCGGGAAAGAATGGAATCATCCATGCGGATGCCAACCTCCGTCCCTTTGTCCGTTGTTTTTTTATGTATTTTCTTAAAAGCTTCGTGCCATTCGATGTCTACATATTCCACTGTTTTTCCTTCTATATCAAAATCATGAAGCTTTCCCAAAACCTGCTCACAAAGCATTTTTTCTGACCTCCAACTTGCAGTTTTTCTTTTTACCAAATCTGAAGCAGCATCATAACACCGGGGATCCAGGCTGTTACAACGCCCTCAAAGACCTGAAGATATGGAACAAATTTTCCCAGCTTTTTCCCGCAGATATCCTCCACAAACGCAGTTCCCCACAGAATTGCCCACAGATACCAGATTCCTGCCCAGCGGATATCTGCTGTGATTCCAAGTGCAGTACTTCCGGTAAAGCCTTCGATGGTTCCGAAGATCACGGCATTGACTGCCACGAAGGTAGAAAACCATGCAAAAGGAATGGGATCTGCTTTTAAAAACTTGCTTAATGCAACAAAAAGATAGGTAAAGCAGAACAATAATCCGGTTCCTGCTGCGTAATAATTTCCCTGTACCAGGTTCACAAAGTTAATAAAAAGGGAAAGTCCTCCGGTGAAAATATTCATGATGGCAGTGGATTTTCCATCTACATGATATAAGGTACACATACCATTGTTGATCAGTACGATTCCTACAAACAAAAGGCAAACACCTAACATAAAATCTCTCCTCTTCTTAAAACAGGCTGTAAAGCTGAGTCAGCGGAAGCTTCTCGGCTGGTTTGGAAGTGATCTCTTCCCCGTCAACAGTTACCTTATAGGTCTCCGGATCAACTGTTAATTCCGGTGTTCTGTCGTTGAATACCATGTCCTTTTTGCTGATATTTCTGCAGCCCTTTACAGGCACTACAGTCTTTTCCAGACCATATTTTTCTTTTACATTTTCATCCATGGCAGCCTGGGATACAAAGGTCAGGCATGCTTCGTTTTTTGCTTTTCCGTGGGCTGCGAACATTGGCTGATAGCATACCGGCTGGGTAGTCGGAATGGAAGCATTTGCATCTCCCATCTTGGAGGCAATGATCATGCCGCCTTTGATGATCATGTCCGGTTTTGCCCCGAAAAATGCAGGATTCCACAGAACCAGGTCTGCGAATTTTCCGGTTTCCACAGAGCCTACATACTGGGAAATACCGTGGGTGATGGCCGGGTTGATGGTATATTTGGAGATGTAGCGTTTTACACGGAAGTTGTCGTTATCATGGCCTGCATCTTCCGGAAGTGCGCCTCTTTCATCTTTCATTTTGCTTGCAGTCTGCCAGGTACGTGTGATGACCTCGCCTACACGTCCCATTGCCTGAGAGTCGGAGCTCATCATGCTGAAAATTCCCATGTCGTGAAGAACATCCTCTGCAGCAATAGTCTCCGGTCGGATTCGGGAATCAGCAAATGCCACATCTTCCGGAATTCTTTTGTCCAGATGATGGCAAACCATCAGCATGTCCAGATGCTCATCCAGGGTGTTTACAGTGTATGGCATTGTGGGGTTCGTGGAGGATGGAAGCACATTTGGCGCTGCTGCCGCGCGGATGATGTCCGGTGCATGGCCGCCGCCTGCTCCTTCTGTATGATAGGTATGGATGGTTCTTCCGCCGATGGCTGCCAGGGTGTCTTCTACGCATCCGCCCTCATTCAGGGTGTCTGTGTGAATTGCCACCTGCACATCATATTCATCTGCCACATTCAGGCAGTGGTTGATAACTGCCGGTGTTGCGCCCCAGTCCTCATGTATTTTCAGTCCCATTGCCCCGGCTTTTACCTGCTCGATGAGAGGTGCTTCATCGGAGCAGTTGCCTTTGCCAAGGAAGCCAAGGTTCATAGGATACTCTTCTGCTGCTTTTAACATCATTCTCAAGTTCCATGGTCCCGGGGTACAGGTGGTGGCGTTTGTGCCGTCTGCCGGGCCTGTTCCTCCGCCGATCATGGTGGTTACGCCGCTGTACAGCGCACAGTCGATCTGCTGAGGACTGATGAAATGAATGTGGGTGTCAATTCCCCCTGCTGTTACGATCATTCCCTCTCCTGCCAGGGCTTCTGTAGATGCGCCTACTGTCATTCCAGGTGTTACGCCGTCCATAATGTCCGGGTTTCCTGCTTTTCCGATTCCTGCGATTTTGCCGTCTTTGATTCCAATGTCAGCTTTGACGATTCCGGTGGAATCCACGATCAGGGCATTGGTGATCACAAGGTCAAGATCACCGTCCTTGCTGCAGGTTTTTACAGACTGTCCCATGCCGTCACGGATGCTTTTGCCGCCGCCGAATTTTACTTCATCGCCATAGGTGGTATAGTCTTTTTCTACTTCGATCACAAGGCTTGTATCTGCCAGACGTACTTTATCTCCTGTAGTCGGGCCATACATTGCTGCATATTTGCTTCCGGAAATTTTTGTACTCATTGTTGTCCCTCCTTACAGAAATCCTTTTAATTTTGCATTTTCCACAGATGCTGCTTTGGTGTCCTCTGTTGCCTGGGCGCGGGTGAGATCATTTAAGCCGAATACTCTTTTTCTGCCGCCCATTTCGGTAAGCTGGACTTCTTTTTCTTCTCCCGGCTCAAATCTTACAGAGGTGCCGGAAGGGATGTCCAGATGGTATCCGTAGGCTTTTTCCCGGTCAAAAGAAAGGCATTTGTTTACTTCAAAGAAATGAAAATGGGAACCAACCTGAACCGGTCTGTCGCCTTTGTTTGCCACTGTTACTGTCACTGTTTTTTTGCCTTCGTTAAGTGTAATCTCACGATTCCCAGCCATAATTTCACCGATTTTCATGCTGATCTTCCTCCTTACTGAATTGGGTTGTGTACGGTTACAAGCTTGGTTCCGTCTGGAAAGGTAGCTTCTACCTGGACTTCACCGATCATATCAGCTACGCCGTCCATTACATCGCCTTTTGTAAGAATTTTGGTTCCAAGCTGCATCAGCTCTACCACTGTTTTTCCATCTCTTGCAAGCTCCAGAAGCTCAGAACTGATATACGCAAGCGCCTCCACATAATTCAGCTTCAGACCTCTGTTCTTTCTCTCTTTGGCAAGATTTCCTGCCATATGAAGCATTAATTTTTCCTGTTCCTTTGGATTCAGTCTCATGATGTTCCTCCTCTCAATCTGTGTGGAAAATTCTGATATACAGATTTTCGCAGAAAAAAAAGAGCAGACAATGGGATTTTTCAGACCCCTTTGTCTGCTCTTTGCACGAAAATTTATATGCGGTATTATAGCGTGAGATTGTTTTATGGTCAAGATGTTTTTTGTGAAATTTTTATGCGGCATTAAATGCCATAAACTGCTTCCAGCAATCTAAGACCTGTTTTGGTTTTAAAAAGCTTCCGCTTCGTGTTGCTGATATTGCCCTCTGAATAGCCAGATTCATCTGCATTTACCAGGTAGTCTGCTTCCAGAAGGATCTGGTAGTCAATGCCGTCAATACCGGTTAAGGTGTGATGATGTCCCACCAGAAAAACAACCCGTTTCTTGATTTCTTCCGGCAGATCTGTGTCTTTTAGAAACTCTTCCGCTAACAGAATGCCTTCTTTTTCCTGGTATTTCCCATTGGTGTTTCCGTATTTTTCCCTGCAAAGAGGGCAGGCAATGTCATGGACGATTGCTGCAGTTTCAACGGTAATCAAATCCTTCTCAGAAACATTTTCACTTTCCGCGATGGTTTTGGCGTAGGTGTATACTTTCATAAAATGATTGATGTCATGTCTGTTTCCATTGGAAAACTGAATCATTTTTACCATAATATCAGATGTATTTGTACTCATAGCTGGCCTCCTTGTATTCTCTTCAGGTATTATAACACAGATCCGGTATCCATCAATGGTAAAACTTCCCCAGACACAGTCTATGTCGCCGCTTTCTACCAGTTCCTTTTTCTCTTCCCAGTTGATGTAGGAAAAAACAGGCTCATAGCCCATACACCCGAAAACAGCAGTGCTTACAAAAAATATTTGCTCTATTATAACTTACTGCTGAATTTCATGTCAATTTCATATTATTGATAAAGTTAAAATTTTTTCCGGCAGGAAGCAACAATCTTTTTCTTTGCAAATAAAAATCTTTTTTGCAAAAACATATTGAAAATTATTTTCAACTGTGATACCCTGTGTTCTAGTGTGTTTCCACACAACACGAATGGCCGTCACTGCCGTACATTTCTGGCACGGTGTATTCGTAAACTCAGGAGAGTCTCTTCAAAAAATAAATGGAAGAGCGCCGAAGGTGTACGCAGCATGTATCATGCTGTTAATCTCTCAGGCAAAAGGATGGAGGAAAGAGAACATGTTTACACAAATCAACAACTTTATCACCTGGTTTGACGGAGTCGTTTGGGGACTTCCGCTTATCATTCTGATCCTGATCACAGGATTCCTTTTAACCGTTCGGTTAGGCTTTTTACAGGTAAGGCATCTTGGAAAAGCACTGAAATTCATGGTACGAAATGAAGAAGGCGGGGAAGGTGAGGTTACAAGCTTTGGTGCTCTTTGCACAGCTTTGTCAGCTACCATCGGAACCGGAAATATTGTAGGTGTTGCTACTGCTATCGCAGCCGGCGGACCGGGAGCCTTATTCTGGATGATCGTTGCCGCATTCTTCGGAATGGCAACCAAATACGCAGAAGGTCTTCTCGCAATCAAATACCGTACCATTGATAAGGAAGGCCATGTACTTGGCGGACCTTTCTACTACATTGAAAACGGTATGGGAAAGCAGTGGAGATGGCTTGCAAAGATCTTCGCATTTTTCGGAGCAGGAGTTGGTCTTTTCGGAATCGGTACTTTTACACAGGTAAACGGTATTGCTTCTGCAGTGAAGAACTTCTTTGATCCGGATACCGTTCACACCGTTTCCCTTTTCGGAAATACATATTCCTGGGCAACTGTTATCGCCTGCCTGATTCTTACTTTATGTGTAGGACTTGTAGTTCTTGGCGGTATCCAGCGTATTGCTAAGGTATCCCAGATTGTTGTACCGTTTATGGCAGTTCTGTACGTAGTACTTGCGCTGATCATTGTCATCACAAATATTACGGCTGTTCCGGCAGCAATCGTTACTATCGTAAAAACAGCATTTAACGGAAGTGCCCTTGCAGGCGGCGCCATGGGAACCATGGTTATTGCAATGCAAAAAGGTATTGCCCGCGGTATTTTCTCCAATGAATCCGGTCTTGGAAGTGCTCCTATTGCTGCAGCAGCAGCTCAGACAAAGGAACCTGTTCGTCAGGGTCTCGTTTCCATGACAGGTACTTTCATTGATACCATCGTAATCTGTACCATGACAGGTCTTTCCATCGTTATTACAGGAACCTGGAACACAGGACTTGAAGGCGTCGCTATTACCACGGCAGCATTCCAGAAAGGACTTCCTTTCCCACCACAATTTGCTTCCTTTGCACTTATGCTGTGCCTGGTTTTCTTCGCATTTACAACCATCCTCGGATGGGATTACTATGGTGAACGCTGTCTTGAGTATCTGTTTGATCGTAACATGACAGCTGTAAAAACCTACCGTTGGTTATATATTATCTGCGTATTTATCGGACCTTACATGACAGTTGCTGCTGTATGGAATATTGCAGATATCTTCAATGCCCTGATGGCTTTCCCGAACCTGATCGCACTGCTTGCTTTAAGCGGCGTAGTAGTAAAGGAAACAAAGGATTTCTTTAAAAGACATAAAAATTACCAGTTTTAAAATAAAAAAAGCTCCTGCCAGCTGATGCTTTTAGCCACTGGCGGGAGTTTTGTTTTACAATGAATTCGGATTAAACAAATCGCTTATGCTGTCTCCGTTTCTGTGAATTCCATCTACGGAAAATTCAGCCCATTCACCAATATTCGTAGCGTGATCTCCGATTCTTTCGTAATATTTTGAAATCATAAGAAGATCAAGGATTTCATCACCGGAATACCCCATACGATTCATATCCAAAGCTTTTCTTATCTGATTAAAAAGATTATCCAGCAGATCATCACTGTCGATTACCTTTTTAGCTAAATCACTTTTCTCTTCTACGTAAGCTGTGACACTGTCATTTACCATATGCATTGCATGCTCAGCCATTTCCTGAAGAGGAATCGCAGTAACCGGAACATGTACACTTCCTGTAAGCATAATTTCTGCAATATCTGTAGCCTGATCTCCGATTCTTTCCATATCTGTAACCATCTTAAGGGCTGCTGAAATCTTTCTCAGATCCGTTCCTACCGGCTGCTGTTTCAAAAGCAGCTGCATACAAAGTGCTTCAATATTATGCTCTTTATCATCAATTTCTTTCTCGATTTTTCCAATTTCCTTTGATGCTGTTTCGCAAATTTCCACACTTGCCAGAAGCTGACAGGTTTTCATTATTGCCTGTCCGCACAGATTTCCCATTTCCATGATTTCATCTGAAAGTCTGGCAAGCTTTGCATTATATAAATCTCTCATATCAACCGAACCTCCCTGTGATATACTCTTCTGTTTTCTTATTCTGTGGTCTTGAAAACAGCTCCGTAGTATCGTTATATTCGATGATCTCACCCAGCAGGAAAAAGGCTGTTTTATCCGAAATACGAGCTGCCTGCTGCATATTATGAGTCACGATCACAATGGTGTAACGGTCCTTTAATTCCAATGCCAGATCCTCAATATGAGATGTAGAAATCGGATCCAAAGCAGAGGTAGGCTCGTCCATAAGAAGAACCTCCGGCTCTACTGCAAGAGCTCTTGCAATGCAAAGTCTTTGCTGCTGTCCACCTGACATTCCAAGCGCACTTTTCTTCAGGCGATCTTTTACTTCATCCCAGATAGATGCATTTCGAAGTGCTCTTTCCACAATATCATCCAGCTTTTCTTTGGAATGAATGCCATGTGTACGAGGTCCATATGCAATATTATCATAAATACTCATAGGGAACGGATTTGGTTTTTGGAATACCATTCCTACACGTTTTCTGAGAAGATTTACATCGATATTCCCATAAATATCTTCACCGTCCAACCGTATATCACCTGTAATCTTACAGCCCTCAACCAGATCGTTCATACGGTTTAATGACTTTAACAAAGTGGATTTTCCACATCCGCTTGGACCGATAAATGCTGTAATTTTCTTTTCCGGAATATCCAGATTAATATTCTTTAAAGCATGGAACTGTCCATAGTACAAATCCATGTTTTCCACATTAATTTTACCCATATTCTCCTTTGAAAAGCATCTCGGCTGCTTTTCTCTGCCTTTCATCATAATTACAAAGTATTATGGCAAGCGGATATAATCCGCTTTGCTACTTATTGCTTTTCGCAACCGTCTTAGGGGACTTACTTGATTCGGTTAAATCACTGACCGTTTGCAGCTTTGCCAAGTCTTTTTGCACAAAATCCGGAAATCCAGTTCAGTACCAGTACAAAAACCAGAAGGATAACTGCAGTTGCATAAGCCTGATCCATATAAAGACCCTCACTGGAAAGTACATACATATGCACTGCAAGAGTTCGGCCTGAACCCATAAGACTGGATGGAACCTTTGCAACTGCACCAGCTGTGTAAATAAGTGCTGCTGTCTCACCTACAATACGGCCTGTTGCAAGGACCACTCCGGAAAGGATTCCTGGTATGGCACTTGGAAGTACTACCTTAAAAACAGTACGAAGCTTTCCTGCACCAAGTCCAAAGGAGGCTTCTCTGTATGCATCCGGAACACCAATAAGTGCCTCTTCTGTAGTACGGATGATCAGAGGAAGGATCATGATTACCAAAGTCATAGCTCCTGATAATAAAGAGTATCCCCAGTGAAGTGCAGTACTGAAAAATAAAAGTCCAAATAAACCAAAAATGATAGATGGAATTCCCTGCAATGTCTCTGTTGTTATACGAATTATTTTTACAAGCTTGCTTCCTTTTTTTGCATATTCCACCAAATATATTGCTGCAAAAATACCAAACGGCACTGCGATCAAAAGTGATAGTAGTGTGATAATCAGCGTGTTAATAAGTGCCGGCATCAGGGATGCATTTTCTGAATTATATTCCAGTGCAAACAGCTCCGGTTTCAGATTTCCTACACCTTTTATCAGAATAAATCCTACCAGGAATGCCATAACTGCCACTGTGATCACAGCTGATAACCACACCAGAAGCCGAAGCACTGCTGAGCCCGGATGATTCTTCCAGTAAGAAGATCTGCTTTTACTCATCTTCTGTCCTCCTTTTCAGGGCTGATACGCATAGGTTGATGATCAGGATAAATACGAACAATACTACACCTGTTGCAATCAGCGCTTCTCTATGAAGGTCAGTCGCATAGCCCATTTCAATAACAATATTTGCGGTCATGGTACGAAGTCCTTTACACAGTCCCTGAGGCATCCAGGTCTGGTTTCCGGCTACCATAATGACCGCCATTGTCTCACCGATAGCACGACCGATTCCAAGTACAACACCTGCTAATACGCCGGATTTCGCTGCCGGAAATACAGTTCCAAACACGCTTTTTTCATGAGTTGCCCCAAGTGCCAGTGCTCCTTCATAGTAACTTGTCGGAACGCTTTTCAAAGCCGGCTCCGCAACTCCTGTAACTGTTGGGAGTATCATAATTCCAAGAAGCACGGAAGCAGTAAGCATTGTGCTTCCATCATGACCTGTAAGCTGACGCAGCAGCGGTACAAATACAGTCAGACCAAAAAATCCATATACAACTGAAGGGATTCCGGCAAGAAGATTTACCATTGCTTTTAATGGAGAATACAACTGCTTTGGACAATAAAATGCAAGGAAAATTGCAAGCAGAAGAGCTGTTGGAACACCAACCACAATGGCTCCTGCTGTTACGTAAATACTTCCAAGGATAAATGGGAAAATTCCGTAAAGTCCGTTAGATGGTTTCCACTTCATTCCAAACAGGAAATCTGGCAGGCCGATTTTCGCCATTGCCGGAATTCCGTTTGCGAATAAGAAGATACAGATTAATGCAACGGCCAGCACAGAAGTGCAGGCCGCTACAAGGAACACGATTTTCATTACCTTTTCATTAATTGATTTCATAAAGTCCGTTCCTTTATTTGGGAAGTTTTTCCAGTTTGCAAGTTCAGATTATTATTTTGCAAGATCTTCCCATGTAGTGATGTTACCTGTGTAGATATCCTTTACCTGATCGCTTGTAAGCTCAGCTACACCACTGTCATTGTTTACAATTACTGCAATACCATCCTTTGCAATTACAGTTGCAGTAAGACCAGCCTCAGTTTCGCTGTCTTTTAAGTCACGTGATGCCATACCGATATCGCAAAGTCCGTCAATTGCAGATGTCATACCAGTTGTAGAATCACTCTGCTGAACCTCGATGTCTACTTTATCATTTACTTCTTTATAGCTTTCAGCAAGCTTCTCCATTACCGGAGTTACAGAAGAAGATCCGGCTACTACAACTTTTCCTTCTACATCTGCAGCTTCATATTCCGGTTCGTCTCCAACGGAAATGTATCCGTTTTCTTCAATTACAGCCTGTCCGTCAGCACTCATAATGTAATTGATAAAATCCTGTGCTGCTTCGCTTACATCATCCTTTGTTGCAATGTTAAACGGACGAACTACTTTATAATCACCAGACTCAATATTTTCTGCTGTTGCTTCTGCTCCGTCAATTTTTACAGCTGTAACACTATCATTCAGGGAGCCAAGTGAAACATATCCGATTGCATTCTCATCCTGTGCTACTGTGCTTAACATAACAGAAGTACTATTTGTGATTTTAGCTGCCTCTGTAGTGTTGTCTACTTTATTTCCATCTGCATCTTTTTCTTCAATTCCAAACAGTTCAATGAATGCACCTCTTGTACCGGAACCATCCTCTCTGGAACAGATTGTAATATCTCCGGAAGCTGCTGCCATTGCTGTTGTACCCATTGTTGCTACTCCTAATAACGCCGCCATCGCTACTGCTAAACCTTTTTTCATGATTATTTTCTCCTTTTCTTCGCGGTCCTTGTTTTTTTCTCTCTCTCGCGATTACAGTCTGTATATTACCGTCCATATGTAAAATACACTATCCCGGAAAAGTAAAAAAAATGTAAAAAAACAGACCTGTTTCAGATCTGTTTTTTACATTTGTCTTTTCCTTTAGAGAACAGAAAATTTGCCTAATATAAGATTTTCATGTATAATAAAAACATGTATGTGTATAGCCTGTTTTATTATATTTAGAAATAATTTTTCATACAGGCTTCAAACTTCCGGAACAAGAATGGAGATTACTATGACTGAAGAACAAACTAAAATGACATGGCTGGATACACCAGATCCACAGAAATTTATTAATAATGCTGCCAAGTTTAATGACCTGATGATGATGTACCGCTGCGCAATTCGTGAGGTGCAGACCAAGCTTGAAGTACTGGATGACGAATTTTCTGTTGAATATAAGAGAAATCCTATTTCTTTTATTAAGACAAGAATCAAGAAGCCAGAAAGTATTTACCGTAAGCTTCAAAAGCTGGGATATGATTTCACGGCGGAGAATATTCAGGAGTATCTGAATGATGTTGCAGGAGTGCGGGTAGTCTGTGCATTTATTGACGATATTTATACTGTTGCAAACCTGATTGCAGGACAGGATGATATTAAAGTCCTCAAGGTCAAGGACTACATTAAAAATCCTAAGTCCAATGGCTACCGCAGCTATCATATGATTGTAGAGATTCCGGTATTTTTCTCAAAAGGTAAAACACCTATGCGGGTAGAGCTTCAGATTCGTACCAATGGAATGGATTTCTGGGCTACTCTTGAACACCAGCTTCGCTATAAGAAGGGAATTGAGGATCTTCCGGGCTATGATGAGATCAGCGCTGAGCTTCTCCGCTCTGCCCAGGCTGTAATCGAAACAGATAATGAAATGCAGCGAATTAAGGATAAGATTGGGATGTTTCATGATATTTGAGACAGGCTCGATCTGCATAATTTTACGGCAGACAAGATTAATTGTCTGCCGCTATTCTCTCTTGAAATTGAGTCGATACGCTTGTCAAGTGTCCTGCCAAATACATACAATTTGTATTGCAGCATAGCGGACTGATAAGATTTCTTTTATTTCAGCCACACAAACACGCAAAACAGAATGAACAAAAAGGCTGCACCGCCGAAGATCAGACCTACCGTGAGGGATGCTTTGAGGGAAAGCCAGATCATTCCTCTTCGCTCTTCCTTTGTCATAGGCGGATTCTCAAAGGCTGACAGGTTATCCGGCATATCACTTTCCATACCTGGCTCCGGTACCTTTACGTCAAATTCTTTCCTGTGTTTAGATGGATCTCCCGGAAGGATCTGCCACGGTCTTCTGGAATTCCAGGGCATACCATCCACATCCATTTTTGCAACTGTGTAATCCGGTAATTCTTCTTTTTTCTTCTTTCCCATGATAGAACCTCCTGAAAATTTTACAGGCCAGGAGAATCCCCCGGCCTGTGCTTTATTTAGTCGTATAAGTGGCAGCGCACCTTGTGTCCGTTGCCCATATCTTTCACCTCAGGCACCTGGTTCTTGCAGATTTCCATGCACTTGCGGCATCTGGTATGGAACTTACATCCCTTAGGCGGATTAGCCGGAGAAGGAATGTTGCCCTCCAGGATAATACGGTTTCTCTTCAGATCCGGATCCGGCATCGGAATTGCAGAGAACAGAGCCTCTGTATACGGATGAAGAGGATTTGCAAAAATATCTGCTGTAGTACCAGTCTCCACAAGACCTCCCAGATACATAACACCGATAGTATCGGAAATATGCTCAACTACAGAAAGGTCATGTGAAATAAACAGGTAGGTCAGATTGCGTTTTTCCTGAAGCTCCTTTAACAGGTTGATGATCTGTGCCTGTACGGAAACGTCCAGCGCAGAAACAGGCTCATCACACACAACGAATTCCGGATTCAAAGCAAGCGCTCTTGCAATGCAGATACGCTGTCTCTGTCCGCCTGAAAACTCATGAGGATAACGATCCTTATGATAGGACTGAAGACCACAGTCATCCATAATCTTAGTTACATAATCTGCATACTCAGACTTCGGTACCAGATTGTGCTCTCTTACTGCCTCTCCAATAATCTCACCAACCGGAAGTCTTGGAGAAAGGGAAGAATAAGGATCCTGGAAAATGATCTGCATCTTAGTACGCATATCACGCATTTCCTTGCGGGAAAGACCATATACATCCTTTCCATTGAAAAGTACCTGTCCGTCTGTCTTTTCAATCAGTCTTAAGATGGTACGTCCTGTTGTGGATTTACCACATCCGGACTCTCCTACAAGACCCATTGTTGTTCCTCGTTTTAAAGTAAAGGAAACATCATCAACTGCCTTTACGGCACCAACCTGCTTACCGAACATTCCACCCTTGATCGGGAAATATTTCTTAAGATGGGATACCTCCAGAATGTTATCGGACTGCTTATTTTTATTCTCTGCTGTCTTATTCTCACTCATGAGCATTTCCCCCCTCTCCCGGATGAACAGTTGCCAGCCATCCTGCTTCTGGACGGTCAGCATAACGATAACAGCTTACTTCATGTGTCGGACTTAACTTCACAACCCCTGGATAGCTTCCCTGGCATTTATCACAGCTAAGCTCGCAGCGGTCGCGGAAGTAACAGTAATCCGGCATGTCAATTGGATTCGGAACCTTACCCGGAATACTGTAAAGCTTGTCAACCTTCTTACCAACAACCGGTTTGGAACGCATAAGTCCAATGGTATATGGATGAGACGGATGATTGAAAATCTCACTTGCTGTACCTTTCTCAACCACACGGCCGGCATACATAACAACTACATAGTCTGCCATTTCTGCGATAACACCAAGGTCGTGAGTAATCAGCATAATGGAAGAATTGATCTTATCTTTCAGATTACGCATCAAATCCAGAATCTGAGCCTGAATAGTAACATCAAGAGCTGTAGTTGGCTCATCTGCAATGATCAGTCTTGGATTACATGCAAGACCGATTGCGATGCATACACGCTGACGCATACCACCGGAAAGTTCATGGGGATACATCTTATAAACGCCCTCACTGTTGGCAATTCCAACCAGCTCCAGCATTTCAATGGTTCTTGCTTTTATCTGTTCCTTACTCATATCCGGATTGTGAAGCTTGGTAATCTCATCTACCTGCTCACCAATACGGAATACCGGATTCAGTGCAGTCATAGGCTCCTGGAAAATCATGGAAAGCTCATTTCCACGAAGCTTCTGCATCACACTTGTAGGAGTATTTACAATATTATAAGCCTTATCGCCTGTATTAAAACGGATTTCTCCTTCTACAGTCTGTCCCTGAGGACGTTGTACCAGCTGCATCAGAGAAAGGCTTGTTACAGATTTTCCGCAGCCGGATTCTCCAACGACACCAACTGTTTTTCCCTGTGGAATTTCAAAACTTACACCGTCAACAGCTTTAACAGTTCCGATATCTGTAAAGAAATAAGTATGAACATTGTCAAACTCAACTACGTTTTCCGGGTTCTTCATAGTAGTAATATATTCTGACTCCGGAATATTCTTTCTGTTTCTCTTCTTCTCTATCTCACTGGTGATTTTTCGATTCTCTTTGGAAATTCTTTTGGTTTCCTTAGCTGAGATATAGTTTGCGTTTTTCTTACCAAATAATGCCATATTCGCACCTACCGTTTCATTTTCGGGTCGAATGCGTCACGAAGACCATCACCCACAAAGTTAAAGCCAAGAACGGTCAGCAGGATTAAGAATCCGGCCGGGATCCATACGAACCAGAAGTTGGTCAATACGTATACATCATTTACCGCATTTACAATATTACCCCAGGAAGCGTATGGGAATTTAACACCGATTCCAAGGAAGCTAAGAGTTGCCTCCATCAGGATAACATCACCAAGTCCCATTGTTGCAATAACGATCAGCTGCGGAATAACGTTCGGAATCAGGTGACGGAAAATACGTCTTGAAATACGAACACCGGTAGCTTCTGTTGCAACCATAAATTCCTGCTCACGA
Source organism: Blautia segnis (assembly GCF_014287535.1). Taxonomy (NCBI): domain Bacteria; kingdom Bacillati; phylum Bacillota; class Clostridia; order Lachnospirales; family Lachnospiraceae; genus Blautia; species Blautia segnis. Next base: position 183,480 of record NZ_JACOOT010000003.1, on the reverse strand, counting down.
AGAGACAGAATCTGTCCTCGAACCATTCGTGCAATTCCAGGCCATCCTACAATACCAAGGATCGCACAAAGTGCATAAATTCGAATTCGCGGATCAATCTTGTAATAATCCATAACGGAACCAATGATAATGTACAGCGGCATCGCCGGAATACAGATTACAACGTCAACCACACGCATAAGAATGGTGTCTACCCATCCTCCGAAATAACCGGAAATACCACCGATAAGAATACCGATAATACCCTCAATAATGATAACAACGAATCCGATCATAAGGGAAATACGTCCGCCATACATCAGCCTGGTCAACATATCCATACCATTTCCATCAGTTCCTGCCCAGTGCTTTTTGCTCGGAGCAGAATAGGTATCATTTACAGTAGTCGCTTTCTGGCTTCTTACAACATACTGTGTATTCTTAGTCTGAAGCTGATAGGTTTCTTCTTCACCAGCCTCATTAATAGCCGTAAAGGTAGTGGCTTTATCAGCAATTGCCTGCTCAACCGCCTCTTTAAAGGAAAGAGAAAGGAATACACCGTTTGCCTGAGGAGATACCAGAAGATTGGAAATAGTAGCGTAGACTTCTCCATCCTTTACAACCTCTGTGGATGTCTCTTCCTCTGTTGTATTCAGCTCATATTTAGTGCCATCATATTCAAATGAAGTCTCTCCGGCTTCAATTGCATCAAGCACTGCCTGCTTGAACTGGAAGCCAAGATCTGCATCCTTTGCTGCTGCGCTAAATACCTTCTTAGTTGCAAATGCAACCTCACCGGAAATAGTAATCTGGTTCTCACGTCCCGCTTTCTCAATGGTATAAGTAATGCCATCTACTTCAAATGTATTCTCATCATTTGCGACGGCCTCTTCATAGCCCTCTTTGATTTCGTCTGTTACTTCTGTGTTTCCAACCTGCTTATAGGTAGATTTACCTTTCAGGGTAAGAACTGTTGCTACTGATTCTGAAGAATAAATTGCCCAATAATCTTCACCCTTCTGCTCCAGTCCATAGGTTACATCATTTGCCTCAAAGGAATCATTTCCCTTGTTTGTGGCAAGAATAAATTTCTGCTGTCCCTGTGCAGGAAATTCATCACCATTTGCTGTTTCAAAAATATAAGATTTATTATAGGTAGCTCCTGCATAATCCTTCCATACATGGTCTGTTTTACGGAAGACCTGGCTCTCGCCGTAGGGACTTACCATACCGCCTATAAACGAAAATATAAACATTGTTACCAGAATTACAAGTCCTGCCACTGCCAGCTTATTGCGGAAGAATCTTTTCGCAACAAGCATTCCAGGGGAAAGGATTTTTACACGCTGCTCATCATCCAGTGCCTTGGAGGTACTGACATGATTGTCTTTTTTCTTTGTTGAATCTGTACTCATGTTTTTCCTCCTAATTTACTCGTACCCTTGGATCTGCCACAGCATAGAGAATATCTGCGATCAGATTGCCGGTTAATGTCAGAAACGCCAGGAATACCATATAGAACATGGTAAACGGAATATCTCCCTGAGTCAGTGCCTGATAGGATGTATATCCGATTCCCGGAATCTGGAACAGAGTCTCTGTGATCATCGCTCCACCAAACAGATTGGGAAGTGTACTTCCGAGAATAGTGATGATCGGGATCAGCGTATTACGGAAAGCATGATGGGAAACTACTTTTTTCTCTGAAACACCTTTCGCTCTGGCAGTGCGGATATAGTCTGCATTCAGAACCTCCAGCATATTAGTTCTTGTATAACGCATAAGGGAACCAACACTTACGATGGTCAGCGTAATGACAGGAAGAATCATGTGCTGTGCCATATCAAGCACCTTACCTACACTTCCGTAGGACTCATGCATACGGCTTACAATACCATACAGGTCAACCCATTTTAAATTAATAGAGAAAATCCATTTCAGAATAGTGGCAAAGAAAAAGGAAGGCAGGGAAATACCAATCAGTGCAAAAACGGTAACTGCATAATCGACCCTGCTATACTGTTTCGTTGCCGATATAATACCCAAAGGTATGGCAATAATTATTTCCAACAGGAATGCGGCCAATGCCAGCGCAAAGGAATACCAGATAACGCTGGAAAATTTCTTTGTTACAGGCTGATGGAAAATCCAGGATTCTCCAAACTCACCATGAATAGCTTTTCCGAGCCATACAAAATATCCTTCCAGGACCGGCTTATCCAGACCATACGAAGCATTCAGCTCAGCAACCAGCTCATCATAGGGCTTAGCACCCTGTTTCATTGACATGTCACGGGCTCTTCCTTCTACATAAGAAGTAGGAAGGGCTCTCTCAATTGAATAGATAATCATGGAAACGAAGAATAGGATCATCGCTCCCAAAAGTACACGACGTACAATAAACTTCTTCATTCTTAAATTTGTCCTTTCCAGTATCAGGCAAGAAATCTGACTTTTCGTTCTTACTGGCAGTGTGTCCTGCCGGTTCTGTCCGTCTGCCGATTACAGCCGGTATACTGTGCAGTCGCCTGGCCACATATCAACGGCCTTCTCTTTTACCGGGCACGGATTCTACCGTAACCCAAGGCATACTGCCAGTAAGGCAGTGGGTCCCCTTATCAAGGTGGACCCACTGCGCTAACAGGTCATTTTTCTTTTATACCTTTAGTTCATTTCGATATTAGTGATATCGTTATACCATGAATAGAATGTGGTAACGTCTTTTGTAAAGGTATCTGCATTGATACGCTCAGGGCTGTAAATAACGCAGTTCTGTCTCTGATAGATCGGAATCTCAACTGCCCAGTCAAGAATAATATCCAGGCACTGTTTGTAAACAGATTTTCTGTATTCCTGATCAGCTGTAGAACGGGCATCAATAATATCCTGATCCAGTGTTTCATCATTAATGTGGTAGTAATTGCTCTTTACACTTGCGCTGTGGTAAACCTGATACATATCAGGATCCACTGTTGCCTGCCATGCAGCTGCCCACATTTCTGCAGTACCTGCATTTAAAGCATCCCACATAATATTGGAGTCTGTAACATCGTTGATGTCAAGTGTAAATCCGATGGACTCAAGAGCTGCCTTTGCATCTGTAAGAATTGCAAAGCTTGGGTGATCTCCACTTCCATCAGCACCGATGATGATCTCATAGCTCATCTTTGCACCTTCCGGAGCTGCTGTTACTTTGCCGTTTTCTACAGTGTATCCGGCTGCCTCGAAGAAGCCAAGAGCTGCCTGTGTTGCTGCTGCAAACTTCTCATCATCTGTCATATCATCTGTGTAAAGCGGATTTCCATCAACATCTACAGAGTAAGCCACCTGATAATCTGCATCAGATTTCTGAGGAGCTGCCCAGGATGTATTGGAGATCGGATAGTTGATTACGGAAGCAGCATCTCCATAGTAAGAGTCAATTGCTACATCACGATATACAGCAAGTACAGTTGTAAGTGCTTTTCTTAAATTCTTGGAAGCATCAGATCCTGGCTCTCCGCCAACATTGATTGTGTTTGCGTTAAGACCAATGTATCCATATCCAAGGTTGTCTGTTGCGTTAACGATGATCTTATCACCGCTGAGTTCATCATTTCCGTTGATGCTCTTAATCTGATCAAATGCAGATTTGCTTCCGGATGGATCGGAAAGGTCGATTGTACCCTGCTCAACACCGGCAATCTTATCTGCATCGGAAGTCTCACGCCACTGGAGGTACTTAGTCTTAGGAGCACCCTTGTAGTAGTTCTCGTTTGCTTCCATGTATACAGTCTTGTTCTCATATTTCACAAATTTGTACGGACCTGCGCCAAGTGGCTGGTTGGATTTATCACGTACAGCAGAGAGGTCTCCTCTTGTGAAACCGAACTGGTTGTTATCATAATCATAGAGAGAGGCATCTCCATAATAGTGCATTGGCTCAACGATTACACCAAGCTGATAAATTGTAGTTGCCTCGAAACCATCTGTGGTAACCTCAACCTCGTAATCACCAAGCTTCTTAATACCTTCGATATTAGCAACTTCCTCACCCTCACCTGCAGCAGTTTTCTGCTCTACCAGGTACTCGGAAGCGATTGTTGCTGCATCTTCATCGAAGAATGCTTCATCGCCATATGCAGCTGCAAGTGCAAGATAATCCTTGCCATACTGATCTGCGATTTCATTAATGATAGTATCCTGATCCTTGCCATCTACAGAATAGTTCTCATCTTTTGCGTAAAGCATTGCGAAGAACTCATCTCCGTTTGCAACGCCGTAATCATCTGCATAATCTTCCCATGCAGTCTGAGCCCACTCATACTCAGATGTAAGAAGCGGAACCATCAGCTCATCTTTCACTCTTGCAGCAACTTCATCTGGCATATCTGCAAGTGTATTCGCAACATCTTCATCTGTGATGGAATCTGCTGCTGTGGAATTCAGACGGTAATTTTTCATACCTTTGATATTGGTGGAATAGAATGTTGCATTTCCATCATAATCTGTATCAGAAAGTACATAATATGTGAAAATCAGGTCATCTGCGGTAAGAGGCTCACCGTCAGAAAATGTTACATCCTCACGAAGTTTGAAATTGTATACAGTCTCATCCTCGCCCTCTGTAACAGTTACATCGGAAAGTCCTGTGTAAGTATAATCCGTTCCGTTATACTCACGTGTCTCGCCTTCGATACCATTATAAATAATGGCACCTGTACGGTCACTTCCGAACAGATACTCACCTACATTCTCTGCGATCTGCTGATCCGGAACTGTCTCGTGGAATAATCCGCTGAATTTCTCGGAGAAGTTAGTCTGTCCAATAACAAGTGGTGTATCGGAAGAACCTCCCTCAGCCTCTTCAGCAAAAACAGGTACGCTCACTGTTGATGCTGCCATGACACCTGTTAATAACAGGGCCATTAACTTCTTCTTGCTCATATCTTATCCTCCTTTGATAAATTTTATTGTAACTATCCATTAAGGACAGCCGCTGCCACAACCCCTCTGGTGTTGTTCTGTGCTCTTCTATTTTATCATGTTTTACTGCTTACGCAATAGTTAATGACTGGAATTTTGTCCATTTTTGTCAAAAACTGAAAGATTTTTATTCAAAAATTGTGAATTTCGCTTTAGTTTGGCAGCTTTGCACAGCAGTAACACTTCCCAGTGTTAAAGTTATGGCACTAGCCACCTCGAATAATAGTTCCCTGGTTAATACAAGATCCGTGGGCTTCAAAAGTATCAGAATCAAGTCTGCCACACATGTAAAAAATGCAAATCCGACAATTGCGATGCTGCATCTTACCGGACGGCGTATTCCTTTTTCGTATTGTGCACGGGTCATATGGCCCACATGTTCCTCCGGAATCACCACCTGGGATGTCTGCCCTTTCCCCTCCTGATTTCTGCAAAAGAGGAGAAGGGACACCCCTCCCATGATTCCATAGGAAATGGGAAAAATCATCGTCACGAAAGGAATCAGCACCCAGAAAACACGGCTTCCTGCATTATTTATCATAAGTCCTGCCACATATACAATCATAGCCGCAATCATCAGACCTGTATAGCTCCATGCATATTGCTTCAGTTCCTTAGCCTCTGCTTTGGTGCTGTGCCATTTCCCGGTATATTCAAATTGTTTCCCGTTCTGACGGTAATCATTCCCATATTTCTTCACAAATACGCCTCACATTTCTTCTGGTTTCTCAGAAAATCTCAATCTGGTGCAGCGAAAATTAAGTATCTGCTATATTCACTGTACCAGCTTCTTATCAAGCCCCGCTACGATTTTCTGGATACAACCCTCTTCAAAAGGAACAGTAAGTCCGACCTGCTTCAGCATGGACGGATAAAAATCACTTGCAGAAAGCTCACAAAGCTTCATATATGCAGCCCATGTATCAGCCTGGTCTTTTTCCATACGAATCTTAAACTGGAATGCACAAAGCTGTGCAAGCACATAATCAATATAATAGAACGGAAGCTCATAAATATGATGCTGTCTCTGCCAGTATCTTCCATCTTCCAGGAATTTGCAGCCGGTAACATCCAGGAACGGACGATACTCCTTCTCAAGCTGCTTCCATGCATCTCTGCGTTCCTTCGGTGTCATCTCCGGATTGCCATATACAATATGCTGGAATTCATCTACCATAGTTCCATAAGGAATAAAGTCAATTGCATCCTCCAGATGCATCTTACGATAATCTTCTCCTCTTTCTCCGAAGAAAAGCTCTATCCATGGCTCTGCGAAAAATTCCATAGACATGGAATGAATTTCTGCTGTCTCCATAGTCAGATAACGGTAATGATCTTTAATAGGATCTTTGCCAGCCACATAACTCTGGAAGGCATGTCCGCACTCATGTGTAATTACATCCACATCACCACTTGTACCATTAAAGTTTGCAAAAATGAACGGTACGCCGTAGTCCGGAAGCTCAGTCATGTAGCCGCCTGTAGCCTTATTCTTACGTCCAAATACATCAAAAAGTTCGTTCTCCATCATCATATTGAAGAAATCTTTTGTCTCAGCAGACATCTCTGTATACATCTTACGTCCGCTTTCAAGGATCTCTTCCGGTGTACCGATTGGAGCCGGATCTCCCTGTGGGAAATACACACCAATATCATAATAATGAAGCTGCTCCACGCCAAGACGGGCCTGGCGATTCTTATGCATCTTCGAAGCAAGCGGTACAAATACTTTCTTAATCTGGTCACGAAGCTTCTGAATGTCCTCTTTGGTATAGGAATTACGATTCATGCGGCAGTATCCCATATCAATAAAATTCTCAAAGCCAAGCATCTGTGCCTGTTTGGTTCGGTTCTTTACCAGCTGATCATAAATTTCATCAAGCTCTTCCTGATTATCTTCAAAGAAGCCGGCATAAGCAGCCCATGCTTTCTTACGGGTATCGCGATCTGATGAGCGCATGTATTTACTCATAAGGGAAAGATTCAATTCCTCTCCCTCCCACATAATCTTAGCGGAAGCGATCAGCTTTCTGTAACGGGTAGACAATGTATTCTCTTCCTGCATAAGGGGAATCAGACTATCATTAAAGCATTTCATCTCCAGTTCCATGGATTTAAATGCAACCGGTCCGATCTTCTCTTCCATATACGCACGATATGGAGTAGCAAAAAGTACCTTCTGATATTCATTTCCCAAGGCTGTCAGCTCTGGAAGCATCTCATCATAATAAGCATTCTCTTCCTCATAAAACGCATCTGCCACATTCCCATCTCTGCGGATATGTGCAATTGTGTAGAGAGTGTTAACATGATCTAACAGCTTGTAAAATTCCTGATGGATTTCAAACTGCTCTTCCCCGCTTTTCGCCTGGGAAGCTCTCTGGATGATTTCCTTTCCCTGAGCGATTACAGCCGGAAAATCAACGCGGTTGTAAGGCATTTCTGAAAATTTCATCTTATTCCTCCTTTTTCACACGATAAAGTGATTATTGGGCAAATCTACTTTGTCCATACAATAAATGGGCGGACAAACTCTCTGAATCACCTCTCCAGATTGCTGTCCGTCCATTGTCGCGTATCAATTACTATATCATATATATCACAAAATTAAAAGACTAAAAATTATTAAAAAAGGCTAAAAATATACAACTGCTACTCGCCAATTCCCCCTTCGCCCTCTTCTACCATTTCCATATCATCAATATTTTCGGCATCATCAGACTCTTCATCTCCATAGGTATCTGCTGTATATGGAACCTCTGTTACCTTTGCCTGCTCCATGAGAAGTCCGGTAACCTTGCTTTCATAAAGGGCATTCACAATGGTCTCTCTTGTATATAAGGCTTCAAAATCTGCTGCAGTTTCACCATAGTATGCAGCGTATTCTTTTACATAATCTACATATTCCTCTTCCGTAACCTCTACATTATTTGCCTGTACATATGCAGCAATAAACAGCCTGCGGTTTACAAGATTTTTGGCTTCTTCTTCAATATCGGACTCGGAAACGCCGAACATTTCCAGAACGTCGCTTACTTCCTCCCCATCTTCCATGAACATGGTGTAGCCGGAAAGCACTTCCTCCTTGCAGGATTCAAACAGGGCATCCGGATACTCGCCTGTAAACTCTGTTTTTGCCACGCAGGCCGTGATCAGCTCCTCTTCCGCATCATAGGTGCTCTGCTCGTCATAGCTCTGCTGCAGGTTTTCCTTTACGGCTGCTTCGTAGTCTGCCTTGGTGTCGTAGTCTGTGTTGTTCTTTACGTAATCGTCGTTGTACTCTGGCGTGTTGGATTTGGTGACATCCGTTACTTCTACTTTGAAGTCCACGGTTTTGCCCTGCCAGTCCTCCTGCCAGGTATCATCCCCGTATGTGACGGAAAAATCAAGCTGATCCCCAGCAGAAACGCCTGTCAGCTTCTCATCAAACTCAGCGCCGTATTCTTCCTGTCCGAGAATGATAAAGGTTTCTTCCTCATCCCCGGCCTCGCCGTCAACTGTAGCAGTTAAATTCATATATACAATATTGCCATCCTCAGAAGGTGCATTTGTAGACTCTTCCTCGCTGTAGCTCTCCAGTTCTTCCTGAATTTCCTCCTGCACCATGTCATCTGTGATCTCATAGGTGTACTTGGTCACTTCCACATCGCTGTAATCACCAATGGTAACGTAATCGGAAGCATTTTTCACAAGATAATCAGATGGAGTGATGGGATCCAGTGCTGTCTCTTCTGTATCATCCACGGCATCGATTTCCTCATTGCTCTCCAGATCCTGGGAAAATTCCGGGTCCAGCTCAGACAGCTCATCGTCATCCATAGATGCTGCTGCAGAATCGTCCTGGGCATCCTGTGTGTTCTGTGTATCTGTATTGTCTGTGGAAGCTTTCCCCCCGCATCCTGCCAGTACTACCATTGCTGCCAGGGCAGCAAGAACATATCTTTTCTTCATAATTTATATTCCTTTCTGATCTCATTTGCCTGTGTCAGTTAAAGATAATATAACATTTTTGCAATATTTTGTAAACATTTTTGAACGAGGACACCTTTTTTTCACAAACTGTTAACTCCTGACTTTCGCCTTCCTGCCACACATAATTCCATGGGTTTGTACATAAAAGAATCCCCCATGCAGATGCCAGAAACATCTGCACAGAGGATTTCCAAAAATCTCTTATCTTTCCTCTCGGAAGTAGGAAAGTCCCAGACTTTCCGGAGGCTGATTTTCTTTTTTCTTGCGGAAGCTTACCACGATCAGAACCACGATAGTAACCACATACGGAACCATCTGGATCAGATCGGTAATATAGCTTGCCACCTTAATTCCAAGAATACTCGGAAGGAACTGATACAGCCAGTAGAGCATTCCAAACAGGTAAGCACCCCAGATTGCATTCAGCGGCTTCCAAGTAGTGAAAATTACAAGCGCAACAGCCAGCCAGCCAAGAGCTTCAATCTGTCCTGTAGTTGCCCAGATTCCCTGGTTGTAATCCAGTACATAATACAGGCCGCCAATACCGGAAAGACCTGCACCAATACAGGTTGCCAGATATTTATACTTTGTAACATTAATACCTGCTGCATCTGCTGTTCCCGGATTTTCTCCTACTGCACGAAGATTCAGACCTACTCTTGTTTTGTTCAGTATATAGTGAAGTACAATGGCAATAATAATTGCCGCATACACCAGAAAGCCATAAGGAAATACCGTTTTACTGATAATTCCAAGCTTCGTTGACAGGAACGGAATCTTCTTTGAAAAAGATGCATAGGCAAGAGGTGCCGCTGTATAGCTTGCACCATTTAAAATAAATACACCGAAAAAGTTGGCAACACCCATACCAAAGGTTGTAAGAGCAAGACCGGTTACGTTCTGGTTTGCACGTAAGGTAATGGTCAGGAAGCTGAAGATCAGCCCACCGAGCATAGATGCCGCAATTGCTGCTGTAAGTGCCAGAAGCACACATATCCATCCTTTTGGGTCTGCAGCATTTTTCTCATAGAAATAAGAGCTGGCAAAGCCGGCAAAACCGCCAAGGTACATAATTCCCGGAACACCAAGATTCAGGTTTCCGGATTTCTCAGTAGTAATTTCTCCCATGGAGCCAAACATAATGATGGTTCCAAATGGAATTGCCCTGATGATCCACGCAATCAGATTACTCATTTAGTGCACCTCCTTTTTGGAACCCCGGAAGATCATCTTGTAATTAATAAAGAATTCACTTCCCAGAATAAAGAACAGGATAATTCCTTCGATAATACTTGCTGCATAATCATTCAGACTGTATGCAGAAGCAATTTCTGATGCGCCCTTGGAAAGGAAGATCAGCAAAAATGAAATCAATGCCATATAAAAAGTATTGAATTTTGCAAGCCATGCAACAATAATAGCAGTAAATCCGTTTCCACCGGCAGATGTGGTGGAAATTGTCTGATCTCTTCCGGCTACGATCAGGAATCCTACCAGACCGCAGATTGCACCGGAAATGATCATAGTACGGATGGTGACCCATTTTACGTTGATTCCGGCATATCTTGCAGTATTTTCGGATTCACCTACTACTGTGATCTCATAACCCTGTTTGGAATATTTCAGATAGAAAAACATAACAAACATCAGAATTACAACAATAAGAATATTGAGGTTGTATCTCTGTCCCATAAACTGCGGAAACCATCCGGCCTGTGTGGACATGTTCAGTTTTCCAAGACTGGAGGCCTTTCCTCTGAGAATGTTCGTCATACATGCAACAATACTTGTTGCAACGTAATTCATCATCAGGGTGAAAAGAGTCTCGTTGGTATTCCAATATGCTTTAAATACTGCCGGAATAAATCCCCAAAGACCGCCGGCGATCACACTTGTAAGAAACATTACCAGAAAAAGCACCGGTGTAGGAAGGCTTCCTCCGAATTTTACCATAATCATAGCTGTCGCAAGACCGCCTACAAGCACCTGACCTTCTGCACCAATATTCCAGAAGCGCATTTTAAACGCAGGAGCAAGGGCAATACCAATGCAAAGCAGGGTTACCAGATCTCGCATTGCCCAGGAAAAACGGATGCTTGTCATAAAGGTTCCGTTTAACATAACTCCGTATACAGACAGCGGATTTAGCCCGGTTACACTATAAATGAAAATAGCATCTACGACCAGTGCCAGAATAATGGCAGCTGCCCGAACCCATACCTTATAGCCAAAGCTGCTTCTGTCACGCTTAATAATTCGGATCAAGGGCTCTTTTGTTTTTACTTCGCTCATTTATTTTCCCTCCTTCCGAAGATTTGTCATAAGAAGTCCCACTTCTTCCTTGGTAGTAGTTCTGGCATCCAGAATGCCGTTCTCCTTACCGCCGCAAAGCACAAGGATACGGTCACACAAATCAATAAGAACGTCCAGATCTTCACCAACGTAGACAACTGCAACTCCTTCTTTTTTCTCTTCATCCAGAAGATTATAAATTGTGTAGGAGGTATTGATATCAAGACCTCTTACCGCATATGCAGTCATCAGTACAGTAGGTGCCTCTGCAATCTCACGGCCCACCAGAACCTTCTGCACATTTCCGCCGGACAGACGGGATACAGGAGTATTCAGGCTTGGAGTTACAACCTCCAGCTCCTCTTTTACCTTTTCTGCCATTTTTCTTGGAGTACGCATATCTGTAATCGGGGATGAGCCTTTTCCATAGCTTTTAAGAAGCATATTTCCGGTCATACCCATAGAGCCTACCAGTCCCATGCCAAGACGATCCTCCGGAACAAATGCAAGGTGAACGCCTGCATCGCGGATCTTTTTTGGTGTTTTACCAACCAGCTGAATAGGCTGATCTTCTTTGCCGCGCTCATAGAACTCAATGCTGCTTCCCTGCGCTGTGATCTGAAGTCCTGCAATGGCTTCCAGAAGCTCCTTCTGGCCATTTCCGGAAATACCTGCGATTCCCAGGACTTCTCCTCCATAAACATCAAAGCTTACGTCATCCAGTATCTTGATTTCCTCGCGATTATATACAGTCAGATGAGATATTTCCAGACGTTTCACAGGATTCACAGGTGCGGAACGGGCAATGTTCAGTTCTACCTTTTTGCCTACCATCATCTCTGTCAGAGAATTCTCTGTAGCTTCACTGGTGTTTACTGTACCTATATATTCGCCTTTTCTGAGAATTGCAACCTGATCAGAAATCTCTAATACTTCATGAAGCTTGTGTGTGATGATAATAACAGATTTGTTATCTGCCTTCATATTACGGATTACTTCAAAGAGACGTTCTGTTTCCTGAGGTGTAAGCACTGCAGTAGGCTCATCCAGAATCAGGATGTTCGCGCCTCGGTAAAGTACCTTTACAATCTCCAGAGTCTGTTTCTGAGACACACTCATCTCATAGACCTTCTGGTTCAGATCCAGGTCAAAATGATATCTGTCACAAATAGCCTGTGCTTTTTTCCGAACCTCTTTCAGATCGAATTTCTGTTTTTTGTCAAGTCCAAGAGCAATATTTTCTGTGGCACTGAATACATCGATCAGCTTAAAATGCTGGTGGATCATACCGATTCCCAGATCATAAGCATCTTTTGGTGAGCGGATCTCGACTCTCTTCCCATCAACAAGGATTTCCCCTGAATCCGGAAAATAGATACCGGAGATCATATTCATAAGGGTAGTCTTACCGCTTCCGTTTTCTCCCAGGAGGGAGAGGATCTCGCCTTTTTTTACATCAAGGCTTACATTTTTGTTGGCAACAACTTTTCCAAATGTTTTGGTAACATTTTTTAACTGAATTGCATATTCCAAAGTGTTGTGCCTCCCTTCCCTTTTTCATTAAGAAAAGGGGAGCCATTTTTACAGCTCCCCTTTTGGATTCATCTAATTCTTAGCTGTCAGAAACAGCATTTCACAAAAGATCTGTCAGTTATTCAACTGCCTCTGCATCCTCTGTGATTCCGTCAATACGAAGTGTAAAGTATGGAGCACTTCTGAATGTGGACTCTGCAAAATGTCCGTCCTGAATTGCCTCAACTGTCTCGCCCTGGTATACAACAGTTGCAGGATCAGTTGTGTAATCCATAAAGGAAAGATCAACCGGTGCAGAAGTAACCTCTTCGCCGCCAACAGTAAATGTAGAAGTATCAAATACCTGAAGAGAACCATCTTTGAGCTTGCTCTCAATGTCAGCAACATAATCTGCTGTGCCTTCTGCGCAGGACTCACCAAGGTCTGTAATACCTACTGCATCATCATTATATCCTGCGGACCAATCCTGCTCAAGATCACCGCCGCCCATTACAGTTGCAATAGCGTGTTTGTAATATACAGCCCAGTTATTGGTTGCAGAAGTAAGTGCTGCTGTTGGAGCAGTTGCGATCATATCAATGTTGTATCCTACAGAGTAGCAGATCTTGCCATCATCATGAAGCTTCTGTGTAGCTGCAGGAGCACCTGTAGAGTCTGCATGCTGTCCAATGATAACACTGCCGTTTGCAATAAGTGCCTCAGCTGCTGCACCCTCTTTGTCAATATCAAACCAGGAGTTTGTGTACTTAACTTCCATTACAACATTCGGAACTACGCTCTTAACACCAAGGTAGAATGCAGTGTAGCCTGAAACAACCTCTGCATAGCTGAATGCTCCAACATAACCGATCTTAACATTGCCGTCTGCATCAAAGCTGTCTGGCTGAGTTTCAGCTGTAAGAGTACCGTCTTCCATAATCTCTTTCAGCTTCAGGCCAGCTACAACGCCGGATACATAACGGGATTCATAAATGTTTGTGAATGCATTCTTGAAGTTCTCAAGACCGCTGATTGCTGCAAAATCACCTGTCATAGAAACGAAGGTTACATCCGGATACTCCTGTGCAGCCTGTACCAGATAAGTCTGATGTCCGTAGCTGTTTCCGATTACCAGGGAGCATCCCTGTCCCACAAGGTCAATTGCTGCATCATAACAGCTGGAATCTTCCGGAACTTTATATTTCCAGATGATCTGGCTGTCATCAAGTCCAAGCTCTGCAGCAGCTTCCTTAATGCCTGCAATGTGAGCTGCAGAATATCCTTCAGTCTCATCGCCTACAAGGATAACGCCCATTTTGAAGTTCGGGTCAGCTTCTACCTTGTCTTCGTCAGCGGCATAAACAACAGAAGCGAAGGCAGTCATTGTGAGTACCATCACTGCTGCAAGAAGAAGGCTGACAACTTTTTTACACATTTTGTTCATTTTACTTCCTCCTTGATATTTTTATTTGCTTTCATTTTATTTTTTTTCTAATTAGATGTCAACCTTTTGCAACTAATTTAAAAAATTTTTTTGAACAAATTATAAATTTTTTTGGATTTTTTTATAAACGCACCTGGTCGCTTTTTTTATTTTCCAGACGAAAGGCTCTTGGCGTTACATGATAGCGTTCTTTAAACACCCGGTGAAAATAACTGTTATTCTCATACCCAACTGCTGCGATCACATCACTGATGGGAAGATCTGTATCGCACATCAGTTCCACCGCCTTGCTGAGTCGTTTTCTCTGCAGCAGCTCTTTAAAATTATAGCCCGTAGTTTTCTTGATCATTTTACTAAGCACATGCATAGGAAGGTGAAGCATTTCGCAAAGCTCAGTAAGGGTAGCAGTGCGGTATTTCTGCTCAATATAATCCAGCGTAGTCATGGAAATCATATTCTCATACTGATTTGGCAGACGCATTTCCACACACTGCACAGAGTCCAGAAGATAAAGGAAAATAAGCCCCATTGTGGTCTGATTGATCCGATTCTGGTTTCCCCGGCCTGTCACAAGGGAATAAATCATATTCTCCAGAAGATTCTGGATCTGCAGCACCTCTGATACCTTAAAATGAAGATATTCTCCTCGTTGGTTATCACGGCGAAGCACATTCACCAGAAAATTCGCCAGCACATTGTTGTTGCCCGCCATTGTATATGCCACATCGAAAAATTCCGGAAGAATCATAAAATTAATCGCAATGTCATTTCTTTTTGCCGCCAGGATTTCATGATGGGTAAACTGATTCAGAAAAAGAAGTTCCCCCTTTCGCACAATTACCTGTTTTCCATCTATAATATTGGTAAGGGATCCCTCACAGACATAAAGAACCTCCACATAATTATGCCGGTGGAGAGGAAAATGGATAAATCGTGTGTGGGTACGCACCGCAATCAGCTTTCCTTCCTCCAGCATCTTGCTGCTGTCAACAGTAAAATCCTTTCCTGATGTATAAAGGTCTCTATCTACTTCAGCCTCTCCGTTCAGGATCCGCCTCTCTTCTTCTGTAATTTCACGAAGCTTTTCCAAAAGTTCTTTTTGCACAGGGTACCTCCTGACTGTATTCTAAAACGTTCAACGCAAAAGTCCGTTTTTCCCATTATACAGTCAAAAAGAAGCCAGTGTCAAAAAATCTTTTCGCACTGGCTTCTTATTTTCAGGAGAGGATTGGTCTCCTGCATCTTATTTCATTTTTTATTTGCTTCGTTTCAGTATTCTGGTTTCCAGAGGCGCAAGAACTTCCTTCTCTGTTCCGTAGAGCACTTCATAACCAGCCGGAACCGGGACTGCTTTTGGCTCTCTTGCAAAGTTCTGGATAAACAGATACTGGTATGCTTCATTTTCACGCAGGGTAACGGAAACGCCTGCTGGAACGAATTCCAGAGGAGCCTGTACACCCGCTTCTTTTACAGTGCGTCCGTAGAAGTCTTCATAGAAGGCCTGCTCCATATCCGCGCATACATAGTATACGTGACCCTTTCCATATGCCTTGTGTGTCAGAACTGGTCTGCCTGCGTAGAAATCTTTGCCGTAGCGCATCAGCACTTCGGCATCAGAAACCTTCACAAGCTCACACAGATTTTTGCAGGTGTAAGTACCTGTTATTCCAAGGTGATTGCCGTTTTCCGGGATGCCGAAATTCTCTTCCCAGTCATAAAGGGCGTCAATTTCTTCTGTGCGAAGGCCTACTGCCTCCATCAGACCGTAAGGAGTTCCCCCAAGTAAACACTTATCTGTGCCGTCCACAAGTCCGGACCAGTAGGTAAGCACCAGCGTTCCGCCGTTTTCAGCAAATGTACGCAGCTGCTTCTCGTAGCCATCCAGGAACATATAAGCCATCGGCGCTGCCACGATCTTGTAATCAGAAAGGTCGTGCTCCATGGAAATCACATCCACATTCAGACCCTGCTCCCGCAGTGCACGGTACTGCTTCTGTACTGCTTCTGTATAAAACATATTCTCGTTTCTCGGACCCTGTACATCCTGTATTGCCCAGTTGTTCTCTCTGTCGTAAAGGACAGCCGCCGGAGCCTTCATCTGGCTGCCGCATACTTCCTGAAGCTTCACAAGTGCCTCGCCTACTTCTGTCACTTCTTTAAACACACGGGTATCATCACCGCCGTAGTGGTCGATCACAGCCCCATGGAATTTCTCAGAAGCACCCTGGCTCTGATGCAGCTGGAAGTACAGCACACTGTCAGATCCATGAGCCACAGCCTGCAAAGAGGCTGCCAGCATCATGCCTGGCTTTTTCAGCTTATTGATAGGCTTCCAGTTGGTAGCGGAGGGGCAGGATTCCATAAGAAGGAAGGGCTGCTTCTTGATGCTGCGCATAAGGTCATGCTGCATGCCTGCATCAATGGCAGTAAGATATTCCTCTTTTTTGTGCCATCCCGGGTAGTTGTCCCAGGACACAACATCCAGAACGTCACGGAATTTCTTATAATCCAGTCCATTGTAATCGTACATCAGATTGGCTGTTACCGGAAGCTCTGAACCGCCTTCACGGATTGCAGATATCTCTTCTTTGATAAAGTCGAGGGTGCGGTCTGTGACAAAGCGTTTCCAGTCCAGATTCAGGGCATGCAAAGCATCCTCTCCTTTGGGTGATGGCGCCTCAATCTGGTCAAAGCTGTTGTAAGTATGGCTCCAGAAAGTGGTGCACCAACTGGAATTCAGCTTCTCAATGGTTCCGTATTTCTCCTTCAGCCATTCCCGGAATTTCTGCTGACACAGCGGGCAGTAGCACTCTCCGCCGAATTCATTGGAAATATGCCACAGGATCACCCCTGGATGGCTGCCAAGTCTCTGGGAAAGCAGCTTATCTATTGCATGAACCTTCTCCCTGTATACAGGGGAGGTGTAGCAGTGATTATGCCTGCCTCCAAAAAATCTTCTGGTACGGTCCGGATCCATGCGAAGGACTTCCGGGTATTTGTCTGCCATCCACTTTGGCCTTGCACCGGATGGTGTGGCAAGGATGGTATAGATTCTCTCTTTGTATAAATTATCAATGATCTGCTCCAGCCAGTCCAGATTGTATTTTCCCTCTTCCGGTTCCAGCACAGCCCAGGAAAAAATTCCTACAGATACGGTATTGATATGGGCTTCTTTGAAATATTCAATGTCTTTTTTCAGAATGTCCGGGCGGTTCAGCCACTGCTCCGGGTTATAATCTCCGCCGTGCAAAAAGCGGCCGTATTCTATTTTTTTTGCCATCGCTGTCTCCTTTTATGATCTATCTCAGATTCCCTTAAATACAAAGGAAAACTCCATAGGCTTGCTTGCATCCAGCAGATATTCCTCGTGGGTGCGTGCGCCCCAGCTGTCGTCTCCTGCAATTCCCATCTGGCCTTTTGCCACACGGACTACCGTGTAGTGAACTTCCGGAAGCTCGTAAGGATGCATTGCATTTTCCATTTCATGCGGGGTATATGGAAGGGCTGAGAACATCATCGGGCCGTTTTCCGGATCCATCTCAAAGAGCATTCCTCTGCCCTTGCGGTCTGTGATCTTCGCCCATCTTACCTCTTCCTTGGAGCCGCACTCCTGGGGAACCATATATCTTGCAATATTATCTTTTACCAGGTTGCTGTAGATGCCAAGCTTAGCACCTTTCTTGCGGTCTGCGTAGGTCTCTGCCTCTCCAAGTCCATACCAGCTTACATGGTCATAATCTGCATTAAACTTGAAAATCACACCGAACTCCGGCATATCGCCAAGCTCCTTCACAGGATCATAGGAAAGGGTGGTGCGTACTCTTCCGTCTCCGTAAACCTCGTAAGCAAGGGTGCACTCTGCCGCCGGGGTTGTAGGAAGGAAATAGGTGTAGGATACTTTTACAGAATGTTCCTTCTCTTCCACCTTGGGTTCATTTCCTGGTCCGTAGGCTGCGCCTCTGTATTCCTTGTGGTTTACATACATGCTGGCAATTTTCCACTGTGCGTAGCGCATTGCCATCAGATTTCCACAGTCATTGTCTGTTGGTGCACGCCAGAAGTTAGGCTTCGGAATGGCCTCGATCATTTCTTTGCCTGCGTATTTATAGGATACCAGTCCGCCGTTGAGTACGGAGAAAAGTACTTCAAACTCTGCACCTCTGACACCGATGTTGTGAGTGCTGTGAATGACCTGAAGGGGTGCTGTGCATGGCTTCACAGGTGCTTCTACCTTGTATACGTACTGGCCGAAGGCTACCTCATGGCCAGCCTTTGCCCATGGCTTATCCTCTTTCAGATGGAAGGATACGGTTACGGTATACTCGCCTGCTTTTTCCTCTTTCTTAAATGGAAGGGCATATTCTTTCTGGCTTAAAGGCTCTACTGCAGTCTCCATGACAGCTGTGCGGACAACCTTTCCATCTTTCTGAAGCGTTGCCTTGCAGTCAAAGATATTGGTATTTACAAACAGGTTCTTATTGATAACCTTCACGGTTTCTTCTTTTACCTGTGCGGTAATGTTCTGATAATTGAACTTCACTTCCTGCATCTTCGGAGACGCATCACGATTGCCGCCGTAGGCAATTCCGTTGCCGCTGAAATTGTAGTCAGTAGGACGCTCGCCGAAGTCTCCGCCGTAGGCCTGGAATTCCTTGCCGTAGCGGTCTTTTTTGTAAATAGACTGGTCAATGTAGTCCCAGATGAAGCCGCCCTGGTATTTCGGCTCCGTGCCGGTAAGGTCTGTATATTTGTGCATGGCTCCGCAGGAATTTCCCATTGCATGAGTGTACTCACAGCAGATGAATGGCTTGGAATCGTCCTTTGCAAGGAAGTCCTTGATTGCCTCTACGGACGGATACATCTGGCTTTCCATATCGCTGGTGGCATTGTATCTGCGGTCATGGCAAACCCCTTCGTAATGTACCAGACGGGTAGGATCTGTGTTTCGGAAAAACTGGGACATTTCAAAAATGTCCTTGCCGCCGAAGGACTCATTTCCGCAGGACCAGATGAGAATTGCCGCATGGTTCTTGTCTCTCTGGTACATGGAATTGGCACGATCCAGCATCATAGCCTGCCACTCCGGCTTGTCGTGAGGAACTACATAGGTATAGTCCTTAGTAAATTCTGCCACATCCCAGGAGCCATGGCTCTCCAGGTTAGTCTCGTCGATCATGTAAATGCCGAACTCATCGCAAAGCCGGTAGATCATAGATGCGTCCGGGTAATGGCAGGTACGGATGGCATTGATATTGTTCTGCTTCATGGTAGTCAGATCCTTACGAAGCTCTGCCTCAGATACGCATCTTCCTGTGACGGAGCTGAACTCATGGCGGTTCACGCCTTTGAATACAATTCGCTTGCCGTTTAAGGTCATGATTCCGTCTTTCATTTCGAAGCGGCGGAAACCGATTTTCTGCGGGATGACTTCCTGAAGAGTACCGTTTTCATCGGAAACTTCCAGAACCAAATCGTAAAGCTGGGGATCTTCTGCACTCCAGAGAATGGGATTCTCTACGGTCCATGTGAAAATGTCCAAAGAATCAGCCTGTGCAGCTGCACCTTTGCCGTCATCATTGTTCTTTGCATCTGCATCCATATTCCTGCTGCCTGATTCTGCTGCCACCGCTCCCAGACTCTTACTGTCTTCCAGCACCGTCTGTCCGTCTTTTGAAAGAACAATATGTACGCTTCCTTTTCCCCATGCAATTGTTTTAATCTCAAATTCTGCCTTCTTTAATGTCTCATCTGGAATCGCGCGAATCTGCAGATCATACACATGTACATCCGGCACCGTATAAAGATAAACCTCTCTGTAAATGCCAGAGAAACGGTAGAAATCCTGATCCTCGCACCAGCTGCTTGCTGTCCACTTAAACACCTGGGCTGCCAGCTTGTTTTCCCCACCTTTCACATAATCAGTGAGTTCAAATTCGGACGGGGTGAAAGAATCCTCGCTGTATCCCACAAACTTTCCATTCAGCCACAGGGCAATTCCGCTCTCTGCGCCCTGGAAGGAAATGAAAAGACGTTTTCCTTTCATCTGCTCCGGCACTTCGAAATATTTCACATAGCTTGCCACTGGATTGAAATGCTCCGGGATTTCTCCAGGATGGATGTCTTCATGGCCTTCCCATGGGTACTGCACGTTGGCATACTGGGGAGCGTCGTAGCCTTCCATCTGAATGTGTGCAGGTACGCGGATATCATCCCAGTCCCTGCAGGAATACTCTTCCTTTTCAAAGCCCTTTACTGTACTTTCATAGTTGCGGGCATAATGGAATTTCCAGATGCCGTTCAGGCTGTGGCGAAAAGAAGTCTCCTCCAGAGAAGCTTCCTCTGGATTGGCGTAACTGATGTGGTCGGAATGGGCATCCATTCTTCCGTCCTTAAAATATTCCGGATTCTTTACTAATGAATAATCAAATTCTTTCATATACGATCCTTTCTGTTTCTTCAATAAAAATTTCTAAGTTCCTATTATACTCACATAAGAGTTTATTTCCATGAAATTTATTAAGATAAATATATAAATATTTGCGCTTATTCAACAAAAGGGCGCCGCAGACAAATCGCAGCACCCTCTCATTTTTCAAACTTATTTTACCGCACCGGTAATACCTTCTGCAAACTGTTTCTGCAGTACGAAGAATACAACCATAGTCGGAATGGAACAGAATAATACGCCGCACATCAGCATACCGTAATCCGTTACATAACCTGTGATCAGGTTGGCGATCAGCATTGGCATTGTGATGGCTTTGTTATCTGTCATAATTACCTTCGGCCATAAGTATGCATTCCAGGCATTCATAAAGGTAATAACAGCGGCTGCTGCGTAGGTTGATTTCATGGTCGGAATAAACATCTGGAAAAAGATCCGGACCTCACTTAATCCGTCAATACGTGCAGCTTCAATAATATCTACCGGGAATGCACGGGCATTCTGTCGGAACATCATGATCATAAACGGAGTGGAAATGATCGGAAGGATGAAACCGATGGATGTATTCAGAAGCTTTGCCTTTGAGAACATCTTGAATAACGGAACCATTGTGGCAACCTGGGGAACCATCATGGCAAGAAGCAGGATGGAAAACAGTCTGTCTTTTCCTTTGTCATGATATACCTCAAATCCGTATCCAGCGATGGAGCAGATCAGAAGGCAGATCACAGTGGTCAGGATCGCATACAGGAAAGAGTTTCCAAGTGCTCTCCAAAGAGGCTGCTGGGATGTCAGGTTGTTGAAGTTCTCCATAAAGTGACTTCCCGGAATAATACGTCCGCGTGATACATCTGTGGAAGTATTGGTAGCTGCGGAAATCATCCAGTACAGCGGGAATACGGAGAAAAATGATACAATGATCAGAAAAATATATGTAGGAATCAGTCTTCTCTGGATTGCAGATTTGTTTTTCTTAGTCACGAGTATCACCTACTTTCAAGTTGATAAATGCCAGAATCGCTACCATGATAAAGATAATAAAGGACATTGCTGCCGCATATCCGAAGTTCGGCACGTTGACGAAACAGGTATTGTAAACATAATGTGACATTGTAATGGTACTGTTTGCAGGACCGCCCTTTGTCAGGTTCATGGACTCATCGAACAGCTGCAAGGTACCGTTGATGGACATAATAAATGTCATGATAATGGTTGGCTTCAGAAGCGGTACTGTAATTTTCCAGAAGGTTTTCCATCCGTTTGCACCGTCGATCTTGGCTGCCTCATATACAGAATACTCAATGTTCTGAAGTCCTGCCAGATAGAATACCATGTTATATCCGGTCCATCTCCAGATCAGGGCGATGATGATTACGATCTTCGCGCTGGTAGCGTTTCCAAGGAAGTTATATCCTGTGGACAGGATTCCCAGTTTCATCAGAACACTGTTGACCAGACCGTCTGTTGCAAACATGGAACGGAAGATCAAAGAATAGGAAACCAGGGAGGTCGCACACGGAAGGAATACGCATGTACGGAAAAATCCCTTAAACTTCAGGTCCTTATTGTTCAGAAGCTGAGCAAGCAGGATTGCAAGCACCAGCATGATGGGAACCTGAATGATCAGATACAGGAATGTATTTGCAATAGACTGCTGGAATACTTTGTCTGCAAGAATACGTTTGTAGTTGCTGAAGATCGGATCTGTGAAACGCATGTTTGCGCCGGCACCTGTCTGCAGGGAAATGATGAATGCTCGGATCATTGGATAAAAGCTCATGATCGCAATCATAATAGAAGCGGGTGCCAGGAAGATCCATCCGGCTGCCTTTTGCTTGGTAGCCAGAGTCATACCTTTTTTCTTGGAATTCACAGGAACTCCTCCTTTCAAGTCTTGTGTACCGACAAATGATCCGGGAAAATTTGCCGCCGCACTTTCATTTAATGCCCATATTTTTGTATAGAAAACGGAGGACCACTTAGCAGTCCCCCGCCTCCTAATAAATTATTTCTTATTCAGTCTGAAATCACATCGCAAGAAAGATTACTCAGTCATCTTGAATGCCAGTGTATCCTGTGCTTCCTGAAGAGCATCTTCTTTGGAAGTTCCGTTTACAATATTTACAACTGCTGTGTTGACGCACTCTCTTGCCTCATAGTGATATGGAGTCTTTGTGAACTCCGGAATATGAGAGGAGTACTCTACGATTGTGGAGAAGATCGACTGTCCGCCAAAGAACTCGTTTGGCTCGTTGTAAACATCAGACTCACCAGCTGGCAGGTAGCAGGAAATAGCACCTGTCTCAGGAAGGATTGCATCATAGAAGTCTGTGCTGGAACCGAATGTGCTTGCAAGGAAGTCCTCAGCAAGCTCTACGTTCTTGCAGTTAGAGGTAATGTACCAAGAAGATCCACCGTTGTTTGCATAGTTTGTAGCTGTGTCAACACCGTCAACCTTAGGCATTGTGGTGATTCCCCATAAGCCCTTCTGATCCTCTGTGGACATCAGAGTAGCTGTGATCCAGTTACCATTTACGATACCAGCAGCCTCGCCGCTTGTGATGGTGGAGATGTACTCATCCCAGTTGTTTACAAGTTTTACAACGTCATTCTGTACCAACTCTGTGTAAAGGTCGATACATTTCTCAGCTGTCTCATTGCCAACGATATAAGCTTCACCGTCTTCGTTTACGAAGTTTGCACCGCAGGACTGGATCATCATCATAAGTGTATCGCCGCCTGTTGCTTCGCTTGTAAGAAGGTATTTGCCTGTTTTCTCATGAACGTCTTTACCGATCTCTTCGAATCTGGACCATGTGATGTCTGTAAGGTCATCCAGTGTATATCCAGCTTCCTCAAGGATATCTGTACGATAGCATGCAATAACTGCACCGTTATCAAACGGAACACCGTAATGTGTATCATCTACCATGGAATAGGACTGTTTCAGAGCTCCGAAATCATCCCAGTTGATATCCATATCTTTCAGATCTGTGAAAGCATCCGGATAAGCTTTCAGGAATTTCTGATAGCTGTTGTCCTGCATAAGAACGATGTCAGGAAGAGTGCTGTAGTCACCTGCATTCGCTGCTGTGGTAAGCTTGGTCTGGCAGTCATCAGAAGAGGTCTCGATAATATCTACTGAGAATCCCTCATGGTCGGCTGCATACTGGTCAGCTGCGATCTGCATGGATTTAATATTGAAGTTCTGGTCCCATGCCCATACAGTTAAGGTGTTGTCGCTCTCTTCTGCAGATACAACTGTTGCGCCAGCTGCCATGGAAGCTACCATTGCACCTGTGAGTAATACGGTAAGTACTTTTTTCTTCATAGAAATATCCTCCCTTAATAAATTGTTTCTTCGTATTTCTTATGAATGCATTATAACATCCGTATGCCCTTTGATGTATGCAATACCGCTCATATAATGTGCATTTTCGACCATTATATGTGTTTTTAACTTTTTTACTGTTCGTTCATTTTTCTATATATTTTCGTCATCTTAACGAATTCCGTCGTTTATTTTCACCAGATAAAACATAAAAAATGTATTTTCTGTACTTTTTCACAAAATTTATGTGTCCATTTTGTGAATATGTTACATTCTTTTCTTTTTAAATTATGCAAAAAAGACTTTACGCGGATACTTGGTTTTGATGGTATGGAGCATCTCCTGGGTAAGATCCAAAAGGAGTTTGATCTTGCGTCCGTCCTCCTTTATGATCATGGTGTAATAAGGCGTATCCTCTTCATAGGAGGTGTAATCATATTTCTTCAGATGCTCGGTTCCGCCGTTCTTTTTGTACTTTGCCACTGCCTGATGCCAGTGTGGGGCGATCATCTCAAGCTCTCTTAAATCCAGCTCATGGGCAGTCTTTCTATACTTGTTTCCGTAGATCACGTCAATGGTAAGGGTATCGTTTTCCAGGGTGTACTCATAATCCCTCTGGCAGAAGGTTCCGTAAATAAAATACAGACCTGCCAGACAAAAGCCGGCCAGCATAAATGCCTGGGAGATGGTAATTCCCATCAGTACAAATACCACTGCAAAGAATACCATTGTCTTTTTTAAAACTCCGGAGAGCTTCTTTTTCTTTCTTGTCACCTGTTCTACTATTTTGTAATCGTACATTCTACCATCCTTTCTCTGAGTGAATATCAAATTTCAGCAGCTGCTGTTCATAATTTTCCGGACGCTTCCGCCACTCTGCCGGGGACATTCCCATAAGCTGGTGGAAATTCCGGTTAAATGTGGAATTAGTTGTGAAACCGCATTTGTAGGCAATATCAGAAATGGGCTCGTCTGTCTTTTTCAGGATTTCACATGCAGTCTGGATCCTTACTTTGTTGATGTACTCCAGCGGGCTCATGTGCATGTAAGAAGTGAAAACCCTGCGGAAATGAGTCTCGCTGATGTGGCTTGCCTTTGCCAGGTCCCCAATTCGGATATCCTCCATATAATACTGAGATATGTAGTCGATGGAACGGGCGATCATGTTGGTAATCTTTCCTTTTTCCTCAATATTCTCTTCCTGGGAAGAACGGTTCAGCCTTGCCACCTCTGCCAGTAGCGCCAGAAGGATTCCCTTGGCTTCTTCCAGGTAAAATTCCTCACCACCACGCATAATATCCAGGATCTTAAGAATCTTATCAGAAAGGCTTTTGTATTCACACTCTTTTAGGCAGAAGGCTTTGGAATAGATACGCTGGACCATCTTCTCTGCGCGCAGAGGAGTTCCCGCCGCATTCGCCAGAAAGCCTTCCACATCAATAAACAAATACTCCCATTTGCTGATATTTCCGATATCGCTGGTAGTGGTGTGGGGAAAATTGGGCGGGATGATTGTAAACTCCCGGCCTGCGAAACGCACAGTCTCCTCGCCCAGTACCAGTTCTCCTGCTCCGCTGTAGCAGTAGCCGATTTCCAGGTAATTGTGGAAATGAAGGAAGTCCACATCCCTTCCGTAATTCTGTTCCCACTTTTCACCAAGAAGGGCAAGAATGGGGCTGCCATCCTGCATCTGGTAATAGCGGAATTCCATTTTCATTTTTCGTTTCTTCGCCATATGGTCTCCTTTGAAGTTCGTCTTGCTTTACTATATCATAATTCATGTTTCCATTCATACTTTTCTTGTAAAAAATACATTTTTCTGCTATGCTCTTTTTATATTTTACACGCTAAAGGAGATTTCGCCATGTCCGAAGCACAGATTTTACTATACAATTTCAAAGATGAAAACCGCCTGCGCCAGATCCGCAGATATTTGAACAGACAGAAGATTTCCCTGCGGATGGTGCAGCCGTCAGAGTACCTGGAGAGCCTTGGATTTTTGTTTGAGATTCCGGGATTTGCGAAGAATTCGGTGTTTAACCTGGGACAGAATTTCCAGGAGGAAATGATGGTTCTGAACGGCTTTTCCAGCCAACAGCTGGATGAATTTCTGGCCTTCTTTAAAGAAAACAGCCTCCCGCCCGTAGCGTTAAAGGCTGTGCTTACCCCGGTAACCATGCACTGGGATTCTATGAAGCTCCATGAGGAACTGATGAGGGAACATGCAGCCACACATGCTCGTTGATAACGCCAGAATACAAATCCAGGACAGAATCCCCAAGACGTGAAAAAGCCCTGCACGCGGCAGGGCTCTTTCTTTACCATTTAATCTTATTTTAGACTGTCTGATTAGTACAGTTTAGCCATCTCTTCGATGTTGTCTGGGTTGAACTGAAGAGGAGCACCAAGAACAACTTCTGTGCCGCCGTCATCAGCTTCTGTGATTGTGTAGTCCCCAAGGTCACCAGCTGTGAAGGTCTCATCAAGAGCACCTGTGATATCCTCGTTGACCAGAGCGATTGTTGTCAGAGCGGAAAGTTTTCCAAGGCCCTGCATATCCCACAGATAGAAGTATGGGCAGGAATGCTCATCATCAGCACCTGTGTACTCAAGCATCTCAGATGGAAGTCCAAGACCTGTTAATTTGCAAGCAGATCCGTTGTCCTGAAGGTATTTAGCAGCTGCTGCGATACCAACTGTTGTAGGTGCGCAGATAACTTTCAGATCTGGATATTTCTCAAGAAGAGCTGCTGTCTGGTCTGTAGATTTCTGTGGCTCGTCATCGCCGTATGCAACTTCTACAAGCTCAAGGTTTGCATAAGTGTCATCGCTTTCCATGATGTTCTTCATAGCATCAATCCATGCATTCTGGTTAGCTGCCTGAGATGTAGCAGAAAGGATTGCGAACTGTCCTTCTCCGCCAGCGATATCAAGAACTGCATCCAGAAGAGCCTGTCCTACAGCAACGGTACCAGCCTGGTTGATGAAGATCTGACGGCTGTCTGGGTTTGTTGCAGAGTCGAAGCAGGAGATCTTGATTCCTTCGTCCATAGCTTCCTGTAATTTAGCCTGAAGAGCGTTTACGTCGTTTGCGGAGATACAGATTGCATCATAGTCCTGAGAAATCAGGTTGTCAAGAACTTTGATCTGAGCATCTGCTGTAGCTGCCTCTGGGTAAACAGTATCAACTGTAGCACCCTCTGCCTCAGCTGTCTCTACGAAAGAAGCTGCTGCGATTTCGAAGAATGCGTTACCAGCGGATTTACCAACCAGTGCGATTTTCTTTCCGTCAGCTGTACCAGCCATAGCCGGAACTGCGGATCCGAGGATCATTGCTCCACAAAGAACTGCGCTTACGATTTTTTTGTTCATAGTTTTTTCCTCCCATGGAAATAATATAGTTTTTATTTGCAACTGCCCCGCCCTTCCGCGGGTGCAGTTAACAAGCATGTAAAATAAAATTGTATTACTTTTTTAAGGTTAAGGTATTAAGGAATTTTATTGGTATAAGTTAGGTGTTTCACTGCAAAAATTATTTTGCCATTTTTGCTTTTTTCTGGATTTCTTTTACAATGTTTGGAAGTCCAACTGCACCGATGAGAAGCACACCGATGATCAGCAGGATAACCTGTGGATGAATGTTTCTCTGTCCAAGACCAACACGAAGGCAAACGATGATAAATGCTGAGATCAGACCGCCGACGATATTACCTTTACCACCTGTGGAGGAGATTCCTCCGAATACTGCCATTGCGATGGCATCCATCTCGAATCCATTACCAGTTGTGGTGTTTGCTCCAAATGAGGAAGAGATCAGGAACAGCGCACACAGACCGGAAATCGTTCCCATCAGGGTGTAGATAATGAAACGGATCTTCTGTACATGGATTCCTGAGTAGTAAGCTGCAAGGCGGTTGGTACCGATTGCATATACTCTGCGTCCGAAAGTACATTTGCCAAGGATGACTGCTGCAATGATTCCAAGGATCAGAACCAGGAAAAGGATGTAAGGAATACGTCCTACTTTTCCGCCAAGTGCAGAGAAGCCTTCTGTATTAGTTACGGAAATACTTCCGCCGTTTCCAAGAACGATTTCTGCGATACCTCTGAAGATGATCTGTGTTGCAAGTGTTACGATCATCGGAGGCAGTTCCTCAAACTGTGTAAGAACGAATGCGTTTACTGCACCGCATGCAGTTCCAACAAGAAGAGCCGCAAGGATTACTACGATAAATGGTGCACCTGTATTGGATACGATACAAGCCATTGTTGCGGAGAGACACACGATAGATCCAACGGAAATATCAATCTCGCCAAGTACCAGAATGTATGCCATCGGCAGCATCAAGAAGATTTCTGCCAGATAAACAGGCATCTGACGGAGCAAGCTCTTCAAATTATAGAACTCTGAAAAGTTTGCACAGAAAATATTTACTGCAATAAACAGGAGTACCAGAATGCCTTCCCAGCTGAAGATCATCTGTTTTACGGGGCTTTTCGGCACGTTGTTAATACTTCTTCCAGATTTTCCAGCCATGATTACATCTCCCTTCCCTTTAATGCGTTTTTGTCAGCTGTACGCTGTAAAACAATGTTTACAACAACTACGACAAGAATGATAACACCCTTGATCGTGTTCAGCCACAGCTGATCGAAGAATGGGATCAGCGGAAGTGCTTTTGCGATTGTTGCAAGGATTAAAGAACCAAGTAATGCACCAAGTACAGTACCGCGTCCACCGCTCATGCTTACACCGCCGATAACACAGGCTGCGATAACATCCATCTCACCGCCCTGCTGCATATCAGGCATTGCGGAAGCGTAAATAGAAACCTGAAGGGCTCCGCCAAGACCAGCAAGAAGACCCATGATGGTGTAAACAAGAAGCTTAATGTTCTTTACATTGATACCTGAAACCTCAGCTGCACTTGGGTTGCTTCCTACTGCGTAGATTCTTCTTCCAAGTGTTGTCCACTTCATGAATACGAAGAATACTGCATAGCAGAAGATGATCACCCAGATTACAAGGCTCATTCCCAGGAATTTTGTTGTTGCAAAATCTTTAAATTTACCAAGGGCTGCTGCACTTGCCCACTCACCGTTGTGGGAAACAAGATATCCCATTGCACGGTAGATGTACATGAAGCCCATTGTTGCGATGATCGGAGGAACGTCAGCTCTGGAGATTACAAGACCTACCAGGAAACCGCATGCGATTCCGATTGCCAGTGCGATCACAAATGCCAGGAAAGTACTGGAAATGTGGTCATATTTCAGAAGCATACCAATTGACATACCGGTCAGTGCCAGTGTAGACATGATGGAAATATCGATTCCGCCTACCAGCATAACGCACAGCATACCAAGTGACATTACCATTGTTACGGCGTTGTTTTTCAGCATATCCGTCAGAGACTTAAATGTAAGGAATGACGGGCTGATGATTGTAATTACTACGAAAAGCAGAACCAGGATCACTGCAAGCAGTGCTTCACGGGAACCTGTCAGCTTTTTCATGAAAGATTTCTTTTCCATTATTTAGCTGCCCCCTTTCCTGATGTACCTTTCTCCATAGCCAGCTCAAGGATCATCTCTTGAGTTGCTTCTCCGCGGTCAAGCTCACCAGTCTTGCGTCCGTTGCACATTACAACGATTCGGTCAGCCATTCCAAGGATCTCAGGCATTTCAGAAGAAATCAGGATAATTGCATATCCCTTCTTCGCCAGATCACCCATGATTGCATAAATTTCAGCTTTGGCACCAACGTCAACACCCTTGGTAGGCTCATCCATGATGACAACCTTCATTTCCTGGCTAAGCGCCTTGGCAACTACAACCTTCTGCTGGTTACCACCAGACAGAGAGCTTGCAGGCTGGAAAATATCCACTGCCTTGGTATCAACTTCTTCCAGAAGCTTCTTGGCAAGATCTCTTTCTGTCTTCTCGTCATTGAAGCCTTTCTTTGCATATTTGCTGATGGTCGGAAGGGTTACGTTTCTTCCAAGTCCCCAGCTCATGATCAGACCTTCCTTCTGACGATCCTCAGGAAGAAGGATGATTCCTTTCTCCATTGCCTCAGATGGCTGTTTGATATGTACTTCCTTACCTTCCAGATAAACCTTTCCTTCATCTGGTCTGGTGATTCCACAGACGCTTTCCACAACCTCTGTACGACCTGCGCCAACAAGACCTGTAAGGCCAACGATCTCGCCGGCATGTACATTGAAGGAAACATCTTTGAAATATCCGGTACGGGATAAATGCTCGATACGAAGCATCTCATCACCGATCTTAACTTCCGGTTTCGGGAACAGATCCTTGATCTCACGGCCAACCATGGCTTTGATCAGGTCTGCATTGGTGATTCCATCTACATCATAGGTACCGATGTACTGGGAGTCACGGAATACGGTAACTCGGCTTGCCAGACGGTACATATCCTCAAAACGATGGGAAATGAAGATAATGGAAACTCCTTTTTCTCTTAACTGATCTACGATTCTGTAGAGTTCCTCGGATTCTCTCTTTGTAAGAGATGCGGTAGGCTCATCCAGGATGACGATCTTTGCATTTGTGGATAATGCCTTGGCGATCTCGACCATCTGCTGCTGGGCAACACTTAAGGTTCCCATCTCAGCTGTAGAATCGAAGTCTGCATTCAGCTGTTTCAGAAGCTTGTTGGCTTCCTCATTCATTGCTTTCCACTGGATCATGTGATTCTTCTTGATCTCATGTCCCATAAAAATATTCTCGGCCACGGTTAAGTGTGGATAGGATGTTGGGTGCTGGTAAACAGCTGCGATTCCTGCTTCCTGTGCATCCTTAGGTCCTTTGAAATCCACTTTCTGGCCAAACAGGTACATTTCGCCCTCTTCTGCTTTATGTACACCGGTAATTACTTTAATGAAGGTAGATTTACCTGCACCGTTTTCGCCCATCAGTGCGTGAACTTCGCCAGGCTTTAACTGGAACTGTACGTTGTTCAGTGCTTTAACGCCGGGGAAAATTTTCGTAATGCCTTTTAATTCAAGAACATATTCAGACACGGCTTTTTCTCCTCCCTTTCTTGATCTGGTTCTATTCTATCATTAGGCAATTTGTTTGGAAATGGGAAAATATTTTGAAACAGGGTAAAATATTTTCCACTTAATGGGTAAAATTTTCCACTGACAAATGAATTTTCCACAAAACCAGGCGGTTTGCGTCTCGTATTTTAGATATAATTGTGATATGATAGATACATGCATTTTCACCCTTTAAAGGAGTTTTATCATGAAATTACTAATCGTAGATGACGAAGAGCTGACCCGTGTGGGTGTGATTTCTTCTATAAACTGGCAGTCTATCGGAATCGATGAAGTACTTCAGGCGGATGACGGCATGAACGGCCTGGAAATGGCACGCATGCATAAGCCGGATATTATCCTGTGCGATGTGCGCATGCCCCGACTTGACGGGATCCAGATGTTAGAGCAGCTGGAAACCATTCTTCCCGATGTGGTTCCTGTTTTTATGAGCGGATACTCAGATAAGGAATATTTGAAGGCTGCCATTAAGTTAAAGGCAGTCAACTATATTGAGAAGCCTCTGGATCCTCTGGAAATCCAGGATGCTGTGATCGAGGCCAGGGATCTTTGCCTGGAAAGAAAGCGGACCAGACACAACGAATCCATCCATTCCATGGAAAATGCCTCCCGCCTGGCCCTTTTGCTTACCCAGCCTTACGCTCAAGCAAAAGAAAACATTGACCAGCTGCTGGCAGAGCTTTCCCTTTCCATAAGCCCATCTACCAGCTTTACTGCCATTGTTCTGAAAACAGAAACGGAAGAAGAACTTCCTATTAATGAAGCTGGTGCCATGTACATGTCTGTGCGGGAATTTCTGAAAACTTTCCATATAGATTGTATTTTTGCGGAAAAGCGCGTGCAGTATATGGTTTATTTCCTGTTTGGCCCGGCTCCCGGTCCTGCCGCCAGGAAAAGCATTGAGGAGTTCTTCTGCAAGCTTTATTCCCGCTATTCCCGCTTCTGCATTGCGGCAGGGGACACCCTGACTGGCATTTCAAAAGCCTATCAGTCCTATACCTCCGCGGTCATCCTGCTGCAGAACAGCTTCTTTTTCCCGGCCGGAACCTTCCTGTCTCCATTCCATGAAGCACCGTCTGCCTGGAACAAGCCGGAGCTTCCTGCCCATCCGGAGCATGAGCTTCTTACCCTCCTCACAGCCAAGGACCAGGAAGGGACTACTCTTTTTCTGGATAAGCTTATGGAATACTTTGGACGCAACCAGAATATTCTTCCCAATCAGGCAAAGGATCTGTATTACAAGCTTTTCCGTTCCCTGGAGGAAGCGGCGCGGCAGCTGAAGCTGACCCTTTCTGACAAACAGGAAAACCTGATTGATGCCCTTGAGAAAATTTTCTCATTTGGCGAACTCCATCAGAAGCTGGTCCGCAAAACAGAGGCCTTTTTCCAGGCAGTGGACAATACAGCGGAAGAAAACTCCACAATTTTCATGATCAAAGATTACATTAGCCAGAAGTACATGAACGAGACCTTGTCTGT
Source organism: Blautia segnis (assembly GCF_014287535.1). Lineage (NCBI taxonomy): Bacteria > Bacillati > Bacillota > Clostridia > Lachnospirales > Lachnospiraceae > Blautia > Blautia segnis. The sequence goes on along the minus strand of NZ_JACOOT010000003.1, from coordinate 150,976 downwards.
GAAGGATATCAGCGACCATGTATTTTTGTCCACTTCCTATGTGTGTACCTTCTTTAAAAATGAGACTGGACAGACTTTGAATCAGTATCTTACGGAGTTCCGCATGGAAAAAGCCAAGCAGCTGCTTTCCGACCCCAGATATAAGATTGCAGACATCTCTTCTCAGGTAGGCTACAGCGATGGCAATTACTTCGGAAAGAGCTTCAAGAAGTATACCGGATTTTCCCCCTCTGAGTACAGAGAGAAAATGGGATGACAGAAAGGGGGGATGAACTTTGCGGACAATCAAGCAATGGTACCAGGATTTGAACCTACAGTCCAAGTTCACCCTGGTACTTCTTGTGATCGTGGCAATTCCTGCAATTGCCATTATTTTCTTTTTCTATGGAAATGCCTATGACATGGTGGTCTCCTATACCATCCGCCAGGAACAGGACCGCTCTGCACAGACGGCGCCGCTGATCGAGGAATCTCTCCAGAAGATCCTGGATGTGAGCACGGAGATCTCTTCTCTGGATTTTTACCAGACTCTTTTCAAAAATGCCATAACCGATTCCTTTTCGGATCTGGCGGAGTCTGAGGACGCAGCGGATTTTTCAGACCTGATCAGGCAGCTGACCCAGGACACACCTGTGACCAATGTAAAAATTTATATGGAGGTTCCAAAGGAAGCCTCAGCTGATGTGGATGCGTTTTTGAATTCTGATCATCTGAAGGATACCTTCCTTTCCCTGGAACAGGCCAAGGGAACCTACTGGTACGGAATTTTCAGAGGAACCCGGGCAGCCCAGCTGTTCTGCCCTTCCTTTTATCTTGGTGCACAGGAAAAGAAAGCATACGGAGACCAGGCCTACATTACCCATGCTTCCGTGATCTATGACAGCGGAACCTATGATGCTTACATAGCGGTTTACTACTCCGGCTATGATTTCAACCAGATTTTGTCGGAAAATCTCACTCTGGACGGCAGCGTTTCCTATATTATGAATGAGCGAAACAACCTGGTATCTGCTTCCAGCGATTCCCTTGCCGGAATATACTGGCTGGATTACGACAAGATCATGGAATCCTATATGTCTTCCAACAGCTATGTGGAGCAGGAAATCCTTGGAAAGACAGTTTATGTTGGATTTTACCGGATCCGGCAGCCCGGATGGTTTATGGTGACGGTCCTTCCTTCCCAGCCGCTGATCACGCAGAGCAATATTCTGGTGCTTCAGTTCCTGGCTATTTATATTGCAGTGCTGGCCCTGGCCTTTTTCCTGGCAAGCACCCTGTCCAAATCTATTACCGGACGAATTTCTTCTGTCATCAGCCAGATGCGTACAGTACGGCACGGGCCGCCAGTTCCCATGGACAGCCCGGATGCCCACGATGAGATTGGTGATCTGATCGACACCTACAACTATATGACCCGCAAGATGAACCAGCTGATGGAAAAGCAGGCACAGGCTGCGGAGGATCTTCGCATTGCAGAGTTTAATTCCCTGCAGGCACAGATCAATCCCCATTTTCTTTACAACACCATGGATATGATCAACTGGATGGCGCATCAGGGACGTACTTCCGAGGTGTGCAACGCGGTGCAGAGCCTTTCCCGTTTTTATAAGCTGACCTTAAGCCGCAAGAAGGGAATCAGCACCATTGCCAAAGAAGAAGAACATGTTTCCATCTATGTGCATCTGCAGAACATGCGTTATCACGACAGCATTTCCTTTATTTCGGATATTCCGGATGAGCTGATGGAGTACCAGATTCCCAAGCTTACCCTGCAGCCGGTTGTGGAAAACGCAGTGCTTCACGGTATTCTGGAGACGCCAACCAAGTCCGGTACCATTGTTCTTACCGGATGGATGGAGGATAAGGATGTGGTGCTTCTCATTTCTGACGATGGTGTGGGAATTGCACCGGATAAGCTGCCTGTGATTCTTTCCGGTGAGGGAACCAGCGTTTCCGGAGGAACCAATATTGCCATCTACAATACGCACAGACGGCTTCAGGTTCTCTATGGAGACCAGTACGGACTTTCCTATTCCAGCAAGCTTGGATCTGGAACAGAAGTGCAGATTCGTTTTCCTGCAAAGAAGGATGGGATTTCAGAGGAACAAATAAATACAGAGACGAAATGATAACTGCCCTGGGAGAAAGCTTCCAGGGCAATTTTTTTCAGGACAGCAAAAGAGAGAGTCCGCAGGCTCTCCCTTTCGCTGAATATGAATATGTGTACAAAACCATATGATGGTCTTATTATTACCGCAATTATCTTGTTACGATATCAACCGGAATGTTGAAGATCTTGGCAACTTTCAGAAGAGTATCGATATGTCTTCCTGTTGCAGCAGCCATATGATGTGTCGGGCCTGCTTCGCTCCAACGGTTTACGAACTCTCTTGCGCCGCATGTGAAACGTGTTCTCATGTTGGTATCACCGAAGGAAAGGATCGGTCCTTCCTCGTTGATGCCCTCAGCAACAACGAATTTGAAATGTCCGTCAGCATCCTGTGTAATTGCAAGATAGGTAACCGGGCCTGTGTATGGATAGAACTGTGTCAGATATCCGCCGCCTGTTTTGCCGTGGAATACTGGTACGATCTTCATGGTAGGCTTCTTGTCGGAGATGTCAGCATCACCGCTTCCGGAATGACCGATAATGCAGATGTCATCGTTGAAGTCAATGGAGTACATCTCGGAAAGCTGGCCGGTACCGGAAATTGTTTTCAGAATACTCATTGCCATAGCAACCTTCATGTCGCCCTCAACAGCACATGCAGTACCCTGTTTGATCAGCATGGAGAATGCCGGGATCAGCATACTGTCAAGAACACCAGCCTTGCCCTGTGCAAATCCGTCGTAATGGGAAGCGATCATTCCAAGATGCTCATCTTTTACCCATTTCTCAAATGCTACAACGTATTTGGCCATATCCCATACTTTCTCAATGGTTCCGCCGCCTTCGATATCAAAGGTATCAAGGATATCCTGAGCTTTTGCACGGATTGCATCCTCATCTGTGATATCATCAGCGATTGCCCACATCTTCTCCCAGTCGAACTGTTTGGTGTAGAGGAACATTCTGTTGTACAGGTTAGTCTCATCAATGTAAAGGTCCATCATACCTGGGTAAGGTCTTCCGATCTGTGCAATGTTGGTGTCACGGAATCTTCTTCTTACCTGAGCAGCCTTGCACCAGTCTTCGATCTCAGCCTGAACGCCTGGATCTCCGCCTTCTACAACACCTGTGATAACAGCGTGTCTCTTGCCGGCTCTCTCAAGGTCAGCAACAGCTTCTCCAACAGCACCGCAGGCATAGCCTTCACCAAGCCATGCAGCAATGTCTGTGTGATCATAATCCAGAGCTTTCAGCTTCTGAACGTTTACCAGAACAACCGGAACGTCAAGGTCACGGATTGCCGGCAGCATATTGTAGGATGTAGCGTAGGTCAGCATCTGAAGGAAAACAAGGTCAACGTCTGCTGCACGGAATTTATCTCCTGCAACCATAGACTGCTCTTTGGTTGTTACCATTCCTCCATCAATGATCTCTACAGTATCCGGAATTGTTTTCTTAAATGCTTCATACTGAGCTTCAAACTCAGGTACCAGTGACGGGAATTGAGGCAGATATGCTCCTAAAGCAATAGAAAATACACCTACTTTTGCTTTTGTGTTTACTAACATAGTAGTACCTCCTGTTTTATTTGATATATTGTACACCGGTGAGCAATTCACAGGTGCTATCATACATACACTTGTATATCCTGAAGCTTGTTTGAAAAAGGCTCTCTGCAGGATGTGCGTCACAATTTCTTTTTCTAATTAAGCCTGATATACCTTAATTCCAAAGGACTCATGAATTGTGGTACGAGCCTCTTCGATAGATTTGAACTCTTCTGCTTTTAACATCTGAGCGGTAATATTGCCGATCGCGGTTGCTTCTCCAGGACCTGCATGAACTTCCTTGCCAGTTGCCTTAGCTGTCAGCTCATTGAGGTAGCCTGCATTGGAGCCGCCGCCAACTACGTGGATACGGCTGTAGGTTCTGCCTGTCATCTCTTCCAGTTCCCTGGCTGTCTTTGCATAGCACTCAGCAAGGCTGGTGTAGATCACAGTTGCGATCTCGCCTAATGTCTCCGGCACCTTCTGTCCGGTTCTGCGGCAGTAATCCTTCACTTCCTCAGTCATGTTGTCAGGGGAAAGGAAGCACTCATCATTAGCATCTACTCTGGATGGGAAATCCTTGGCTTCCTCTGCCATCTGGCAGATCTCTGCGAATCCGTATTTGTCATCAAATTCATGACGAACGGACTGGATCATCCAAAGACCCATGATATTTTTCAGATAACGGAATCTTCCTGCATAGCCGCCCTCGTTGGTCAGGTTCATCTCACAGCTCTTCTTGGAGCAGTCTGCTTTCTCTCTCTCGATACCCATCAGAGACCATGTTCCGGAGCTGATGTAAATGAAATCGTCGTCATTTGCAGGAACTGCAAGAACTGCAGAACCGGTATCATGTGTAGCAGGTGCTACAACCTCTACGTCAAATCCAACCTCTGCTTTTACTTCCTCAGTGAAGTGTCCGATGCTTGTTCCCGGCATGATCAGCTTCTGGAACATTTTTCTCGGATATCCAAGCATATCGATCAGTTCGTAGTCCCAATCCTTTGTCTCAGGGCTAACCAGCTGTCCGGTAGTTGCCTCTGTGTACTCGCAGGTCTTCTGGCCTGTGAGGAGATAGTGGAAATAATCCGGTACGTGAAGCATAGTCTCAGCCTGCTCTAAGTACTCCGGATGTTTCTTCTTTACTGCCATCAGCTGATATACAGTGTTGAAGATTGCCTTCTGGATTCCGGTACGTGCGTAAAGATCCTCAAGAGAGATGATCTTGTAAACTTCCTCGTCCATTCCCTCTGTTCTGTGGTCACGATATCCAACGGTATTTCCAAGAACCTTGTCATCCTTGTCCATCAGTACGAAGTCAACGCCCCAGGTATCTACACCCATGCTTACCGGAATCTTGCCGATTTCTTTACATTTCTTAAGGCCATTTTTGATTTCCTTGAAAAGTCTGTCAAATTCCCAGCAAAGCTCTCCATCTTTCTTTACCATTCCGTTTTCAAAACGGTGAACCTCTTCAAGCTCCATCTTTCCGTTCTCAAGATGTCCCAGAATCAGTCGTCCGCTGGATGCTCCAATGTCTACTGCCAGATAATATTTTGCCATTTTATAAAACCTCCTAAATATGTATGTGTGCAGTTACTGTATACAGTAACATACTGCATGATTGTAAAGCGAATATTTGTACTTTGCTTTCCTGCTTGTTCATAAATGCAGTCTCATTCATATTTGATGATACCATAGTACTATATTCTTTATTAATATATAAGACCCTTGTTTGTCCAAAAAAGTGTCCTTATTTGCAAATGCTCTCAGTTTTTGCAGATAAAGCCACATATTTTTTCTTTAGCAGAAAACCCCCAGGGCATTGCCCCGGGGGTCTGTTTTATTCACAGTTCAAATGCCTGCAAACACTAGACGTTTCTTCGTCTCTTTATTTCTGATTAGTCATAAAGGTTTGGAGCGATGTCTTCTGCGTCGATGTTTGTAGCATCATACCAGTAACCAGCTGTAGGAACATCCTCAAGCTCCTGTCCGTTAGCTGCTGCTGTCAGAGCGTAGATTGCATAGTATCCCATCATCAGAGGAGACTGTGTAACTGCACCAAGGAATGTGCCATCTGTTACAGCTGCTTTAATGATAGAACCAGCGTCAAAACCAACACCGATAACGTCGCCGTTAGCTGCGTCAGAACCAAGAACGTTCAGGTTAGCGTTAGCTGCAAGAACACCCTCTGCGGAAACCTGGTTGGAACCGAAGATAGCGATGCAGTTTTCCTGAGAAAGGATAGCCTGAGCCTCTGTGGAGCAAAGCTCTACAGTTGTCTGTGCCGGAACTGCAACCTGGATAACAACGTCTGCATCAGCTTCTGTAGCGTCAGCACCTGTTGCTGCGTTTACATAGAACTCATTACCTTTAACTGCTACTGTTTTTCCATCAGCTTTAACAAGCTCGATCATCTTATCGATGAATCCTGTACCACGCTGCTGGATATTCTGAGCTGTAGCATCCTGGTTAACCTCACCGATGATAACCTGTCCCTCAGCATTTGCGATAACGTCTTTGATTGCCGGATACATATTCTCAGCAGCTACAGCACCAGCCTGTGCGTTGTCTGTGCAAACTTCGCAAACTACAGAGCCTTCTGGAGCATCTGTGATACCTGTATCAAATGTAACAACCGGGATTCCCTTATCAACACATGTCTGAAGAGCTTCCTGTACAGAAGAGGTATCGCAAGCTGCAAGTCCTAAACCAACTGGGTTAGCTGCGATTGCTGTGTTAATCATGTTAACCTGGTCAGCGATATCGGACTCACTGTTCGGTCCCTGTGCGGTATAAGTTACGCCTAATTCTTCAGCAGCTTTGTCCATACCTTTCATAGCTGCTTCCCAGTATGTAGACTGGAAGGATTTAACCATCATTGGGAACTCATAAGCTTCGTTAGCTGTAAGACCATCAAACTGATCTTCCGGAGCTGCCATAACAGTTGTTGCTGCTAAACCAGATACCATTGCTGCACAGAGTACTAATGCCATAACTTTTTTTGCTTTCATTTCTACTTCCTCCTTGAAATAAATTATATAGTTTTTTATGATGATACGCCATTACACCTCTTTGACGCTTCACATCCATTATAAATGTTTCACTCAGACCAGCTGCCTTGCAGCTGGTCTCACATATTCAATTGTTATTTTGCGCTTTTCTTTTCTTTCAGAATATCGATCAGTACTGCAACGATCAGTACAAGACCTGTGATGATCTGCTGCCAGTTCGCCTGAAGACCAACATATGGAAGACCGGTCTTAAGCAGCATGATAACGAAAATACCAACTAAAGTTCCTACTACAGATCCGTAACCACCGGAAGCTGCAACACCACCAACGAATACACCGCCGATTGCATCCATCTCAAGTCCGGCACCTGTACCAGGCTGTACAGTAGGAGTTACTGCTGCATATGCGATAGCTGCAAGTCCTGTAAACAGACCGCATACAACATATACCATTACATGATAGAACTTAACATTGATTCCGGAAAGAGCTGCTGCTTCTTTGTTGGAACCGATTGCGATGGTGTAACGTCCGAATTTAGTATGGTTCAGAACGAACTCCATCAGGATTACCAGAAGAATCATCCACAGGAAACCGATTGGATAACGGGAAGCACTTCTTCCCTGACCAATTGTCAGCTTAAAGATAGAGTGGAACCATCCGCCTGGCTGATTCAGTGTAGGCCATGGTGTAGCACTGCAAAGAGAACCGGCACCACGGGTAATCATACAGGTACAAAGAGTAGCAAGGAATGGCGGCAGATTCATAATACCAATGAGAACACCATTCAATGTACCGATTAAAATTCCGAGTACAATACAAATCAGCATTGCTGCTAATACAGGAACATTGTTGTTTCTTATAAGAGTTCCGCCGATCAGCGCGTAGCATACCATACCAGTTCCGATTGACAGGTCTACACCACCGGTAATAAGCGGGAATGTAACACCGATTGCCATCAAAAGATCATAGTATGAGAAATCTAACATACTAAGGATTGTGGTATACTGTCTGAATTCCTTACTCATGAAGGAAAATACAGCAGACAGCGCAATGATAACCAGCAAAACAACAAATCTTTGATCACTTAAAATACTTTTTTTCTTCTTAGTCATGACGCCCTCCTTATTCGATATTCCGTGTAGCCTTATCCATGATGCGCTCCTGGGTTGCTTCGGAAATATCAATATTTCCTGTTACTTTACCTTCGCACATGATGATGATACGGTCACTCATTCGGAGAATCTCTGTCATTTCAGAAGAAATCATAATAATGGATTTTCCTTCTGCTGCAAGTTTACTCATTAATTTGTAAATCTCGTTCTTGGCGCCAACGTCAATACCTCTGGTTGGCTCATCGAAGATCAGGATTTCACTGTCACGGGTAAGCCATTTTGCAATAACTACCTTCTGCTGATTACCACCGGAAAGATTTACAACCAGCTGATCTGTGGTAGGTGTTTTTGTTGCAAGCTCTTTGACATACTTCTCTGTGACTTTTTTCTCTTTGGACTTATTGATGAATAAACCATTGCAGAACTCTTCCATTGTAGCCAGAGTAGTATTCTCTGTTACAGATTTCTGAACAACAACACCATATCTTCTTCTGTCCTCAGACAGATAACCAATACCATATTTAACTGCATCCTGTGGGCTGTTGATGGTAACCTCGCGAAGCTGTCCTGATTTATCCATAATGGAAATCGTACCGCTCTGCTTCGGATCAGCACCAAACAGTGCTCTTGCGGTCTCAGTACGTCCAGCACCCATAAGACCGGAGAAGCCAAGGATTTCACCTTTATGAAGCTCGAAGCTTACATCCTGAACCATCTTACCTGCGTTCAGATGCTCAACCTTAAGAACTACAGGTGCATCAGGAGCAACCATGCTGTGTTCCTTCGGATCTTCATAAATAACACGGCCAACCATCATATTGATGATATCTTCTTTTGAACTCTCAGCTGTGATCAGAGTTCCTACATAACCACCGTCTCGCATGACAGTTACACGGTCTGTAATAACCTTAATCTCATCCATACGATGTGAGATATATACGATACCAAGTCCCTTCTTACGAAGATCCTTGATGATCTCAAATAAATCTGCAATCTCTTTCTCAGTAAGAGCTGCGGAAGGCTCATCAAAGATGATAACCTCTGCTTTGTGGGAAATCGCTTTTGCGATCTCGCACATCTGCTGCTTACCAACGGTAAGGTTGCTCATTTTCTCTCTTGGATCAATTTCAATATTCAAATCCTGGAACAGCTTCTTGGAATCCTCGATCATCTTCTTGTCATCTACACGGATACCTTTTTTCGGCTCACGTCCGATAAAAATATTCTGTGCAACTGTCAGATCTCCGATCATATTCAATTCCTGATGTACGATTACAACTCCGGCATCCTGAGCTTCACGGGTATTGTGAAATTCTGTTTCTTTGCCTTTATATGTAATTGTTCCGGAATCCTTCTGATAAATACCGGTAAGCACCTTCATCAGTGTAGACTTTCCGGCTCCGTTCTCTCCCATAAGTGCATGTACTTCACCGCGTTTCACCTCGAAATTAACATGATCCAGGGCATGAACTCCAGGAAAGGACTTATCAATATCCTTCATAGTTAAAATAACTTCACCCATTGTCGAATCCTCCCTTATGATCAGTTCTTTCTGCGTCTTGCAGAAACGTCAGCGTAAACTGCTACAATAACAATGATACCAGTGATGATCATCTGCTGTCCTTTACCAAGACCAAATGCCATGATTCCCTGCTGAAGAAGAGAGATGATGAACACACCAATTACAGTACCGCCGATGGAAGCAAGTCCACCAACCATGGATGTACCACCCATTACACAGCCTGCAATTGCCTCGTTGTTATACTGATCGCCATATCCTGGCTGAACGGTTGTATAAGTTGCTACGAAGAACAGTGCTCCGATTCCTACCAGAAATCCGCAGATCATATAAGCAAGCATTCTCCATTTTCTGGTGTTAACACCGGAAAGACGAACTGCCTCACTGTTGGATCCAAGGCAAAGGATATAACGGCCAGGCTTTGTATTATAAAGAACCAATCCGCAAATCACAGCCATTGCAAGGAAAATCACAAGACCAACCGGGAATCCGTTATAAGAAGTAATATTACGGAACCATCCGTTCACCGGATCAGAACTCTGTGGCCAGCTGACTGACTGAGTTTTGGTAAATACAGAAGCAATACCTTTTGCAATGTTCATAGATGCCATGGAAACGATAAATGGCGGAACTGACATATAAGATACCAGCCAGCCATTGAAGGTACCAAATGCAAGACCGATAAGTATACAAAGTACCATAGCAGCCGCACAGGGAACTCCATAAGATGTCATGCAGTAACCGGAAACCAGTGCACAGCAGAACATAACCGGTCCAATGGAGAAATCGATTCCTCCTGTCGCAATTACAAATGTTACTCCAAGTGATAAGAAGCCCAGGAAGTATACATAGTTCAAGGTGGACTTGATACTGTCGCCAACCGGGAATTTACTTCCGAGTACTGCCTTGAAAACTACGAACATGAGAACCAGAATACATACAAGCAGGATTCTGTTCAGGCCGAGCTTTTTCACAATTGGATTTTGTTTTAACTTTTCCAACTTTTCACCCTCCTTAAGTTTTTGCTGCCGTCCACTTTTTCATAAGCTTTACGAACCTTATCTGTGAGCAGCAACGTTTTCGCACTCTCTGCGTTTTCTATATAATAACGTGAATCCTGCACAATTGTAATAGAATATTTTACAGAAAAAGGTTAAATATTTACGGTATGGCCATAAATATTTAACCTTTTACGGAAAATATGAACAGTTATACTATTTTAATCTGCCCCTAATACATTGAAAGGAAAAATCAACTTTTCGATTTCACTGGAATACATATTTTCCGGTGTTACCAGCTGGCAGCCGGAATTTACATTCTCATCATATGGTTTTCCTTTAAGCATGCGCACAGTCTCCATTACGCCCAGATATCCCATTTTAAAAGCTTTCTGGACCACAATTCCCTTGAAAACACCTTTTTCCATAAGCTGAACTGCTTCCTGGGAGCTGTCCACACCCACCACCTGAATTCCCCCCTCTTTTCCGCACTTTTGCACCGCTCTTGCCGCGCCGACAGCAGAGTACTCATTCATGCCGGCAACCATCTCCAGATCCGGATACTTTTCTATGAGAGCCTCTGTAAGCTGAGATGCCTTATCAAACAGAGAATTGCAGTATACCACTTCCACCACATTCTTATTGTAATCTCCAAGCCCTTCCCGAAATCCCTGTTCTCTTTCTACAGCAGTAGATACGCCCTTTACATGACTGACAATGGCAATCCTGGAATTCTCATTCAGAAGAGTCCTTGCATATTCTCCAAGAAGCTTTCCGGCTTCCAGATTATCTGTAGCAACTGTCATATCCTGAATATTGCTTTCTGTGTAGGAATCTATAAATGTGATCTTAATTCCTTTTTCCTTTGCTTCCTGCAAAAGCTCATCGGATGCATCAAAACTGGACGGAGAAAATAAAATAGCATCTGGATTCTCTTCAATGGCCTCTGCCAGAAACTCATTCTGGCGCTCCACATCCTGCTCCCGCTCCGGTGCCAGAATGGTAAGGGAGGCTCCGCATTCCTGAGCCGCCATCCTTGTGCCGGAAATTAAGGAGGTCCAGAAGTCATTGGTTCCGTCTTCAGTCTTGGGAATATAGATCAGGGACCATTTTTTATTGTTGTTTTTCTGCCGGACATACAGCATCGCCCCGGAAGCAAGACAGACAGTCAGTGCGATGCAAAACAGCAAAATCCATTGTTTACGCTTCTTCATCATGTTCCTCCTGCTCCATGGGAATTACCACTGTGACCGTAGTTCCTTTTCCCTTCTCACTCTTATAGCGCAGACCATAATCCTTTCCATAGTACATGGAGAGCCTTCTCTGCACATTGTACACTCCCACTCCATTGGAACGATAATTTACTTTATGCTTCTCAAAAATATGTTTTAAGGTCTCCTCATCCATTCCTACGCCGTCATCGGAAACCTCAAGCACTGCCTCCTGACCTCTCTGGTATCCGGTTACCCGAAGTATTCCCTTTGTCTCCTTGTATTTCAGGCCATGATAAATGGCATTCTCCACAATGGGCTGCAGTGTTAGCTTCACAATGTGGGTATTCATAATAGAAGGATCTACGTGAATCTCGAATTCCAGCTTATCCTTGTAGCGCATTTTCTGGATGGTCAGGTAGCTTTTTACATACTGGATTTCCTGGCCGATGAGAACAGTCTCATCCTCATTGCTGATGCTCTGGCGCAAAAGCCTTGCCAGAGAAGCCGTCATAAGCACAACATCTTCATATTTCTTTCCCTCTGCCATCCAGATAATAGAATCCAATGTGTTATACAAAAAATGAGGGTTGATCTGGGACTGAAGAGCTTTCAGCTCACTCTTTCGCTTCTGCTCCTGTTCATGTACGTTCTGTGCCATCAGGTCCTCGATCTTGTGTGTCATTACATTAAAGGATGTGGTCAGGCTGCCAATCTCATTCTTAGAAGGAATCACGACATCTGCTGCCTTAAAGTCTCCTTCCTGCACCTTCTCCATGGAATCACGAAGCTTCTGGATGGGAAGGGTAATGCTTCTGGCTACAAAGCTTGAAATCAGCATGGCAATGGCAATCAGCACAATTGCAGTCATGACGTAAATATTGTTGGCTTCCCTGCTGCTCTTTAACAGCTCTGCCATATTCATGCAGCCTACAACAGTCCAGCCTGTAATGTCAGAATGGGAAAAAGTATAAACCTTCTCATCATCCCCCTCGCCTGTGACCACGGTATCAGAATCCGCATTCATAACAATATCGATGTTCTCTGTCTGCAGCTCATTGTAAAGCTGCTGCTGGCTGGGATGATAAACAATGTTTCCGTCCTGATCCAGAATAAACACGTATCCCTTGTCACCAATGCTGTTCTGGTCACACAGCTCACTGATGGCGCTGTAATTCAAGTCAATAAATACCACACCGTCACTGTTCCCTGTGCCGTAGAAATTATGGACCTCCCGGCTTAAGGTGATCACCCACGGGCGCTGCCCCTTGATCACATGCTGCACATGGGAAGAAGTGAGATTATACTGATTGTAATTGTCCACTGCATTTGTGTACCATTCCTGTGTAGACAGATCCAGATCCGGGTTAATGGCCTGGTAGCCGCTGTTTATCAGCATAACCCCGTCTTTTTGAACGATTCCAATATTGCAGATATCTCCGCGGCCCTTCAGAATGGTGCTGAACTGTTCCAGAAGACGTTTTTTGTGGCCTTCCTTTACTGCATCGTCTTCCCCTATTTTCTGATACAAAAGCTGGTAGGCATCCTGGCTCTTGGCAATAACAGAATCGATATTGTCCATGTAAGTAATGTAAGAATCAATGTTCTGGTTCAGCTGTTTGATAATGGTCTGGGTGTAGATTGCGGAATTCTCATAAATCGCAGAATTGGTGTATCTTACGGAAACAAAAGTAGCCACGATCACGGCACAAAGAACCAGAACAGAGACTGCTGCAAATATGGTGCTCTGAATACTCTTGAATCCTATGGCGAAGTTTGTATTTCTGTTCTTTTTATTCATGGATCTCTCCCTGCTTACTCAATCGTCTCCCAGTTCTTGTCTGACTGAAAACTGTCCTGAAGCTTCTTCGAGACGTGAATCTGTTCATCTGCAGTAATCAAAATCACATCAAATTCATCCTGGTGCTGCTCCCAGAACTGAACCGCCTTATCATAGCCCATAATATAAAGGGCTGTAGAAAGTCCGTCTGCAAGCGTTCCATCCGGGGACACAATAGTCACGGATAAAAGATCGTTCTCTACCGGATATCCAGTCCTCGGATCTATAATATGGATGTAGGTCCTGCCATCTTCCTCAAAATACCGCTCATAGCCGCCGGAGGTTACAACCGCTTCATTCTGCACCTGAAGAACCCCTGCATAATCCTGCTGGCTGCCCTTGGGATCACGGATTCCCACTCTCCAGCTGCTGCCATCTGGCTTCGTCCCTATAGCCTGGATATTTCCGCCCAGGGACACCATCGCAGAAGAAACTCCATATCCCTGAAAAATTTCGGTCAGTTTTTCTCCTGTATAGCCCTTGGCAATTCCTCCAAGATCAATCTGCTGGCCTTCTCCAAGAGTTACGGTATTGCCGCTTATTTCTACCGTTCCTCCATCCACATCAGGAAGAAGGTTCTCAATCTCTTCCCCGGATGGAACATGATACTCCCCAGTAGGAAAGCCCCAAAGCTCCATGAGAGGATAAATCGTATCGTCAAAAAGGCCGTCTGTCTCCTGAAAGATTTCTTTCCCGCGCTGGATAATCTCTGCCAGATCATCTGAAACCTCAAGACTGCCCCGCTGATTCAGGGCATATACCTGGCTTTCTTCATTTTGTGCTGATAAAAGTGCATCCAGTCTCTGCACTTCCTTTGCTGCCTTTTCTACTGCCTGCTGACCGCCCCTGCCATATGCGGTAAACTCCATATAAGTGTCCATGGCAAACAGCTGTTTCTGGTATTTTTCATTTTTGCTGTAATTCTGATACAAGCCTGCCGCTGCGATCAGTGTACATACGCACACGCCAGCTATCATCACCAAACGTTTTTTCATACAGATCTTTTTTCCCTTGCATATTCTGTCGGTGTCTTGCCTGTCATTTTCTTAAAGGAAATACTGAAATAATGAGGGTCGGAAAATCCTACCATCTCTGCAATCTCATAGTTCTTCAAGGTTGTCTGCTCCAGAAGCTCCTTGGTCTTCTCCATTCGGATGCGGCTGAGAAATTCCAGGAACGTTCCGCCTGTGGCTTCCTTAAAAATAGTACTGAAATGGCTGGTACTGATGTTCAGGTAGGAACAGATATCATTCAGGCTTAATTCCTGTTCCATATAATGTGCGCGGATGTATTCCATTGCAAGCACGGCCTGCTTCTGTCCGCTGGAGCTGTTCATGGAGAAACATCTCTCAAATACTTCATGCACATAATTCTCTGCCAGTAAAAAAGCCTCATCAAAGGTCTTCTGTTCGGTCACCTTGCCCATCAACAGCTCTCTTTTGTGAAACAGGTCTTCACCGCCAGAGGTCACAGACTCCCAGCAGCTTCCCGCATGACGCAGGATCATCTGAAGGCACACACATGCCTGGCTTTTGTCTGCTCTTGCATTTTTAATTTTTTCTTTCATGTCAGACAGGGCATGGTTTACTGCCTGAAGATTCCCATTTCGGATTCCATTTGTCATTTCATTTAATGACTGCTGTAGGGAAAGGCTTCTTTCCTCTTTTTGTTCTTCTGTGTCAATCAGAAGATTACCGCCTAACAGGTAACGGAGTCCAATTGCATTCTCTGCCTGCTCGTGGGAATGGATCAGCTCTTCTGGATTTTTAACCCAGCCTCCAATTCCGGCAGAAACCTCGATTCCAATTACTTCTTTTACTTTATTCTGAATTTCTTCACAGATTTCATGGGTTTCCTGGGAAAATCCCCTGCAATGATCTCCCATAAAGAGAATGCACACCCGGTTATTGCCTTCCTGATATGCAATTCCAGCTCCTCTTCCGGTTACGATTTCATCTGCCACATTAAACAGAACAAATGCCATCAGGGCACTTTCCTGCCGTTTCTCCATATCAATCTCATGAATCTCAGAAAACAGATCCATATCAAATACAGCTACCCGGTAGGAGGAGCTGTCCATGTAAATCCCCATCTTTGCCAGTTCATCCAGGCTTTTCTGAACATCTCTGGTACAGCCAACCAGTGCCTCAATGGCTTTGGAGCGGATCACGAGGGCATTCTTATGGTAGTCCTGAGAGGTTTTGGTCAGAGATTCTAATTTCTCCTTCTCTTTGCGTTGCTGGTCAACCTTCTCCTTCATTTTACCGATGACTTCCCGAAGCTCCATGGCGGTAACCGGCTTGAGCATATATTCACTTACATTATACTGGATTGCCTTCTTGGCATACTCAAATTCCCCGAAACCGCTGAAGATCACAATCACAATTTCCGGATAATTATCGTGGAGAAAATGACTTAATTCCATGCCATCCATATATGGCATGAGAATATCGGTAAGGACAATATCCACCGGATGAGTCTTCACAAAATCAGCGGCCTGCTTCCCGTTCTCGCAGTCCCCCACCAGTTCGCAATCCATGGATTTCCAATCAATATTCTCCTTAATCGCATCTCGTACCAGGATTTCATCATCAACAAGTAAAATTCGATACATAGTTTTTGCTTTCCCTTTCTGTCTGTTATTCGTATGTATCTGATCGGCTCCCCCCGGTGCCGGTCTGTACCATATTTCCTCAAAACATTTACCAAATATCATATTATCACATGCCATATCATTATGCAAACCAAACAACTAAGAGTATGTGAAATTCACAGAAAACCCGAGAATTAAGTTTGCGTAGCAAGCGCTGCTTCTTGCGCATTACACAAGAAGATTTGTCTTTCCTGGCATCGAGAAACGTGCTATTGGGCAGCAAAAGCTGCAAAGTTGTCCCTTGCTTCAAGGACTTTGCAGCTTTTGTATGAAATCTTATTGTTTTCCTAGAGCGTGTTTGAAAAAGGCTTTCTGCAAGATGTGCGTTATTTCACAATAACGCCGTCCTCATCCCACAGGTCGTGCCAGTCTTTGGCGCCTTCCCACAGGAATACATGACCCTTGATCAGACGGTTGTTCTTATCTAAGGAACGGATTGTCTCCATCTCCGCATCTGTCAGCGGATCTTCTGTTACGCACTTCAGGTTCATAGTGTAGTTCTTCTCCTTCAAAGAGAACGGAATCGGAGAAACGCCTCTCTGTACTGCCCATTTGATGCAGATTACTGCCGGATGAACGCCATGTGCCTCAGCAATTGCCTTCAGTTCTGGCAGCTCAATATCTGCAATATCCTCTGGCATCTTGTCACGCTCCGGACGCTCTGGGGAACCGATTGGACAGAATCCAACTACTTCAATGCCCTGTTTCTGGCAGTACTCAAACAGCTCTGGCTGCTGGAAGCATGGATGAAGCTCCATCTCAATTGCGGCTGGCTTAATTCTGCAAAGAGGAAGAACTGCCTCAAGCTTCGGAATGGTCATATTAGACATACCAATGTGCTTGGTCAGGCCCATGTCTACCAGACGCTCCATCTGACGCCAGGTCTTCATGAAACGCTCTACTGTAAATGGCTTGGAATCAGGGTTTCTGGAATCCACATCGCAGTGAGGTGCATGATAGTTCGGGAATGGCCAGTGAACATAGTACATATCCAGATAATCCAGCTTCAGGTCCTTCAGTGTCTTAGCGCAGGCAATCAGTACATCTCCATCACCATGCATGTCATTCCATACCTTGGATGCGATGAACAGATCTTCTCTTTTTACAACACCTTCTGCAAACGCGTCAGCAAAAACCTGTCCGATCATATCCTCGTTGCCATAGCAGGCAGCGCAGTCAAAGGAACGGTAACCTACACGGATTGCGCCAGCCACTGCTGCGGAAACAGCATCTGCATCTGCATGGTCACTTCCAAATGTTCCCATTCCTACTGCTGGCAACTTCGCGCCAGTATAAAGTGTTCTCTGCGGAACAATTGCCGGATCGATCATTGTCATCTTTTTATCCTCCTTAACATTTCGCACATTTTTTATATTTATTATTACAGTCTGGTAATCTCAATCTGAGGCAGCAGCTTCTCCATATCTTCCATTACGAAAAATCCGGTCTCTTCTCTCATGGCTGCTGCCGCGGAGATTGCGCTTGCAAGACGCAGAGTCTCCTCTAACGGGAGTCCCTTGGACAAACCAAGGGCAAAGCCTGCGATCATGGAATCGCCGCATCCTACTGTATTCACTGCATCTATTTTCGGAACACGGGCACGGAAAATTCCATCATCTCCCACTGCAAGGGATCCGTCTGCACCAAGGGAAACAGCCACGATCTTCACGCCTCTCTCGTGGATTGCCCTGGCAGCTTCGATAATCTCGGAAATATCATCACAGCGTTTGCCTGTAAGCATACGGATTTCATCAATATTTGGCTTAATCATGGTAGGAATAGCCTCAATTCCCATCTCAAGAAGCTTGCCGCTGGTGTCCAGGATCACTGGAATTCCAGCATCCTTCACAATTTTTACAAGGCGCTGATATGCAGTTCCGTCCAGTCCCTTGGGAACACTTCCCGACATGGCTACTACCTTGGCTTCCTGAACCAGCTGGCGAAACTTCGCCTCAAAACCAGCGAAATCCTCCTCTGTCAAAGTGAATCCAGGTTCCAGGAATTCGGTCTGTACCTGATTCACTTCATCCCAGATATTGATGCAGGATCTGCTCTCAGCATCCACATGGTAAAAAGCACTCCTGATTCCAAAAGGCTTCAGTGCATCCTCAATATAGGCACCAGCGTGGCCCCCCGCAAATCCGGTAGCCACTACCTCTGCTCCATAGATGGAAGCTGGCTTGGACACATTCAGTCCCTTGCCGCCCGGTACATAGGTGCACTCTTTCACACGATTTACCTCGCCGGTGCGAAAGCCCTCTACTACATAGCGCTTATCAATTGCAGCATTTAATGTTACTGTCAGTATCATATGCTCAGTCCTCGTTCATCAGAAGAATCTTGCCTTTTACAAGACCTGGTGTCTTATAAAGCTGGAAGGCTTCCTGCGCCTGGCTCATAGGCATCTTGCGATAGATAAATCCCGGGTCAAATTTCAACTGTCCGGTTGCAAAATAGTGTGCGGTAAGATCCCACTCCTTGCCCGGGAATGGAGAACTGTAGGACATCCAGGAACCGGTCAGCTTGAATTCCTTACGGTTCATGTTCTCCCACTGCTTCGGTGTAAAGGTAAGGTCAGCATGAGGAGTACCGATAAAGCATACATGAGCCTTATTGGCAGCCAGTTCAAATGCCATATGCATGGTAGGAACCTGTCCTGCTGTCTCAAATACGTAACCATAGCCCTTACCGCCAGTAATTGCCATAGCCTCTTCCATATAGTTCTCTTTGGTGGTATCGATTACAGCGTCTGCACCCATACGTTTCGCAAGGTCAAGACGCTCCTGGCTGATATCAAACACTACAACCTTCTTGGAACCGAAAATCTTCGCCCACTGCATAGTGAAGATTCCGATGGTGCCGCATCCTAAAATTGCCACACACTGTCCGCCCTGATAATCATTCTGAAGAAGTCCGTGAAGGGCAACAGTAGAAGGCTCAAACATAGCTCCCTGCTCATAGGAAATAGATGGATCAAATGGAATGGCATTCTGCTCTGGAATTACTACATAATCCGCATTGCTTCCCTGCTGTCTGGAGCCGATAAAGCTGTAATGCTTGCACAGGGAGAAGTTTCCGTTCTGGCAGTCATCACATTTCATACAAGGAAGAAGAGGTGCACCGGATACACGGTCGCCTACTTTTACTTTGGTAACGCCCTCTCCAACCTCTACAACGTCTCCTGAGAATTCATGTCCCAGAACGATAGGATAGAAATGAACGCCGTGATTCAGTACACGCGGCACATCGGATCCGCAGATACCGGAAGCTTTTACTTTAATTTTGACCCAGCCTGGCTTTGCCTGTGGCTCTTCCACTTCCTGATACTGAACATCCTCATTTGCAACTACAGCTGCTGCTTTCATCTTAAAATACCTCCTTACTGCCGCACCATCATATGTTTCAGAGAGTCATAAAGTTCTCTGTATGTACGGTATGCCTTGTCATAAACTTCTTTCCTGGAAGGATCCGGCTGGTGACGTCTTGTCTCCTTGACCGTCAGGGAAACCGCTTCCTCATAATCTTTATAAAATCCAACACCTACTCCTGCAAGAATCGCAGCCCCTAAAGTAGACGCGGTGTCAGAAGCAGGCACTACTACATCCTTGCCTGTTATATCTGCCTTAATCTGGGTCCAGAGAAGGGAATTGGCAGATCCGCCCATTGCACGGAGCACCTTCACTTGAGCCCCAGCCTTCTCTGCCACTTCCAGATTGTGACGAAGGGAAAATGCAACGCCCTCCATACAGGCCCTTACCATATGTCCCTTGGTCTTGGAAAAATCAAGGCCATAGAAAACACCCTTGGCATATGGGTTCCAGATTGGGGAACGCTCTCCGGACATATAAGGAAGGAATACCACACCTTCACTTCCGGCTGGTACTTCCTGTGCAATCTGGTTGAGCTGGTCAAGGGAAGACTTGCCTGTCTCTTCCTTGCGGCTTCTCTCAAAATCTGCGAACTCCCGCTCGAACCAGCGCATAACCCCGCCGCCTCCGGTGGTGCCTCCCTGAAGGAGCCACTTTCCCGGCACTACATGAAATCCCAGGATCAGGCTTGGGTCTGCCTTGTAGGTATCCGTGCAGATACTCATGCCGCCTGCCTGTCCGCCCTGCTCCTGTGTCTCACCAGGATGGATCACGCCAGCTCCAAGTGTACCGCACGCTGCATCAAGACCGCCGGCTACTATCGGAGTGCCTGCTGCAAGTCCGCACTGGGCTGCTGCCTTCTCATTTACCGTTCCTACTACCTGATCGCAGGGAACGATTTCCGGAAGAAATTCCATTGGAATTCCCAGCTTCTCACACATCTGCGCATCCCATGTACCAGTGCGCATATCAAAACAATGCAGTCCGTATCCCTGGGAAAGATCCTGTGTCACTGCACCGGTCAGCCTGTAGGCAATAAAGCTGTTGGACTGAAGAATCTTGTAGATTCTGCTGTATACTTCAGGCATGTTCTCCTTATACCACAGAATCTTCGCTGTAGCATAGGAAGGCTGAAGGGAATTACCAGCAACTTCAAAAATATTCTCGCTGCCAATTTCATTATTGAGTCTGTCACAAATCTCCTGTGCCCGGGTGTCCATCCAGATTGGTGTATCTGTCAGCACATTTCCATCCTTGTCAATGGCTATGGCTGACCAGCTCTGTCCGTCGATTCCCACTCCTGCAATCTGCTCCGGGGAAATTTCTCCTTTGCTTAAGCATTCCTTTATGGCACCGCACACAGCCTGCCACCATTCCTCCGGATTCTGCTGAACCCATCCCTCCCTGGGATAATACACAGGATAGTCTCCATTTGCGTAAGCCATTACCTGTCCGTTTCTGTCAAACACAGCCACCTTACAGGCACTGGTTCCAATATCAATTCCTAATAAATAGTTCTTGCTCATCCTTGTCTCCTTATGGATTTCCCCATAAAAATATCGGTCTGAAGCTTCCGCACCACTGGCTCCTGAAGGTCTTCCTTTCCCTCAAGGCGTGCCAGCATCAGCTGGGCCGTCTCGCGGGCAATCTTCTCTGTGGGCTGGGATACAATGGTAAGTGCCGGGCGACAGGCCCGGGCAAAAGGAAGATTGTCAAAGCCCACCATGGAAATCTCCTCTGGCAGGGATACTCCCATCTCATTCAATCCGATCACAGCTCCCATAGTCATCTCGTAATTAGTGACAAAAACTGCGGTCATATCCGGATTCTCCTTCACCAGGGCTTCCACAGCCTGAACGCCGCCCTGAATGGTGTAATCCCCGTGACAGATCAGCTTCTCATCAACAGGAATGCCGTGCTTCTTCAGTGCCTTGATATATCCAAGCATACGCTGTCTGGCAGTATAGATCTCATCCGGACCGCCGATCAGCCCAATCTTATGATGCTCCTGCTCCACCAGCATGGTAACTGCCTTCTCAGCAGCCATCTCATTATCTACCAGCACACAGTCACAGGAAAGTCCCTGGATCATACGGTCAATAAGCACGATGGGCTTCCCAGTTCTCTGAAACTCTTTCAGATGGGAACCTGTCATATCCACAGGCATATTGATGATTCCGTCCACGCGCTTCCTGGTAAGAAAGTCCACAGCTTCCCTCTCCAGGTTCTTATCGGTCCTGCAGTCACAGACAATGGCTGCATATCCATGACTGCGCAGAATATCCTCCATGCCGCTGATGATCTCGGCGCAGAATACGTTATTCAGCTCCGGGATCACCACCCCCACTGTCTTCGTGGCATTAGTCTTCAGTCCGCGGGCAACCTCATTCACTTCATAGTGTAATTCTTCGATGGCTTCTTCGATTTTGATGCGGTTCTTCTCCCTTACATTACCCCCGTTAAAATAAGAGGAGATCGTTGCCAAACCAAGACCTGTCCGTCTGGCAATGTCTTTCATCGTCGCTGCCATAGGGCTGCCTCTTATTCAGCTTTGCCGTCACAGCCGCAAACCTTCATACGGGCCATTACAAGCTCTTTCACAGCTGCAATTCCAGCCTTGCCGTATGCCTTCGGGTCAAATACCTTCTCATCTTCCAGTGTCTCTCTTACTGCCTTGGAGTATGCTGCACGAAGCTCTGTAGCAAAGTTCACCTTGCAGATTCCTCTCTTGACACAATCCATTACGTCCTCATCGCTAAGTCCGGAAGCACCATGAAGAACTAACGGAATATCTACGACCTTACGGATCTCGCTTAAACGCTCCTTATCAAGGACTGGTGTTCCTACATAGAATCCGTGAGCAGTACCGATTGCAACTGCAAGAGAGGTAACACCTGTACGCTCTGCAAATTCCTTTGCTTCCTGCGGATCTGTATTGGTATCTGCTACAGCAACCAGATCGTCTTCCTTACCGCCAACCTTGCCAAGCTCTGCCTCGCATGGAATTCCCATGGATGCTGCAACATCAGCAACCTTCTTGCTCACCTCGATGTTGCCCTCATAATCCAGCTTGGAGCCATCGATCATAACAGAAGTATATCCGGCCTTGAGAGCCTTCATCGCAAGGTCAAAGCTGCTGCCGTGATCCAGATGCAGGCATACAGGAACGGAAGCCTTGGCAGCTTCTGCTGCAACGATTGCCTGATAGGTCTCCAAAGTTCCGTACTTGATGGTAGACGGGGTAGTCTGGATCATAACCGGTGCCTTCAGCTCCTCTGCAGCCTGGATGATTGCTTTCACCATCTCCATATTCTCTGCATTGAATGCACCGACTGCGTAACCTCCCTGCTGAGCCTTCAGTAACATTTCTTTAGATGTAACAAGTGGCATATTTTCCTCCTTCTGCCTGTGCCGGACAGGCTGTAAGCTTTCGTTTTTTCAGAAACCGAAACGTTTCCGTTTGAGTTCATAATAACTCTTTTGCCAGTTCCTGTCAACTGTAAATATTTCATCTTTTTCCGTAAAATTTTAACTTGAAATGTTGTTTAAATACGGGTAATTTATAGAGTAGAATACTTTCGGAACCGAAGTATGTTTCAGGCAGATTTCGGTTCTCCGAGAAAGAACGAAGGGAGATTAAATTATGTTAAAAGGAATTCCGGAAATACTTTCACCACAGCTTTTAAAGGTATTATGTGAGATGGGCCACAGCGACCGTATTGTAATCGCAGACGGCAACTTCCCTGTAGAATCCATGGGTAAGAATGCAGTTGTTGTACGCTGTGACGGACATGGCGTTCCAGAGCTTCTGGATGCGATCCTGACTGTTATCCCGCTTGATTCTTATGTAGAGAAGCCGGTAACATTAATGGAAGTTATGCCTGGTGATCCAGTTAAGACCCCGATCTGGGATACCTATAAGGAAATTGTTTCCAAGCATGACGACCGCGGTGCAGACGCTGTTGGAAATATTGAGCGCTTTGCATTCTACGAAGAAGCCAAGAAAGCATACTGCATCATCGCTACAGGTGAGAAGGCAGTTTACGCAAATGTTATGCTTCAGAAGGGTGTTGTTATCAACAATTAATTCCAGACTCTATGAAAAAATACAGCCTTGCTGCTGTTTTATAACAGCCTCCTATCAAAAAAGCTCCGCCGTTTTCATTCCGGCGGAGCTTTTATTTTGTATTCTTATTTACTTAATCATTGTCTTTTTTGTTTCTCTTAAGGAGCCAGATCACAACTACAATTCCGATAATGATTACAACGACTAGAATCCAGATCAGTGATGTCATGCCGGAAGAGGTTTTCTCCACATTCTCACTGGATGCTTCCTGTCCTGCACTGTCCGTTGGAGTGGCAGCCTCAGTTGGCTTCTCTGTAGGTGCGGATGTCTCAGTCGGCTCTGGAGTCGGGGTACTGGTCTCAGTCGGCTCCGGAGTTGGAGTGCTTGTATTAGTTGGTTCCGGAGTTGGAGTGCTTGTATTAGTTGGTTCCGGGGTCGGGGTGCTGGTATTGGTTGGTTCTGGAGTTGGGGTGTTGGTTGGCTTCGGAGTTGGGGTTGCAGTTGCCTTTGCCTTAGTGTCTGCTGCAGCTTTTCCAACAGCCTGTGCATCATCCTCAGAATTAATATCAATTCCATCTTCCGCCTGCGGCTCTGCCACGTCAGAATTGTCAGCTGCTCCAGCCTCTTCTGATCCATTGCCTGCAGCGTTCGTTTCATCCGTATCTGCAGCCACTGCTGCATCAGCTGTACCTGTCTCTTCTGCTGCCTGCGCAGTGTCAGGAATCAGTTCTACACTGCTCTGCTCAGTATTAGTAGCCTGTGCAATGTCTACCCAGCCAGATACATCGCCTGCTGTGGTTTTGCCCCAGATGCCGTCCTTGCCGGTGTCAACTTCTACGTCAATATGTAATTTCTCGCCGTTGGCAATGTTGCAGCCGCCGGATACTGTGCCATATTTCTTGCCAGGTCCCTTGTAAAGGGAAACAGAACCATCTTCCTTGGCATTTACGGTAATGTCATAATTCACATCTGTACTTCCATACAGGGCAAGCTCGGAAGCAACAGCCTCAGCAAGAGTTGCTGGCTTCAGATATTTCTCTTCAAGGAAGCCAAACATTCCGTGAAGCTGTGTATACAGCCACAGGTTTCCTGCATCGTCCTTGCTCTCTCCTTCTACATGGATAGCCGTTCCATTAGGAATCAGTTCATCGTTCAGCTTCGGACTGTCAGTACTTGTCTCAGAAAACATGTCCACTCCGCCGTCCGGTGATTCCACAATCATATAATAATCGGTTTTATAATCTACCTGCTGTGATTTCCCTGCATCTGCAAAAGCGCTTACAGACATACAGAGGGTGAGAACCACAGCCAGCAGCAATCCCAGCTTTTTCTTCATAAATGTCCCCTTTTCCCTGTTATATACTTTTTTATGCTAGTCTTTATTGTACCACATCACCAAGAAGTTGCAACCACTTTTTTCTTTATTTTTCCAGTATTCGAGCCGGATAAGAGTGGTTTTACTTCTTGAACGACAAAAGGCCCGGCGTTCGTGGTATAATCAGTTTATGCTACTTTTCTGAACTGTATAAAACTTACGGCAGGATCAGAAAAAATCAGGCAACGCCGCGTCAGATGCTGAAACTCGTTATCTATGCAGCAATGAATCGAATCTACTCAAGCCGGGATATCAGGAAGGCATGGAAACGGGCTATTACGAAAAACCAGGCCCGGTTATACACGAAACTAACTTCTTTTGTGGCTGAATGCGAAGAACTTCCCTTTTTTGAAAGATATGGAGAGTCACTTAGGATTTAAGTATTCAGAGATCGTTGCAGATGCCGGATATGAAAGTAAAAAAAACTATCTTTTCATTGCGGGGAACAGACAGAAGATCTGGAACGGATCACAAGTGAGTATGGAACGATGCTCCGTATGAACCGCAGTATTCAGGCAGAAGGTTCTTTTGCCGATGTAAAAGAAGACATGAATTTTCGGAGATACCTGTACCGAGGAAAAGCGAATGCACTGGCAGAGAGCATCCTTCTTGCAATGAGACGAAATATCAATAAGCTTCATTGCAGGATTCAAACCGGAAGAACAGGAAGTCATCTTTTTTCATTAAAGACGGCATAGATTTTGATGGTTGAAAATAAAACAGTTCGAAATAAGGCATGCCGAAAGGGATGTCTGGGAATGAACTGTGTTTATAGAGAATGGCATCGAAACCACAACCAGTTTCGATGCCATTTGGGCTTAAAGCAGGGCTGCCGCCCAGCAAAAAATATTTGCTAATGCGACAGCCCCTTTCGCGTCCTTCTTTCGAAGTCTTGGGGGGAGAAAGAAGGCGATTATAAAAAGCTAATTATTTATAAAGAGGTCCATAATTCTTGCAAGCTCTGAAGTCTGCACCTTCTTTATCCATTCCAAATGCATTCCAAGCTGCCGGACGGAAAACATCTGCTTCAGGTACGTTATGCATGCAAACCGGGATTCTCAGCATAGAGCACATTGTGATCAGATCTGCACCAATATGTCCATAGGAGATTGCACCGTGGTTAGCACCCCAGTTATTCATAACATCATAAGCAGTCTTGAATGCACCGTCTTTGCCATCGCATCTCGGTACAAACCATGTACATGGCCATGTGTAGTCAGTACGTTTCCAAAGTGTATCAGATACATCCTCAGGAAGCTCTACAGTCCATCCCTCTGCAATCTGAAGAACCGGTCCAAGTCCTTTTACAAGGTTCAGACGGATCATAGTTGCCGGCATGGTGGCTCTTGTCTCGAATCTGGAGGAGAATCCGCCGCCACGGAAGTATCCGTTGTCAGCTGCGTTCCATGTAGTAGCTTTCATGATTGCTTTCTGATCTTCCTCTGTAACGTTCCACCATTCTTTCATTACGCCGTTGCCGTTCTCATCTTTCACAACACCGGAAGCGTCAAGGCAGCATGCACCAGAGTTGATCAGGTGGATGATACCATCGTTCTCTTTGGCAACGCCCTCAAGATCATATCCTGTAACACGTTTTACTGCATTTGCACTCCAGTATGTACGAACGTCTGCAAACATCTGAGCACGTCCGGTAAGGAGTTTCATGAACAGCATTCCAAGACCGTTGAGTACATCATTCTCTGTAGCAAGGATGTATGGCTCTCTTGCTCCGTTCCAGTCGAAGGAAGTATTCAGCATAGCCTCTGCAAAGTCACCGTTCGGATAGAAGTCTGTCCACTGTCTCTGTCCCTGGAAACCAGCTGCAAGGGCATTGTGTCCGATTGCTTCCTCAGAGAATTTCGGATCAAGCTTGTCGCATCCATTCATAAGTTCCTGGATGATAACTGCCATCTTAACTACAAACTCAAACTGCTCTTCTTTCTGCTCTTCTGTCATCTGAAGTTCCGGCGGGTTCTTGTCAAAGCCGATGGTGCAGTTCTCTTTTGCCCACTTCATTGCTCTGTCGAACTCTTCGTGATCATAGATGCCCTCTGTCATACGGCGGATGATCTCAACCTCGTCAACAGACTCTACACGCATTCCAAGATAGGACTCGATGAAATCAGGATCGATAATAGATCCGCCGATACCCATTGTAACGGAACCGATCTGCAGCCAGGATTTGTTTCTCATGGTTGCAACAGCAACAGCTGCACGGCCGAATCTTAACATTTTTTCTTTTACATCTTCTGGCATTACTGTGTCATCAGCATCCAGAACCTCATGTCCGTAGATACCGAATGCAGGAAGACCCTTCTGTGCATGTGTAGCAAGAACGGATGCAAGGTAAACAGCACCTGGTCTCTCAGTTGCATTGAATCCCCATACAGCCTTGATGGTCTGTGGATCCATATCCATTGTCTCTGCGCCGTAGCACCAGCAAGGTGTAACGGTTACAGTAATATCAACGCCTTCATGTCTGAACTTATCAGCACATGCAGCAGCCTCACCAACACGTCCGATGGTGCTGTCTGCGATTACAACCTTTACAGGCTCGCCATTGGAATATTTTAAGTTTGCCTCATATAATTCCTTAACGGATTTGGCCATATTCATGGTCTGCTCTTCCAGGGATCCTCTTACGTCGAGGGCTCCTCTACGTCCGTCAATTGTCGGTCTGATACCGATTACAGGGTAGCTTCCGATTAATCTGCTCTTTGCCATAGTAGTTCATACCTCCTGTTATAAATAAAATTTGCTTTTTATAAACATTTTCTGCGTCAGGTTCTGCGCCTGGGTGCTGTCAAGGGTTCAGCAATTCTTCTGATTTTCCTTAACCTCTCATATCTTACATTATATGATTGATTCTGGAAAATTACTTGTGTTATAATGGCAAATAATAGTACAATATTCACCTTTTCTGTTGGAATGACAAAATTTCAATAAATTTGCGGAAGGAGGAATGATTTTGCAGATTATAGATCAGAATGAAGACCGTCCCAGAGGGACTTATGAGTTTCCTTTTGAGTTTCACCACATTGACCAGAGCCATCCCAGATATGTGATGTCTTACCACTGGCATGTGGAATATGAAATCATCCGCATTCTTACCGGAGAATTTACCGTCACTTTAGACGAAAAAAGTTTTAAAGCAGTGCAGGGTGATGTGATTTTTGTCCACAGCGGAATCCTGCATTCCGGAATTCCTGTCAATTGTGTCTATCAGTGCATTGTCTTTGATATGAACGTATTTTTGAAGCTGAATTCCGTATGCGCGGATTACATCCAGAAGATCGTCCACCAGGATATTCTGATTTTTCACCACTTTGACCAGCGTTATCCGGATGTTCTTTCGGCAGTAAATTCTCTTTTTCAGTCTATGGATGAAAAAAAGCCTGGATATGAGCTTTCTGTAATCGGACAATTTTACCACTTTTTCGGTATTGTTTTTGGTAATCATTACTACCTTGACAGCCAGCCCAAAGCGCGCCGGGATTACAAGAGGATCCTGCAGCTGAAGCAGGTAGTGGAATTTATTGAAAAGAACTATGCTTCTCCTCTTACCTTGGGGCAGCTGTCTGATTCCGTATCCATGTCCCCCAAATATTTCTGCCGCTTCTTTTCGGAAATGACCCATCAGACTCCTATGGACTATCTGAACCGCCAGCGCATTGAGCAGGCCTGCTACCAGCTTTCCACCACAGACGATTCCATAACGGATATTGCCTATCGCAACGGCTTTAATGATCTGAGTTATTTTATCCGTACTTTTAAGAAATACAAGGGAACCACTCCTGGAAAATATAAAAAAAGCTGATCCAGTTTGAAAAACAGGGAACAGCTTGAAGCCAAAATTGATTTTCGGAATTGTGCCGGGCGGGAATGCACCTTTACCCCCGCCCGTGAAAAAGAACTTTATTCTTTTTTCAAAAAGCACCAGATATGTAGAAGATATGATTTTTTTCGCCGCAAGAAAACGACAGAGAACTATTCCCGCATTTTCATGCGGGCTATGGTGATGCACTTTATGCATCTTCTTTTGCTGTACAGACACGAAAAATCGTATTTTCGTTATACAGGCTGGTTACAGGCTGGTTATTCCAGGACCCTTATGCTGCGCGTCTCGAGTTAAATGGATGATGGAATGATTGCTGATCAGGCTGAGTAGCCCATGGCAGAAAACTGTCCGCACATACTGCAGCAGAACGCCGCAGAAAATCAGAAATTTGTTTTTCTCTTTCGTTTCCTCTATTCTAACAAAGTTTTTGGTCTGTTACAATAAAATTCGGTCGTAAAATTCTCTTATAAATCGACAGCCGTTCCCGTCATTTTCTGCTGTTATTGAGATATTTTATCAATATGCAGCGTTTTCTTTTGGAATAAACGTGCTATAATAGTTTTAGTTAGAAGATGCTAACAAAAGTACGAAGAAGGGAAGCTGTCAGATCATGGGAAGACGATATCATTTATCAAAAGCTGTTTCAAAAGACCAGACAAATGAAATCTTAAAAGAACTTACGGAGCGGGGCGATGTGAAAACTGCCTCAATTTCAGATGATGGACGTTATCTGCATGTAGACACCATTGATGGTGAATTTTCTGTAGTAATGTATTCTGCAGTAAACATCTGCAGCCGTATTGCAAACTGCGAGCTGTCCTTCGAGGGATTTGACTATACAGCTTAAAAATATTTACAGAATGGAGAACAACGATTATGCAGCAATATACTTTAAAAATAGACGGAATGATGTGCGGAATGTGTGAATCTCACGTAAATGAAAGCATTCGAAATGCTTTTTCCGTAAAAAAGGTTACCTCTTCCCAGGCAAAGGGAGAAACCATCATCCTCACTGAGAAAGATCTTGATGAGAAGAAGCTGAAGGAAACCATCGATAAGACCGGTTATCAGCTGCTTTCCATCTCCAAATCCCCTTACGAGAAAAAGAAGGGTCTTTTTTCCTTCCTGAAAAAATAAGCCCTCTTTTCCATAATAATTAATAACCCCATAAAAAGACCCTGCTTACGCTCTTATAAAAGAGAAAAGCAGGGTCTTCCCATTCTCAATTCTATCATCTATCTATAAGCTTCAGCCCAGAATCTCAGGCAGTACAGACAGTCCGTATTCTGCAAGGCTGTGGTCTTCTTCACCTGTGCCGCCGCTGATGCCAAGTCCTCCGATAATGGTATCTCCGGATTTCAGCGGGACGCCGCCGCCAAAGATCACAATCTTGCCTCCATCCATCTTATCTACGCCGTAAAAAGTTCCTCCTGGCTGGGCAAGGGCGGAAAGCTCCATGGTGGACATCTTCACTGCCACGGAGGTATAGGCTTTCTTAAGTGCTACATCAAAGCTTACCAGAAATGCTCCGTCCATTACATGAACTGCAATGGGATTTCCGTCTGGTCCACAGACTGCGATCACTGCACGTTTGCCCCGGCGAAGTGCTTCCTGCTCAATCTTCTCGATCAGCTTCTTGGCTCCGTCCAGTGTAATTCTGCCGGAAACACCAAGACGTCTTAAAACTGCCTGGATCACGGCTTCATCTACAGAATCAGAAGAAACGCCGCCGGACGGCTGTGCCTTCTCTTTCGAAGACAGGGGCGTACCTGGCGCCTCATGATCAGCTGCGCCAGATAATCCCTTCCCAGACATACTGGCATCGGCATACCTTGCCAGCACATACAGATAGTCAGCCAGACGGTTCATATATTTCTTACTGCCGGAATCCGTACCGAACTTTACGCTTACTGCTGCAAGTGCGCGCTCAGCCCTTCTTGCAACAGAACGGGTCACATCAATCTGGGCAGACAAAGGACAGGCTCCCGGAAGAACGGAATCCTTCGGACAATGAAACAAACCTTCCAGACGGTCAATTTCTTCCTCCAAAAGCTCCGTCTTATCATCGTTGATCTTATATTCTCTGTTATAAGGATCCGCCACTCCTGCCGTTACTTTGACAAGATTTTCCTGAATCTTCTCCAGGAAACGGATAGTATCCCCGTCGCTTATCATGGTTTTCACCACACCGATATGGCTGGTCAGCTCATCTATGGTTCCCTCCAACTGGATTCGGTCATCCGATTTGGAAACATTTTTGGTATGGACAAGATTGGTGGTTCCCTTGTCTCCGCTTTTCGTATAAATACTCATATGGCACTCTCCCGGTCTTTTTGTTACCAGTACACTGAAAATAAGACAACCTAAGCTGTTGCCTGATGTTCACTATACTGGTAGGCTTCTCACTGTGTAATTGATAAACTGGCTTAAGACAGACCCGTTAAGTATCTGCCTTAAGCCCATTGCATTCATCAAAATACCGCCTGTGGCGATACCGCTTTTAGAATGACCACAGTTTCTTGTAAATCTTTACGATATCTTCCTTGGTAGGAACTCTCGGGTTCGCAGGTGTGCAGGCGTCTGCAAGTGCTGCGTCTGCCATCTTGTCGATAGCTCCAAAATATTCATCAGGAGAAATGGTTCCAAGTTCCTGAATGGTAAGCGGAATATTCATTTCCTTCTGCATGAACTGGATCCAGTTTACAAGAGATCTGACGGACATTACTTTATTGTAATTGCTAAGACCCAGAATATGAGCAATATTTGCATATCTCTTCACTGCCGGAAGATATTCTTTCTGGCTCTTGCTGTGTTTGTTAATGTCTGCATTAAACTCAACAATATGAGGAAGAAGCATGGCATTGGCACGGCCGTGAGGAATGTGGAACACAGCTCCAAGCTGATGTGCCATACTGTGTGTAATTCCAAGTCCTGCTGCATTAAAGGAAAGTCCAGCAAGACAGGAAGCTACATGCATTTTCTGACGGGCATGCATATCGCTGCCGTCAAGGTAAGCTCTTAACAGAAAGACTCCGCAGATTTCAATTGACTTTTCTGCAAGAGCAGATGAAAATTCATTGTGATTGATACTTACATAAGACTCAATGGCATGAGTCAGTACATCCATACCTGTATCCGCTGTAATGGAAGGCGGAACACTCTTTACAAGCTCTGCATCCAAAATTGCCTCATCAGCAGTCAGGCTGTCTGAGATCAGCGGATATTTCACATGATTTTCTGTATCGTTTACAACTGCAAAAGAGGTAACCTCAGATCCTGTACCACTTGTGGTAGGAATTGCAATAAGACCTACCTTGCCGTAATTGTTGATCTTCAGGGCAAACTCACGGATTGCCTTGGAAGAGTCAATTGCAGAGCCGCCTCCAACAGCTACTACAACCTCTGGCTGATACTCCAGGAACTTCTTTACACCTACTGCAATTTTTCCTACCGGTGCATCCGGCACAACATCACTGAATACTTCAAACTCCTTACCACCGCGTTTCAGAGGCTCTGTGATCAGATTGATCATTTCCCCTTTTGCGATGAATGGATCTGTGATCACCAGAACTTTTTTGTATGGCAGTTCTGCCAGTCTATCCAGGGAATTGTCACCAAAATGGATGACTGTTTTCATTTCAAAAGTTTTCATAATTCAATGCTCCTTTATCGGACAGCTTACGGATATCTGCACTCCACGCCCACCTCTTCAAACAGCTGCAGCCATTTGTCGGAAGGCTTTTCATCTGTCACGATGATATCAATGTCCCGCAATTTTCCTGCTACGGAAAACGCGGTCTGGTCAAATTTTGTATTGTCCACAACCAGGATTTTCTTACGTCCGGAATCCAGCATAGCTTTCTTCGCAGTTCCGAAAGCCTCCTGAGATTCCATTACTCCAAGCTTCTCATCAAGAGCCTTGCAGGAGAAAATAACGGTATCAGCAAAATAAGAGCGAATGACTTCTTCTGTGCGGGAACCAAGGAAAGCCAGGTAGCCTTCCTTCATCATCCCGCCTGTGGAAATAATATTCCAGCCTGACACATCAGCCAGTTCCAGAAGGATCTCCATGGAATTGGTGATCACAGTCAGGCGCTCTTTTTCTTTCAGTGCTTTCGCCACGAACACCGCAGTGGTGCTGGCATCCAGAAGCAGATGTTCCCCGTCATGCACAAGAGAGGCTACAATTTCCGCCATCTTCTGTTTTCCCACTACATTCTGGTTCTTGCGCACATTAAAGGGCAGGTCAATGCTCACATCTTCATTGATCACAGCACCGCCGTAGCTTTTGATTGCAAGACCTTCTTTTTCCAGCTTATCCAGATCTCGCCGGATGGTCTCCTCAGAAACCCCGTACATCTGACTAAGCTCGCTTACAACTACACGTTTTTCATCCTGTAGTTTTTCCAGAATCAGATTTCGTCTCTCTAATGCAAGCATAAGGTCTCCTCCGCGCTTATTTTTTTAGACCAGAAGCTTACAGAAGGCTGTCGATCATTCTCCTATCCGGATGTGCGATAACAGATGAATCCAGATACATGCCTTTTGCCGCAACCAGCTCTTTGGCTCTGTCAATAGATGCAGATACTGCAGAAACCTCACCAGTGATCATCATGTAAGATTTTCCGCACATACCTTTTGCAATACGAAGCTCAATAAGATCAACGATTGCAGTCTTTGCAGCCTGGTCTGCAGCTTCAATAATGGAAGCTGCATCATATGTTTCAAGAATTCCCAGTGCACTGATCTCCTCAACCTGAGTAGTTCCATAAATTGCCGGGAAAAGGGACTCATGTGGATTGCCCAGTACGAAACTGTCAATGCACTTGTCCTCGTATGTTGTTACAGCTGTATCAACGGCAGCTTTTACCGCACTGAGATCACCGGTAATAATTGCAATATATTTACCCGGACACACGGTCTGCGCCTCAACGATTTCTACATCAGATGTCTTAACCATTGCATCTGCTGCAGTAACGCCGGTAGCTGTAGTTTTGAATTCAATCATTCCGATTGCTTTACTCATTTTCTGCACGTCCTTTCTAATTCTTTGCAACTACGATCCAGCGATCTGTCACTTCGGTAACTTTACCGGAGATGGTTGCATGGATGCCAACACTTAAGCCCTGGGCAGGTTCTGCGATCATCTGACCTCTTGTCACCTGATCTCCAACCTTGACAATTGCCTTTGCAGGTGCTCCGATATGCTGGCTCAAAAGAATTTTTACCTTCGGAATCTCAACCAGTGTCTCGTCCATTGGTGCGTCCTTATCATATTTGGTAAGACCAAGACGTGCCATCAGGCGCTCTTCCGGAACCTTGCGGTATTCTCTGGATTCCTTAACCGGTACTGGCTGTACTCCCTGAGGAGGACGAATACCTGCCTGACGAAGTCCGCCCTTCATATCTGCAAGAAGTGTTCTTGGAGCAAGACTCTGCGGACATGCATACATTTCACAAACACCGCAGGAACTGCAGAAGCTTGCATTGATGTATGGATTCATGTCTCTGAAATCATGATTGGATGCTGCACGCATGAAACGTGCCGGATCAATCGGATGTCCCAGATTGTTACGTGGGCAAAGGTCTGTACAGGTATTGCACTGGCAGCAGATAGATGCTGCGCGTTTCAAATCTATGGAAGAAGTCCGCATCTTCTTCTGTACGATCAAATGGTCTTTTGGCAGAACCAGAATCGCATTTGTTGTCTTCGTTACAGGGTCAGAACCTTTTCCGATTCTTCCCATCATCGGTCCACCAACAAAGTAAACCGGGTCTTTTAAAGTAGTTCCGCCAGCCTGGGCTACTACATCATCCATGGTACATCCAAGAGGTACTCTTACAGTGACCGGATGATTTACCTCAGCTACAACAGATACATATTTGGATGTTACTGGCTCTTTTTTCTCTACTGCCTGATAAATGTTGTACAGTGTCTCTACGTTGAATACTGCAACTCCCTGCTCAATAGGAAGTCCGCCAGGTCTTACAACTCTACCAGTTGCCTCGTAGATCAGTACAACCTCGTCTCCCATAGGATATACCTCATCCAGAAGGTGGATGCGCATTCCCGGGAACTCCTCGATATGCTGTTTCAGAGCATTTACTGTCTGAACATAGGATTTCTTAATTCCAATAATGGCCTCAGCAGCACCAACGGTCTCCTGAACCATATGGAAAGTTTTCATAATTTCGTAAGCGTGCTTCTCTAATAACTGTCTGTGTAATTTCAGTAAAGGTTCGCACTCTGCACAGTTCATAAGAATGGTATTAGCTTTATCTGTCAGCTTCATGTATGTAGGGAATCCAGCACCGCCGGCACCAACTACACCATTCTCCTGTATAATATTCTGTAATTCTTTGATATCCATGGCGTTACTCCAATCCTGCACCGTCATCAACGATACCTACAATGGCGGCATCTACCGGTGCTGTTTCTACGCCGCAGCCAATTCTTGCCGCGCTTCCTTGTGCCACCAATACATATTCTCCGATTCCTGCACCGATAATATCGATTGCAACAATCTGGCTGAGGTCACCTTTCATGTGATGAACCGGTTCCACGATCATAAACTTATTGCCGATAAGCTTTTCGTTTTTTCTTGTGGAAACAACGCTTCCTACTACCTTGCCAACTATCATGTGAACCTCCAAATTTATGTCAGCACAGCCATGCAGCATCTGTACTGCCAGATCCCGCATGGCTGAACATCTTTATTTTCGTAATGAGGGGAAAATCCCCGACTGCATTACTTTATAATTGTAACTGTATTGCCTGTGGCAATTTTTGCTGCATTTGCTTCGTCTGTATCAATGTGCATTTCCAGTGTAAAGCTGTCGTCTACACGGATCTTCACCTGATTAAAAATGGTTCCTCTCTCATTGTCTGCCTTAACGGAAACAATATCTCCATCCTTCACTCCAGCTGCCTGGGCATCCTTCGGGGACATGTGGATGTGGCGCATTGCTACGATACATCCCTCTTTCAGATAAATTGCACCTTTCGGTCCGACAATTGCAATAGGAGCACTTCCCTTAACATCTCCAGACTCACGAACCGGCACTTTCATGCCAAGCTTGATTGCGTCTGTAGCTGATACTTCAACCTGGGAAGCCTTGCGGACCGGTCCGAGAATACGTACATTCTCGATTGCGCGCAGCTTAAGTCCAACGATGGTAACTGTCTCATTGGAAGCAAACTGTCCGCCCATCAGCTCTTTCTTCTTAGTAAGCTGATATCCTGGTCCGAATAAAGCCTCTACATGTTCCTGTGTCAGGTGGATATGTCTTGCGGAAACTCCGATCGGCACCATGAAGCCATTGCCTTTTTCTTCCTTTTTGTTAAGAGCGTCCAGCACCATTCTGGTGATCAGCTCAACATTATTGGTTTCCAAAAGTACACCTGCTTTCTTCCTGGATTATGTAATAATCTAGGCGTGGATTATTTAAGAACTGGAAGAATTTTCTCAACGTCTGTATGAGGTCTTGGAATTACGTGTGTAGCTACAAGCTCTCCAAGTCTGGATGCTGCTGCGCTTCCGCTCTCTACTGCAGATTTAACTGCTCCAACATCTCCGCGAACCATAACAGTTACAAGACCGGATCCGATCTTCTCTGTTCCAACTAATGCAACGTTAGCTGCTTTGCACATCTGGTCAGCTGCCTCGATAGCTGCTGTAAGTCCTCTGGTTTCTACCATTCCTAAAGCTTCCTGTGTCATGATTTTTTCCTCCTTATGAATTGCTGGTTTCTCAGCTTCTATATGTTTGGTTTCTGTAATCTTTTCATCTGCTGCAGTGGTTTTGGCTTCTTCCGCTTTTACCTCTGCGGCTTTTGCTTTTGTTGTTCTGGCCGTTCTTCTCGGAGCGGCTGCCTTTTTAGGGGCTGTTTTTTTCGCTGTCTCTTTCTTTTCTTCGTCAGCCATTATTCATCCCCCTTTTTCTTTCTCCATCGACTTGCGCTTAACTCCACCATTTTGACGATTTCCTCATGGGGATTGGCAATTACTGCATAGCTTGCCGGTTTCTTGATGGCATGTGTTGCTGCCGCTTCCACGGCTTCTGTAACAGCTGCCACATCGCCTTGTACAATAATGGTCACCAGTCGTCCGCCCAGCTTACGCTCCCATGACGCCAGCTCAACGTCTGCCGTTTTACACATGATGTCCAAGGCATCCATAGCCGCTACAACACCTGTGATTTCAATAAAACCATATGATTTACTCATGAGCGAACTCCTTTTAGTTCATTAGATGCTTGGAAGAATTTTCTCCACATCTGTATGAGGTCTTGGAATTACGTGTGTAGCTACAAGCTCTCCAAGTCTGGATGCTGCTGCGCTTCCACTCTCAACTGCTGCCTTAACAGCTCCAACATCGCCGCGAACCATAACAGTTACAAGACCGGATCCGATTTTCTCTGTACCAACCAGTGAAACCTCTGCTGCTTTTGTCATTGCATCTGCTGCCTCGATTGCAGCTGTAAGTCCTCTGGTCTCTACCATTCCTAAAGCTTCCTGTGCCATGATGAATTCCTCCTGATTTATCTCAACTATTCAAGTACGCTCCAGCGCACTTGCTGTGAGGTACCTGTCATGCTCCGCATGACTGTTCATTTTTATTATAGATGTTTCTTCACTGGTTCGCAATAACTATTCCTTATCCAGTGCGCTGATTTTCAGCATTTTTTCTGTACCGGTTTCCGGATTGGGTATTACATAGTGCTGTACCACACCAGTCATACTCTCTGCCACTCTGATTCCCGCTTCCACAGCTTCTGTTACATCAGATACGCTTCCGCGGAACTTGATGCAGACAAGGAGCGGTACCGGCAGACTGTCCGCATTTGCAGGTTTATTTTTATCAAAAACCTCCAGATGGACATTTGCTGCCTTACAGCCGGCGTCGGCCGCCACAAATGCTGTTGCCAGTCCGAACACCTCCAAGATTCCTACAGCTTCTGCCATCTTGATTCTCCTTTATCCGGCTATTATTTATTTACGACTGCGATCTTAAGACCGGTCATAGCAAGGTTCTTCTTTAATGCTTCATTGATCTCCTCAAGCGGATACTTGTCTGTGATCAGCTCAGACATTGGAAGTCCGATTGCGTTTGCTCTCTTAAGGAAGTCAAATGTTGTAACGTAATCTCTTAAGGTGTATACCCAGGATCCTACGATTGTGATCTCTTTGGAGCAGATATCAAAGTGCGGGTTGATTGTAGCATCTCCGCCGTTGATAAAGAATCCAAGCTCGCAGAGACCGCCGCCGTTACGGATGAATTTGTAGATGTTTGCATGAGCAACAGGTGATCCTGTGCACTGGAATGCAAAGTCTGCAAAATGTCCGCCGAACTGCTCTTTTACTGCCTCAGCAAGTGCTTCAATTCCTTTGTGCTCCATGAAGTTTACACTCATGGTAGCGCCCATTCTCTTAGCGAAATCAAGACGCTGCTGGTTTCCGTCTACTGCGCAGATGTTCTCGATACCCATGGTACGAAGAACTGCGATGCAGATCAGACCGATCGGTCCGCATCCCTGTACAACAACTCTGCTGTTGAAACGAAGGATACCAGTTGTTTTTGCTCTCTCAACTGCATGTACAAGTACTGCACATGGCTCGATCAGGATACGGGAATCCAGGTCAAGGTCGCTTACGTTGAAGAATGTGCTTCCGAAGTTTCCGCCGCGGATAAAGATATAATCGGAGAACCATCCGTTCAGATGTACATCATCATCTGGAAGAAGTCCGTATACATCAGCTCCGCCAACGTTCTTCTTGTTCAGGTCGAACATTGTGATCTCCGGATCATCCTTGAAGATCATGCAGGTAACAACTTTATCACCGATCTTAACCGGTTTTCCAGCTGTATCTGTCTTAACGTTCTTACCCATAGCAACGATCTCACCAGTTCCTTCATGTCCAAGTGCAACCGGGATCAGGTTGAATGGGTCTCTCTTGAATTCGTGAGCATCTGTACCGCAAACGCCGCAGCCTTCTACTTTAACAAGGATATCGTCGTCACCAACTGGTGGAATCGGGTACTCTTTGATATCAAAATGCTCTTTCTCAGTAAGAACTGCAACGTGTGCAGTTTTCGGAATAGCGCCTGCCGGTGCTGCAGCCGGTGCCGGAGCAGCTGCTGGTGCAGAAGCTGCCGGAGCAGTTCCAGCCATTCCAGCAAGAACCTGTTTTACGATTTCTTCAATATTTACGTTATTCATATCCATTTTTATGTTTCCTCCTGTCAGCGAATGCAAAGGCTGTCTGCCATTACGCAGCGTCTTCTCTTGGTGAATGTGCTTGCGCTTGTAAGTCCCTCACCTGTACGGCTTGCGATTGTGAAGGTACAGTAGCCTTCTCCGCCGAATCCAAGTGCTGCATAAGAAGGTGCATTTTTAACCAGGATTGCGGTGTCGATTGCTTTCGCATATTTGGTGATATTATCAATGTTCTTGGAATGAATGTGTGCAGAGTGGCGGTTGCCATGCTCAAGCCATACGGCCTGCTCTACTGCATCATCAAAATCTTTTGCTCTCACAACGCCAAGGATTGGCATCATAAGCTCTGTAGCAATAAGCGGATGTTCCTTCGGTCCTTCGAATACGATGCAGCGGATGTTTGCAGGAGCATTTACTCCGATCATGGAAAGTAATGTCTTCGCATCACGTCCTACGCATTTACGATTCAGCTTGCCGCCTGCAAGAACAGTCTCAACAAGTTTGTCCTGTTCTTCCTTAGAAGCAAGATAGCAGTCATTCTCGCTTACCAGATAATGCATCAGCTCATCTGTAATAGAAGCAACTGCAACGATCTCCTTCTCTGCGATACAAGGAAGGTTGTTATCGAATGTACAGCCGTTTACAATATCCTGAGCAGCTTTTCTGATGTCAGCTGTCTCATCTACAACTGCAGGTGGGTTTCCTGCGCCGGCGCCGATTCCACGTTTTCCAGAGGAAAGAACTGCGGTAACTACGCCAGGGCCGCCTGTTGCTGCGATCAGCGGGATATCTTTATGTTTCATCATAATATTGCTTGTCTCTAATGTAGGTTTCTCTACTGTTACTGCGATATTGTCCGGTCCGCCGGCTTCCAGGGAAGCCTCGTTCAGAAGGTTGATCGCATAAATAGAGGTCTTGATTGCTGCCGGATGCGGGTTGAATACAACTGTATTTCCGCCTGCCAGCATGCCGATCGTATTACACAGAATGGTCTCACTTGGGTTGGTACATGGAGTGATTGCTCCGATCACACCGAATGGTCCCATCTCGATCAGAGTAAGTCCTCTGTCGCCTGACCATGCTGTAGTGCTGAGATCTTCTGTACCTGGTGTCTTATCTGCTACCAGATGATGTTTGAGGATCTTGTCCCCAACATTTCCCATTCCGGTCTCATCAACACCCATACGTGCAAGGATTTCTGCATTTTCTTTTGTTTTTCTACGAATGCAGGTAATAATTTTTTCTCTCTGGTCCAAGGACATTTTCCGAACGATTTTCTGGGAAGCTTTCGCTGCCTCGATAGCCTCGTTCATATCTTTGAAAATTCCATGTTTACCGGCCGGAGCTTCTGCAATCTGCATTTTCGCCATAACTTCCTGTACAATGTCCTGTACCATGCTCTCGCTAATTGGCATGAGATTGTTCCTCCTTAAAGGTTTCACGCAGCCGCCTGGTACCACTCCGGGCAGCCGCATTTCTTATTTTTCAGATTATTTCAGGCCTAACTGTGCCATAACCTGTTTTGTGATCTTAGCTACTAACTCTGCATCTGCATTAGCGTTGTTAGCTGTGTCTGCTGTCGGAGCATCGCTTCCGCCAACGAAATCATACTGATATCCTGGGAACTGTTTGTAGTCCTCGTTGTGGCAAGCGCCGCCGCAGTTGTGGCAGTTCAGGCCGTCTTTGTTCTGACAGAGGTTTGCAGGATGTTTTCCAGGCATACCGAATTTACGACGGATCTCATAAAGTTTCTTGATGTTCTCTTTATCGAATTCCTTCGGGCCGCCAAGAAGTTTGCTCTGATACAGAAGCTGTGCGTAGAACTCTACGGATTCCATCTTCATGTATGCAGCGTTCAGATCTGTGCTCCATGTAAGAGCTCCGTGGTTCTCAAGAAGAACTGCATCGAAGTATGGAAGG
Source organism: Blautia segnis (assembly GCF_014287535.1). Lineage (NCBI taxonomy): Bacteria > Bacillati > Bacillota > Clostridia > Lachnospirales > Lachnospiraceae > Blautia > Blautia segnis. The sequence continues at coordinate 110,188 of NZ_JACOOT010000003.1, read as the reverse complement.
TATTTCTCAAGGTTATCCGGAATCTCCATTGTAGAAGGTGTACCGTACTCAGCGATCGGAACGCATCCAAGAGCGATAACTGCCTCTGGCATGATCGGCTGTGTAAGCGGGATTCCTGCGATAGCGAAGGATGTTGCATAAATTGGATGAGCATGTACAACAGATCCTACATCCGGTCTCTTCTCATATACTCTCATATGCATCTTGATCTCAGATGATGGTTTGAATCCTGGGTTAGCCTGGATAACATTTCCTTTTGCATCAACTTTACAGATGAACTCTGGAGTCATGAAGCCTTTGGATACACCAGTAGGTGTGCAAAGGAACTCATTGTCGTTAAGCTTTACAGAGATGTTGCCATCATTTGCTGCGACCATGTTGCGGTTATAGATTCTTCTTCCGATGTCGCAAATCTGTTTTTTGATTTCGTATTCGTTTACCATGCTTTTTTCCTCCTTAAGCACATTCAGGTGCGGTGGATTATGTATTTTATAGTACCGCACCGGGTAACTTATCATGGCTGGACATAGTCAGCCTGTTACTTTTATGGTTATGTTGTAAGTTTACACCATTCCACATCATAAGTCAAGGTTTTTCCGTTGTTTTATGTTGTTTTGTGTGGAATCTTTGGAGAATTGCTATGTTGTTTTACGTGGTTTTGATATTTTTCCCACATTCTCAAGGTTTGTTTTCTTTGCTTTCTTCTGTGCTTTTCCCGGATGGTTCTTCAGAAGTATCCTCAGGCTCATCCAGGTCCGCCTTTGGCTTTCCAGGAGCCTCTTCCCAGGGCATTACATCTCCCTCTTCCCGGAGATATTCCAGGATTTCCGGGATGCCTTCCTGCTGCTTGGAATCCACATAAAAGATCTTTTTGCAGCCGGCCAGCTGCAGCCAGGAGGTTGCCAGCTTCACATTGGCCTGGGGATTATGGATCTTGGTGACAATGCCGATCACCTCGCGGTTGGCCATGCAGGTGATGCATGGGGGAAACAGGCAGTACGGCTCGATAGCTGATACCAGAAGTCCCACAACATCGGATTCATATGTATACAACGCCAGGGCGTGTCCAAGCCCTTGGGTCTGGGCATACTCTCCTGGCGTGTCTACGATTACATCAAAATTATTTACATATTGTGTTTTGTGATAGTGTATTTTTTCTCCGCGCAAAGCCTGGGTCAGGGTTGTTTTGCCAGCTTCGCTGCGGCCGATGAGAACCAGTTTCTTCATATTATATCAGGTCCTTGTGATCGGGCATAAGGTAAAGCCCAGCTTGTTTCCCACATAGTCCAGAATGGCGCTTGTGGAAGCTTCCACCTCAGATACAGTGCCTGTGATGATCAAGCTTCCGCTGAAGCGGTCTACAAAGCCCAGCTCAATGCCGGATGACTTCATGGCAATGTCTGCCATAATAATGGCTGTCTCTGCAGGGCTGACAGTCATAATTCCAATGGCTGCCCTTGAATAATCCAGAGACGGGTCAAGTCCTAATTTGGTGTAAAGAATCTTATCCGGATTGGCAATGATATGTGCCAGGGAAATCTGCTTGCCTGGTACAAGCTCCTGCACAATGCGCTGCTTCATTTCCGGAGACATGTTATCTGTATATCCCATTTTTCCTCCTGTCTGAAACTTTGGCTGATCCTGCCGTCAGCATACAGCATTCCCATACCTGAAAGTTTAATATATATACAAAATCTTTTGCTGTTTTTCTACCGTAATTATACTATCCGGTGTTTTGACTGTCAACAAAAAGCAACACTTTTCCTACATATATATGTGGTTTTTCTTGTGTTTGTGTGTTGTTTTTATTTGTTTTTCCAATTTTTTCTTATTTTACAGTTGACAGTCTTTTTCTGCTCTGTCATACTGAAAACAGTACAGGCATTCACAGCTTTTTAAACTTTCCGAATGCACAGACTTCTTAACAGGAGATGATTTTTTATGTATCTTTCCGATATGCATACCCACTCTATCGCAAGCGGGCACGGAACAAACTGCACCATCAGCGACATGGCTAAGTCAGCTTCACGCAAAGGGTTAAAGCTTCTTGGCATTACAGACCACGGGCCAGCTACTCTTGCAGCAGGAACCGCGTCTTATTTCCGTAGTCTTACTTATTCGCCGCGGAAGCGTTTTAATGTGGAATTATTATATGGGATTGAACTGAATATTTTGGATGTGAACGGCAAGGTTGACCTGGAGCAGGAGCTGCTTGAGAAGCTGGACTATTCTATTGCCAGCATACACGCCCAGAATTTCCATCCAGCCAGCAAAGAGGAAAACACCAAAGCCTTTCTTAATGTGATGAAAAATCCTATGGTAAAGATTCTGGGGCATATTGATAATACCCAGTATCCGGTAGATTATGATGCAGTTGTAAAGGCAGCCGGAGAAAATGGGGTTCTTCTGGAGATGAATGAGGCTTCTCTTGCGCCTTATGGCTATCGCGGAGATACCCGCAGCAACTGTGCGGAAATTTTAAGATGCTGCCGCAAATATCTGGTTCCAATTGTACTGTCCAGCGACAGTCATGGGGCAGAGCATATTGGGGATTTCACTTATGCGGCAGATTTTGTCCATCAGGCTATGTTCCCGGAGGGACTGATCCTGAATAACCAGATTCCGAAGCTGAAGATGATTCTCAGTATGCGGTAGTGTGTGATTGTTCAAGAAAACGACTTGTTAGTAAATACCGCTCCTGCTAATTTTATCTGCAAAATAAAAAGTTTCCCTGCACCCAATTTGTGGGTAGGGAAACTTTTTGTTTTACTTTTCTTTTACGTCCTGATTTTCACGTGCCTTCTTCATCAAATCAGCCAGTTCCTGATACTTCCCGGTGACATAGCCATAATTTTTCCGTTTGTGGGGAAGCTGGCAGTTAGTGCAGTCCTTGAAGCCTTTTTCGTTGTAGTGGAAATTCCCGCCGCATTTATCCCCTAATGCATAGAGGGGACAATAGCAGAACAGGCAGTTGAAATCCTCCGGATCTGCGCCTTTATGACAGGGAAAAAATTCGCAGTTCTTATGACTGAAGTAGGAATATTCCTTGCCTTCCCAATAATTTTTTTCCATTTTCCTGCTCCTTTCTCATCTGCCCTAACAAATTCCTTTTCCGCAGGATTTTTATAGTAGAAATCTTCTATATCATTTTCAATTAAATAAAAAAATAACCGCTTACGCGGCTTCAAAATTCTCGCAGATATTTAAGAGGGAGCGATGCTACTCCGGGGTAGAATATGACCCGTTCATATATACGCGGAGGGAACGGTTTCATCCAAAGTAGTATCGCCTGCCATTTAATCTGTATAATTCATCTGAACAGGCGATATTCCATAAAAAATGTCCACTCACAAAAGCGGACAACATTCCAGGGCTGCGGATTCCCTAAAACTGGTTGTTACACTTTCATCGGAAGTTTAACCTCGCCATACTAAGCAGGTTTCCTGGCTCCAGAATCATCGCATCATCTCTCCTTCTCATGCATACGCACAATGGACTCTGAGACTTGCTCCTCTGTTACAGTGACCGGATCGCTCAGGTTTCTCACCTGATTCCCTCTTTCTGCCAGCTAATAGCTACCAGCACTTAATATGTTCAATATGGAATTATACTGACATCATAGTACCACCTGCCTAAGTATTTGTCAACCCGTAATCTGTTATTTATTTATCAAAATTATGGAAAGCAAATTCCGCTTTTATACTCTGTTTCGGACACCCTCAAGTTTTCACCATAAAGTCCAAAACAATCCCACCATCAAAAAACCTCCCGGATTCCATAGCGAGGATCCGGGAGGGATTCAAATTCTTTCATTAAATATGCCCGCCGATGCAGGTACTGTATTTATTCAGGCCTATGCTGCAATTACACAAGACGTCTTACAGATGTAATGGTTCTGTATGCAGCATTGTCGCTGATCTTGATTCCGTCTCTGGAGTTGGACGCGTGTACAATCTGTCCATTTCCCATGTAGATTGCGACATGACCGCCGTAGCAGATCAGATCTCCTGGCTGTGCATCTGCATAGGAAACTTCAGTTCCTGCATTCTGCTGCTCATAGGAAGTTCTCGGAAGGCTGACGCCGAAGTTTGCATATACGCTCTGTACGAACCCAGAGCAGTCAGCACCATTTGTCAGACTTGTTCCGCCCCATACATATGGATTTCCAACAAACTGTGTTGCATAGTTCACTACAGAAGATCCTGAGCCGGAAGAACTGCTGGATGAGCTGCTGGAAGAACTTTCAGAGTAGCTGTCATAATCTACTGTATTATCGCTGTCGATTACGTTTCCATACTCATCATATTCATAATCAGAAGAAGAATCAGAGCTTCCGCTTACAACGTCTCCATCCTCGTCATACTGAACATCTGTATCTGAACTGTCGCTGTAGTCCTCACTATCATCTTCACTGTAGTCATCATAGCTTTCATCACTCTGTGACTCTTCTGCTTCCTGTGCGGCAGCTGCTGCAGCAGCTGCTTCTGCCTCTGCCTGACGTCTTGCCTCTTCCTCAGCTGCAATACGCTCTGCCTCAAGCTGCTCGATCTCAGCCTGCTGCTCTGCAAGAAGGTTTGCATACTCGGTAGCCTGCTGCTGCGCGTATGCGATCTCATTCTCGCAGTCAGCACTGTTTGCACGGGTTACATCCAGCTGATACTGAAGATTGGACTGCTGTGCCTCATACTCCTGTTTCATTGTCTCGAAATCAGCTTTCTCCTGCTCGTACTGATCTTCTAACTTCTGAACCTCTTCAATGGTTCTCGCATACTTCTGAAGGCTCTCTCTGTCCTGCTCATACATCTGCTGTGTGTACTCTGCCCTGGTAAGAAGATCTGCAAGGTTGTCTGCGTTGAGCATCATCTGGAACCATGCATTGTTTCCGCCTTTTTCATAAAGATACTGGATACGTTTCTTCATGGAGCTGTACTGTTTATCCTTGGCGTTCTGTGCCTTAGTCAGGTCGCCCTGGGTTTTCTCAATTTCCGCTTCCTTGGAAGCAATATCATTCTCAAGAGTCTGAATGGAAACCATGACATTAACAAGATCGGAATTCAGGGAATCAATCTGGCTCTCAAGCTGCTGTTTCTGCTCCCAGAGAGCATTCATACGTGCATATGTAGCATCCAGCTGCTGGCTTGTCCAAGCCTGCTCTTCTCTTAAGTCGCTCTCGCGGTCAGCCATTACGCTTACTGCCTGTGAGCCGCACATTAAAATTGCCAGTGTCAGACATACAATTCTTTTCTTCATGTTTCGTCACCCTCATTTTTTAATCTAAATATCTAAATTTGTAATATGTTTGCAATATTTCAATCAATCTTGCTACATATTAACACAGCTCCGCAAACATTTCAACCCTAAAATGCAATAAATTTTAAATTTCTGTAACATTTCGTAATATATTCGTATTTCATTTGCCAGAAATACAGCGTTCTTATAAGCAAAATCCCACAACCGTAAATTGATTTTTGTAATTCGTAATACTCAAAAAGGAGGAAACCAGTTTCAAACTGATTTCCTCCAGTGTAAATCACTGTGAAATTATTTGCCAAAAAGATCATAAAGAATCTGATCAGCTGTCTTGTTTAAATATCCGTCCGGATCAGAAAGAGTACTGCTGTTCCATCTCAGATAATTACCATTACGGATATAGTTTCCGCTGGATGTATGATAATTGAATTTGTTGTATCCGGAATACATTGCCATATATTTCTTTGCAAGAGCCACTGCCTGGCTGGAATAATTTCCAGTCGGTGTAGTTGTTCCGGAAATCTGAACACCAGCCTGAGGAGTAGAGTGAACGATTACAACACTCTTGTCACTGCACTGACCGATTACGATCCAGGTATGACCAGAGTTGTAACCAATATCACCTGGTTTCAGTGTCCAGCCTGCCTTTGACAAAGCTGCCTGATTCAGAACAGTTCCCCATCCAAGGCTCTTATAATAACTTCCAATTTCACCAGACACTACTGTATATCCGGAACCAACACCAGACTTGGTCTGCATTACCTGATAAGCGGACCAGCCCACAAAGCCGGAACAGTCAAATCCTTTCGCCCTGTTGGAAACAGAGAGATCACGATAATTGTTATAATCATATCCGGATGGATTAGAAAGCCACTTGTTATACCAGTCTGTCATAGTGGAGCTAAGGCCCTTTCTGGTAGAATCATTCCAGCCGCCGCCCCAGACATAAAGAGCTTTTCCAACCGGTTTCAGCGCACCTGCAAGGTAATTCTTAATGGTCTTGCTTCCTGTATTTCCACTTGGTGATGGGTCGTCCTTCTTCTCACCCAGGCAGATACCGGAGCTTGAGAACTCATATTTCTTGCCGTCAACGGTCTGTACCCCTGTATACATTGCGCCTGTTGACTTGTTAAAGTAATACTTGGTACCCTTGCTTGTATTGTTTACCCAGCCTGTAGCCATCACTCCAGAGCCTTTATAGAAATAGTATGTAACGTTATTGAGCTTCTTAAAGCCTTTCGCCATAACTCCATTAGCCTGGAAATATCGTTTCGCTCCGGAAGAACTGGTAAGCCATCCTGTAGCCATGATTCCTGTCTTAGTAAAATAACGGGTATTTCCCTTGCTATCCTTTACAAACCCTGTAGCAGCAATACCTGATTTAGAATACAGATAATATGTCTTGTTTCCAAGCTTCAGCCATTTAGTTTTCATATATCCTGTGGACGGATCAAAATAACGTCTCTGTCCTTTAGAATTGGTAAGCCACCCGGTTACCATCGCTCCAGAGCCGCTGGTAAAATAACGCTTTCTGCCCTGTGACGCATTCACCCATCCTTTTATCTGAACACCAGTATTTCTATTAAAATAATATTTTCTTCCCCTTAATGTCAGCCATCCTTTGTGTTTCTGACCATTGGAATCGTAGTAGTAGGTTTTTCCATTTTCTTTACGAAATCCGGTCTTCGTAGCTGCCTGAACATCCTTAGATGTAGCACGGCATGTAACTCCAGCTGCCATAACCATCACCAGTAACAGGAGTGTCCACCATCTGAATTTTTTGATTCTGCTTTGCATGCTTACCTTCCTTTTTTCATAATTGTTATTTATCAGTGCAAGTTTTTACAAAGTTGTTACATCTTTATGTAGCTCATTATAGTACAGAAACCCTTTTCCGTCAACATTAAAGTACAACTCTGTAAAATTTGCACAACATTTTCACCGGATTTTTTTACAAAAAGAAGACAGCCTCTGTGATATGCAGAAACTGCCTTCTTAACTATCTGTCTATTTCTATTTTCTCAGTCCGAAGTCTCACTTCTTCCGAAAACAAAGCCAGTGAATTAAAGCAGGGTCTTTCTTAACTCTTCGCCGCTTAATGCGCTTAAGTAAGCCGGTGCAACATCAAATACGGTCTTGCAGCCCTTCTGTCCTTCCTGGTTCATGCGGTATGCAGCTCTTGCATATGCAATGATAACAGAAGAAGTAAATTCCGGGTTGGAATCCAGCTTCAGGCTGTACTCGATCACATGATTGTTCTCGTCATTCCAGCCGGTCTTGCCGCTGCGGATTACGAAACCACCGTGCGGAATACCGCTGTGGTCACGTTTCAGTTCTTCCTCAGAAATAAAGTGTACAGTGGTGTCATACTCATCAAAGTAATTCGGCATGGTCTTGATCTCATTCTCGATTCTCGCAAGATCAGCACCTTCCTCTGCTACTACAAAGCACTCTCTTGTGTGTTTCTCTCTTGTGGTAAGCTCCGGATTCTTGCCGCTTCTTACAGCTTCCAGTGCGGACTCTACCGGAATTGTGTACTGCTTGCCATCCTTAACACCATCAATACGGCGGATTGCATCAGAATGTCCCTGGCTTACGCCCTTGCCCCAAAATGTATAATCCTTGCCGTTAGTCAGGATTGCATTTGCATACATACGGTTCAAAGAGAACATTCCAGGATCCCAGCCTACGGAAATAATTCCAACATGACCATTCTCAGAAGCAGCCTTATCTACATTGGCAAAATGCTCTGGAATTCTCTTATGGGTATCAAAACTGTCTACTACGTTAAACCACTGCGCATACTTCGGTGTCTGCTCCGGAAGGTCGGTAGCACTTCCTCCGCAGAGGATCATAACGTCGATCTGGTCTTTCATCTTCTCTGCGTCATCTACAGAATATACCTTGGCTGTCTCAGTCAGGATCTTAACAGTCTCAGGAGCACGACGGGTAAATACGCCCACCAGTTCCATATCAGGATTATGTTTGATTGCACATTCTACTCCACGTCCCAGGTTACCATAGCCCAGGATACCAATACGAATACTCATTCTCTGATTCCTCCTATACCACCGCATATGGGATATTCTGCTTCCAATTATAGACCAGAATCTACCTGCGGCAACTCTATTTCACGCTTTAACAGTTTAATACGTGCCAGTTGTGTTGTCAATTATTTTTTAGAAAAAACTAAGAAGCCTGAGCATGTTTGAGAAAGGCTCTAAACCCTTTCAGGAAATTTTATCAACAGCAGAGCACGCCGCCTCCAGGGCAGCACATTCCGCAAAGGGCATTTGCCAGGCAAAGCTTCAGGCACATGTCATCCCCTGCCGCCGGCATTCCTCCAAAAGGTCCCTGCTGTGTCTCATACCAGCTTCCGCCGCCTTCCATACGGTTCAGAAGCATGCGGTACTGCTGGTTATTTGGCTCCAGGCGCACAGCCTCGCGGATCTGCTCCAGCGCCTTCACATTATTCCCCATACCCATGTTCGCCATGGAGGAAAGATAATACCATTCTCCATTCTTCTGGGAAAGGGAATTCAGTACATTCATGGCTTCCTGATAATGTCCGCTCTGAACAAAATTGGCTGCTGCCCGTCTGCGGACACTCTCTTCATCCTCGTAAGTGCTCTGACGCTGCTGGCCGCCAAATCCTCCGAAACCGCCATATCCCCCGTATCCGCCAGAGGTGCCGCCGGCACTTCCGTACTCCCGCTCTTTCATGATCTGCTCGTACGCCTGCTGGACTTCCTTAAATTTCTCCTCTGCCTGATCCTTATTGGGATTGTTGATATTTGCATCCGGATGGTACTTCCGGCTTAATTTTCTGTATGCCTTTTTTATCTCTTCGTCTGTCGCATTTCTGGAAACTCCCAGTACGCTATATGGATCTAACATGCTCTTTCTCCCGTTCTCCCCTGCGCTTTTTGCTCACTTCCTCGAAGCGGCACCACACGCCGGAATATAAAATGTTCCGAAGAATATCCCCATATTTAATAATAGGAAGCTTCTCGAATTCTCTGCAGGTTTCTGCCATCATCATAAGAAGAATCCGGCGTACTTCCTCTTCAAACCCTTCCATTGTATATTTTTGTGCGAAAGGATTGTAATCTTCATTTTTCACATCCTCTTCCACATCATCATATGCGTCCAGAAGATAGATGAATTTGCCAAGATAAAAGCCCATTCTGCGAAGGCTTCTCTCCCACTCGTCCTGTCTGTAGGCAAAAATCTCCTCCATAATATGGCCAAAAATACCGGACATTTTGTCTACATCTGTCTCCCCTGCTTTCTCAAGCTCACCAAGTTCATCCAGAAGCTCTGCGATCCGCTTCGCCTTATCCGGATAAAGCTTAAGAAGGCGGTTATTTTTCCCCTCAAGAAGCTTCGCATAGCCAAGCTTCACATATTTCCGGTCGTCCTTCCAGTCGTCCAGACACTTGTAATAAGTAAGAAGGACATTCATATCTGCGCAGTACTCTGTGACCTCACTTTTCCTCACCGGCTGTTTCCGAACCGGATGAAGGATGCAGCGGGTAGTCCCCTTATAAGTCTTCGGCTCATAAAGCCCGGAAAGAAGCAGGATCACAAAAGTCATGTCGTAGCTCAGTGTAATCTGACCGGAGATTCCGTATTTTTCCCGCAGTTCCCTGCACAGGCCGCAGTAAAAGGATCGGTACAGGTCAAAATCCTTCATCTTGATCTCCGGCTTATTCATTACAATATATCCAAACATATCAGCGCCTCTTTATAAATTTGGTATGGCACTTCGGACATTCAATCTCCACTTTCTTAAAGCCGCCTCTTGGAATACGGATCTTCTGGCCGCATCCCGGACAGCTGTAAATATGATAATCCTTACGCTGGCTCATCATGCGCTTCTCTTTCTGAAACCAGGATCTATACTTGGCGGAAACAGAAAGATATTTCTGATTCTCTGCATAGCGCTTGGAAATATTCTTGGAAAAAATCCTGTAATACGTATAGACAAGAGCTGCCATTCCCAGAATGTCCAGGAACGCCCCAAGTCCATTTCTGGTTCCTGTAAACAAAGTCAGCACGATTGCAACCAGTGCCACTCCCATAGTAAATCTGGAAAACTGGTCAACTCCGTTTCGTCCCTGCATAAACCGGATAAATTTTTCTCTCAATGAAATACCTTCTTTCTTATCAGAGTATGTTAAAAAAAGCTCCAGACTATCTGTCGCTGCAAACCTGGAAAATATAAAATTTCAAATAATAGGATTCATCTGCGGACCACAGAATCGGATGATCCGGTGCCTGGGTACGGTACTCTACCTGACGGAGACGCTTGTGCACATTCTTAGCCGCCTGTCCGATGGTCTGTGTAAAAAGCTCATAATCCATAAAATGAGAACAGGAGCAGGTTGCCAGAAATCCGCCGTCCTTTACAAGCTTCATGGCACGAAGATTGATCTCGCGGTATCCCTTTACTGCATTCTTAATGGAGCTTCTGGATTTGGTAAAGGCCGGAGGATCCAGAATCACCACATCATACTTCTCCCCCTTCTCCTCAAGAGCCGGAAGAAGGTCAAACACATCCTCACAGATAAACTTCACCGTATCAGAAAGACCATTCAGTGCCGCATTGGCTGTTGCCTGATCCACAGCAAGCTGGGAAGCATCCACTCCGGTAACCTCCTTAGCGCCCGCATATCCTGCATTCAGTGCAAAAGATCCGGTATGGGTAAAGCAGTCCAGCACTCTTGCATTTTTGCAAAGCTTCTGGATGGCAAGACGGTTATACTTCTGATCCAGGAAAAATCCTGTCTTCTGTCCGTCCTTTACGTCTACCTGGTACTTCACGCCATTCTCAACGATCTCCACCAGAGTTGAAAATTCTTCACCTATAAATCCCTTGTATGGCTCCATTCCTTCCTGCTTGCGGACCTTCACGTCACTTCTCTCATAAACACCGCGGATCTGGATTCCATCTTCTGCCAGAACCTTCTTCAAAAGTTCTACCAGCATCTCTTTGTAGCGGTCAATTCCAAGAGCAAGTGACTGTACCACCAGCACATCAGAAAACTTATCCACAACAAATCCCGGGATAAAATCAGCCTCTCCGAAAATCACGCGGCAGCTGGAGGTATCCGTCACCTTCTTACGGTACTCCCATGCGTCCCAAACTCTCTTCTCGAAAAATTCTTCATCGATCATTGTATTCTCGTCTCTGGAAAGAAGACGTACCACAATTTTGGAATTGGTATTGATAAATCCCCTTCCAAGCGGATAGCCGTCAAAATCATGAACAAGAACAATATCTCCATTTACAAAGCTTCCCATTACAGAAGCTATTTCATTATCAAAAATCCACATGCCGCCGGATTTTAAAAGTCGTCCCTCTCCCTTTTTCAGGGTTACTACTGCCAGACTCATAGCATTTCTCCTTTGCTTTTGCGATTTAGCTATCATTTTAGCACACAATGTTTCAATTTACCAGTATTTCCAGCGTCTCCAGGGCAAAGTCACAGAAATTTCATTAATCTTAAATTTTTATAAAAATGAACTTAGGAAAAAATATGGCTCCAGATTCTGCACTGCAAAATCTGAAGCCAGTATAGAAGTTCTTATATTTATTTGTTAGCAGATGCCATTACATGGACATCGATCAGATTCGCCTTGATCAGCGCCGGACGGATGGCATTGTAAAGAATAACTACCAGGATGGTAGATACGATCGCATTGACGAAGGTTGCGCCTGCGCTTAATTTTGCAAGAATGCTTGCTACTTCCTGAGGCTGTCCCAGAATGTACTGTTTGTAGAAGTATCCAACAACCGGATCTGCAACTACATTAAATGCCAGACCTGCGATAGATGCGATCAGACTCCATTTGAAAACGTATTTCTTGTCATTGGTCTCATTGATCTTAGCAAGCTTGTGGGCAACCAGTCCTGTGATCAGGCCGATGCAAAGCTTCAGCACAAAGGTCTTCGGTGCTCCTGTAATGTAAACCGGATCCATAAGGTCTGCGATGGTCATACCGATTGCTCCTGCAAGGCCGCCGTACCAGCCGCCAAGAAGCAGTGCTCCAAGTACACAGAAGGTATTTCCAATGTGAAGGGAAGTCGCATCCCCGCCAGGTACCGGAATCTTAATCTGCAAAAATGTGAAAGATACGTAGCAAAGTGCAGCAAGAAGAGCTGTCTCTGCAAGTTTCATAACGGTAGTGTTCTGTTTGTTCATAGTTTCTCTGCCTTTCCTGGAACAAAATACTGTTCCTGTATAATCAGCACTATCTTACCCACATACTGTCTTCTCGCCAATAGCCACTTTCAAACTTTTTTGCATGGTCAGTTTAATTGTAAAGCACTTCCACAAGTTCCATCCTGGCAGAATCTCTTTTCCCCTATAAGAAAAGGGGAGACCAAAGTCTCCCCAAAACAGTTGTCCTGTTTATTCAGCAGCATCCTCAATTGTGTCTTCGGAATAGGAATCCTCTCCTGCCCCATCAGCTGCGCTGTCATCTACAACTGCATCGCTGTATTCTGCGCTGTCTGTTGTCTCACCGTAAAGATTCTCAAAGAACTTCATAGTGTCTTTGTATAAGGTATCCTTATCCTCGTCAGATACATCTGCACCCAGAATATCGATATCCTCGATAGAGGAACCGTCATCAATGATATCAATTCCGAAAAGCTTCTTCAGCTGCTCATCCAGCATATTCAGCTCTGGAGTCATGTATTTCTCTGTGCCGTCTGCGGAGTAAGTAACTGCTCCATTGCCAAGGATTCCAAGGTATTTCTCAAGAACCTGGATGGAAAGCTTATTGGCTGTATCAGAATCCAGTGTTACAAGTGCAGCTGCATCATCGCCCATAACCTGACGAAGCGCATCCTCATCACCCTCATACTCACCCTGGCAGAAAGTCTTGGCTTTCTCGAATTTTGCCTGGGCATCCTCATCCAGGAAATCTGCATTCAGCTGGGAAATATCGGTAATCTCGTCAGAACCAGACTCATCGGTTCCATCTGAGGTGTCAGCTGCAGCATCCTCTGTGTTTGCATCGCTGCTGTCGGAAGAATCATCACTTGTCGGATACTCTTCCCAGTCTTCACTGTCGCTGCTGTCAGAAGCGCCAGTCTCTTCAGCAAGTCCCGGGTCCTCTGTAGAACTCTCGATTACATTGTCTCCAAGAGCACTCTGATCTACGTCATCTACAATGCTGTCCGGATCTTCCTCGGAACTGTCTGCTGCTGTGCTCTCATCTGCCTGACCTGTCACGTTGTCATTCACACGCTCCAGAGTCTCCTGCATTTCGGAATAATCGTAATTCTGCTGTGCGATCTGGGTCAGCAGGCTTACGATGGTGTTCAGCTCATCATCTGTAAGAGATACGTTGTTGTTATTGGAAATATTTACTACAATGTTGTAGATGTCATCTGCATTCTGCACATTGTCTGCGATTACCTGCATCTTCGCCTGGTTGATGACTGTAGTAGCATCATTCTGTCCTACAGAATCTGCAAGGTTGCCGGTTACTACCATCTCTTCAGTAGCCAGCTTCTTCTTGGTCTCATCAAGCTTCTCACCGCTGGCTGTCTCATAAGCCATCTGGATACCGGTCAGAGCACCGGTGCCAGATACCTCGAACGGGCAGGCAGCAACCACTTCGCAGTTAGTTACACCGGATGTGGAAAGAGAACTTGCGATCATATTACAGGTAACCCAGTTCAGGTTCGCTGTACGTACCTTGATGCCGCCGGATGTGGTAGGCTTCACATAAGCACAGCTTACGGTTCTGGTACCGATCTGCTCCAGCGGAACATAGGAACTTAAGTGGTCTCTCTCGTCCTGATTGGTAACATAGATGATCTGCACCTGGCTGGAATCCACCTTAAAATATCTCAGCATGGTGTTCTTCTGATCCTCGGAAAGGTCTGCTCCTAATGTTACAACCTTCATGGCATCTGCCATGGCAGGAACTGACGGAACAACACTTCCGATCAACATGGATGCGCTGCATACAAGCGCTGCTAATAATTTGGATTTCTTCATAAATTTCCCTCCATAACTTCTGTTCGGATTAGAGTCTGTTTTTATTTGATGAACCTATTATAGCATACTTTTTTCTGGTTTTGTAATATTAATTCACTGCTGCAGTCCAAATATCGAAAATATGTTTTGGTGGTTTTTACCAATTCAGAAATTTACCCTTTATTTCAGGACCTGCTTCAGCACTTCCTGTACAGTCTTTACAGGGGTAATCTCAAGCTTCTCCTTCACCTCGTCTGCCACATCATCCAGGTTGTCCACATTCTCATATGGAATGAATACATGTTTTACACCGGCCCGCTGGGCTGCCATCAGTTTCTCCGGCAGACCGCCGATGGGCATAACCCCTCCACGTAGAGAAACCTCACCTGTCATAGCAATTTCTGCCGGAGCAGGCTTTCCTGTTACCAGAGAGGAAAGGGCTGTCACCAGGGTAATTCCAGCGGATGGGCCATCCTTTGGAACAGCACCTGCCGGAACGTGGATGTGGAGGTCATTTTTCTCAAACTTCTCTGCCGCATCCGGATAAAGGGATTTCACAAGGGTGATCGCGATCTGGGCAGACTCTTTCATTACATCCCCAAGCTGTCCGGTGATAATCACCTTTCCGCTTCCTTTGGTAAAAGAAGTCTCAATGAACAGAATCTCTCCTCCTGCACTGGTCCATGCAAGACCGGTTACCACGCCAGGTGCTGGGTTTTCCAGAATTTTTTCGTGATGGATTCCGTTATTTCCAAGGAACTCTGGAACCCGCTTCTCGCTGACTGTAATGCTCTTCTGCTCACCTTTTACCAGCTTCACGGCAGCGTAGCGGCAGAGCACATCCATCTGCTTTTTCAGCCCGCGTACACCTGCCTCTGCTGTATATTCCTCAATGATCCGGCGGATTGCGTCATCGCTCACCTTCAGATTCTGGGCTTTGATTCCCATGCTCTTCATTGCCTTGGGCAAAAGATGGCGTCTGGCAATCTGGAATTTCTCCACTGCAGTGTAGCCAGGGAACTGGATCACTTCCATTCGGTTCAAAAGAGGCTCCGGAATCGAATCTGTAGTGTTGGCTGTGCATACAAATAATACGTTGGACAGATCATACGGCACATTCATGTAGTGGTCTGTAAAGCTTCCGTTCTGTTCCGGATCCAGTACCTCCAGAAGAGCGCTGGCTGGATCGCCGCCGTAATCCTTGGCAAGCTTGTCCACCTCATCCAGCACCATAACCGGATTGGCTGCGCCGCTTCGCTTCATGCCTTCCATAATTCTTCCCGGCATAGCGCCGATATAGGTTCTTCTATGTCCGCGAATCTCAGCTTCATCCCGGATTCCTCCAAGACTGATGCGCACGTATTTCCGGTGAAGGGCACGGGCAATGCTTTGTCCGATGCTGGTTTTGCCCGTACCAGGCGCACCTACAAACAGAAGAATGGAACCGGATTGTTTCTTATTTAAGGCCATAACTGCCAGCTGCTGGATAATACGTTCCTTTACTTTTTTCAGGCCGTAATGGTCTTCATCCAGGATTTCCTCCGCTTCACCAAGGTCAATCTTCGCCGGCTCCTCCGTTTTCCAGGAAAGGCTTGTAACAAAATCAAGATAATCGTACAGCATGCCGTACTCATGGCTGTCTTTCCCCTCCTGCTTCATTCGGTTCAGCACCTTCTCGGCTTCCTTGCGTGCTTCCTCGTTCATGCCGGACTCCTGGATTTTCTTCTCGAAACGGCGTACATCGGAAATATTCTCCGGATGCATCTCGTCCAGCTGCTGCTGCAGAAATTCAATCTGCTTCTTGATGGCGGACTCGCGGTAAACCTTCTCACTGGAATTCTTCTGTGCAGTCTCCGCTTCCTCACTGACACGGAAAATCTCCATCAGCTCATAGACTGCCTGCTCCATCAGCTCCAGACGCTCTTTCCGGGAATCCGCCTCAAGAATATGGTACTTTTCCTCCCAGGAAAGGCTCATATAGCCAGCCAAAGCGCAGATTGCTTCCGGATAACTCTTCCAGTGATAGATCATGCTGCGCACCCAGACGCCCCACTGAAAACCTTTGGCAAAATCCATCAGTTCTTTCTTGATGACATCGAATTTCTCCTTCTCCTCTTCTGGAGAAATATCCTGAATGTCCGGCAGATCCACTGCTTCCGCCTGCACCGCGCCATCTGCATATTCTACGGATGATACCTGAACCCTGCATTTCGTCGTTACCTTAATGCTGCCTTCTTCATCTATGCTCTCAATGGTTCCAAGCACACCCACCGGAAAAATATTTTCCATGGAAATTTCTTCTGGAACCATCTCTTTTTTCTGTAACACAAAGAGAATCTCTTCTCCAATATTTTCTTCTGTGATCCTGCCCTTCGGAAACATATCTTTTTTAAAGAAAAATGTAACTCCCGGCAAAAGAAGAAGTTCATAAACTGGTATTGTGATCATACATGTTTCCTCCCTTGTTTTATCAGCACTCCGTTGTATTGAGTGCCAGGTTAATCTTATAGAAAATGGCGAACTCATATGAATTCGCCACTGATTCTATGATAGGTCAATTATAACACCTGTCCACAAATTTGCAAGATGGAATTTTCTGTCTGCCCGAAGTTCATATTGGGTCTTTGCTGTTATCGCAGGATTCGGTAAAACCTTCTAATTCTGTTTGAAAAACTGCTCTCCCTTTACCAAAGCATAGGATATCAGCTTTTCTCCATCTAAATCTTCCTTGTGCATATCCACTGCGCTGATCTGGTGATTATCATAGGTGTTATAATAATAGATTCCTTTATCCGTATTGCAGCAGGAGGTGTATAAGGTAATCTCATACTTATCTTCCCCAAGCTTGCAGCAGCCTCTCTGCTGATCCACACTGCCAAGAATATGAAAAAACTGGCTGACGCTCTCTTCCTCGGAATCACCGGAAAGGGAATTCATTTTCACAAAGGAAACTCTCACAAACCTAGACTGGGAAGACAGATCTCCCGGAAGTCCCATGCCGCCCATGCCGCGGCTGTACGGGTTTAAGACCAGCTCGTCAGAAAAGGTGTTTGGGTGGTTTGCTACGGCAAGGTGCATATAATTATTCAGATTAAACATCTGATAGTCAAATGGCGGATTGTTGGTAAGAA
This sequence comes from Blautia segnis, assembly GCF_014287535.1. NCBI lineage: Bacteria > Bacillati > Bacillota > Clostridia > Lachnospirales > Lachnospiraceae > Blautia > Blautia segnis. The sequence continues at coordinate 92,808 of NZ_JACOOT010000003.1, read as the reverse complement.
CGCCTACCGGATTGTCATAAACCTTCATTCCGGATTCCATACACTCAAGGGTGATGCATGCTTCTTTATCCGCAATGATCCAGTGAAGCTGCGCCATGGGAAGCTTCTCCATAAATGGGATATCTGTAAGATTCAGATTCTCAAGAAGGGCTCTTGCTTCTTTCACAGTTGCGCACTTTCCAAGGATCCAGGGAATGAGCTCAAACTGGGTAATATTATCCTTGTCTGCCACTGGTTTATTGTAGTGGGCATTTCCAACGAAATTAAGCCCTGCAATCCCAAGCCCTTTCTCATTTACCGCATCATAATACAGCGGATAGTCCTGCATAACGCAGGCCATTCCAATCATAGCATAGTGGCTTTTCAGCTGACCGCCGCTGCGCAGGTCAAATACATAATTTCTTGGTGTAATTACCACCTGGTCTCCATAAGAAATCTCATAATCCAGTGTTCTTCCAAAATAAAAATCTTTCGTCTTATAAGTTGCTGCTGTACACATGCTGCCTGCCTCCTCTTATTCTATAGCCTCGCTTGGCTCCTGATTCATTTTTTCCCTGGATTTCTCCGGCACTTCAATCAGTTCAAATCTGTAAAACAATGCATAAATATAGGAAATTCCACGGATATCCCCAAGCGCCTTCGGGCGCAGAACCAGCTTCTTATTATAATGATATTTCCGGATCCTGGTGCCCTCCGCCTGATCTGTCTGATCTGTGTAATCGGTATGCTTCATAGATTCCATACACTCTATGTTTTCCTGGCTTGTTTCAGCCTCCGCATCATACAAAGAGTGAAAAGCCAGCTTCACAGAACTCCACGCCAGACTTTTGCTGTCTTCTCTTCTGTCTACCCATAGTTCCTTGGTAAATCTGCCGTTTCTTCCTACTTTCAGTTTATATTGAAAGGGCAGCCCGGAAGCAGTCCACATTCTGGTATTCTGAAACTCTGCAATGCATCTCCACAGATTTTCCTCTGTGCAGCATTCATGCATCCTGTGGACAGCTTCCTGCTGCCTTATATTCTGTTCATTTTTCTCTTCTGTATGCATTTCACTGACGTACCGCCTTTCCTATCCTATAGCAACTGAATTCGGGCAAAATATGCCGCAAAGTGGGGCGTGCAGATTGCGGGAATGATTTTTCAGACACGCCCTAACGCTTCGCGGACTGTCTGGTAAAGTAGTCGTTATAGGCATCCACCACTTCCTTGCGTCCCCTCACCCGGATTGGCACGCTGGCTTTATTTCGAAGGATAAAATCCTCCTGCACATCTGCAATGTGTTCCATATTTACAAGATAGCTCTGATGGCAACGCAAAAAACGCTGGTCATCGATTCTCTTCTCCAGCTCACCTAACTTATCTACAGTTACAATTTCAGAACCATCCAGCATATGTATTGTCACTGTATGGCGGTAACTTTCCAGATACAATATGTCATCTATAAATGGATATCGGAACTGCCGCCTGCATTTCACCGCAATCCGCCTGCGAAGGTCTGTTCGCAAAAGGCGCTGCAAAAGAGCGTTCGTCTGCTCCTCATCAGCAGGCTTCAACAGATAACCAGATGCCTCCACCTCATAGCTCTCCAGAGCAAAATCCGGCGAAGCAGTCAGAAATATAATGGGTGCTTCTACCCCCAGCTTGCGCAGTCTTCTGGCAGTATCAATTCCGTTCAACTCACCCATATAAATATCAAGAAAAATCAGATCCGGCCAAATATAACCGTCTTCGATTTCTGCAAGAAGGCTTTCACCGGAAACGAATTCCCGGATCTGCGCCTCCCCACTGGTTGTTCGAAAGTACGCCATCAGCTGACGTCGCAGCACAAATCGTTCAACCTCTACGTCATCACATATGGCTATTTCTTTTACCAAAGCTCTCCCAAAGCCTCCTCGTACTTTACATTTTTTATTATAACAGAAATTTTCCGCTTTTTAGAAAATCTGCACAACTCTCACTTTTTTAAGCACAATCCTCAGGTCTGGAGCATCTGCAGAGCGTTTTTCTAACTTTATCTTCTTTTTTCTACCTTTTCAAAAGCCTCTCCCTTGCAAGAACAAACAGCTTTTTGATTCTGGTATTCCCAAATATAGCACTAAAAACTGTATGCGTCAAGTAAGGATTGGGAAACCTGTATTTCGAATTTTCGCGAAATATTTCCAAAGAACCGTAACATAAAATCTTATTTTGGGGATGCAGCACAAAGGTCCTTCACCACTTCCCCTGCAATGATCAGGCCTGCAACGGACGGCACAAATGCTACGCTTCCCGGAATGTCACGGCGTTCCGTGCACTTATGCTTGGCTCCTGGCGGGCAGATGCAATGGGTTCTGCAGCTGATGGACATATCCTCGATTGGTCTTGTGGGCACTTCCTCGGAATATACCACCTTCAGCTTGCGCACGCCTCGCTTCTTCAACTCGCGGCGCATTACCTTGGCAAGGGGACATACTTTGGTCTTATAAATATCTGCTACCTTGAACTGGCTTGCATCCAGCTTGTTTCCGGCACCCATGGAGCTGATGATGGGAACGCCTTTTTCTTTGGCTTTCATTACAAGGGCGATCTTGGCCGTTACTGTATCTACTGCATCTACAATATAGTCGTAGTCCTCAAACGGAAAATCGTCTGCATTTTCCGGCAGAAAAAAGCAGTTGTGGGTCTGTACATTCACATCCGGGTTAATCTCCAGCATACGCTCTTTCATGACTGCGGTCTTGTATTTGCCTACTGTTTTGCGGGTTGCAATGATCTGGCGGTTGAGATTGGTAAGGCACACCTTGTCATCATCGATCAGGTCAAAGGCGCCCACACCGCTTCGTACCAAAGCTTCGCACACATATCCGCCTACACCGCCGATTCCAAACACAGCCACTCTTGCATTGGCAAGCTTTTTCATGCCGTCTTCTCCAAGAAGCAGCTGGGTTCTTGAAAACTGATTTAACATAAAATTTTTTCTCCTCGTATACTGGGTTTATTTTAATTTCAGGCCGTCTTTGAAAGCGTTTCCTACCTTCTCCCCAAGGACCAGATAGTCGTTGTTCACCGGATCGTAGCTGATTGGTTTTAATTTGGCAGGGTCAATGCGTCCGTCTGTGAGCACGCTCTCATCTGCATTGATATTCACGATTTCCCCTACCAGAATGCCGTTGTCGAAGCTTTTCACTTTACACTCAAGTGCCATAGGAAGCTCATCGATCAGAGGCGCGTTTACAAATTCGCTTCTGGTCGCGTGGAAACCGGATTTTGCAAATTTATCCGGCACTTTTGTTGCGGACTCAATTCCAACATAGTCGCTGGCTGTTACAGTATCTGCTGTTGCCATGCTTACGGTGAAAGCACCTGTCCTGGCAAGGTTTTCTGTTGTTTTGTGCTCGCCCATGCTGATACTGATCTCGTTCATGTCTGTGATAATGCCCCAGGCTGCGTTCATTGCATCCGGTACGCCATTCTCGTCATATGTTGCTACGATCAGTACCGGCATTGGATATAACCAGGGTTTTACTCCGAAATTTACTCTGCTCATTTTTCTCCTCCTGCTTGTTTCTTCTCTTTTCATGGAAAAAGTGCTTTTGAATCTCACAGGACATATGCAGTTTTTCAGCTGTGTTTCCCCTGTGATTCTTTTCGCACTCTTATAACAGTTTTGCTTCCCACTCAGCTTCTTTAAATCCGGTCAGCACAAAATCCTCTGCCACGATCAGCGGTCTTTTTACCAGCATGCCATTGGTGGCAAGAAGCAAAAGCTGCTCATCCTCACTCATTTCCGGCAGTTTGTCCTTTAACTGCATTTCTTTATAAAGCATGCCGCTTGTATTGAAAAATCATTTCAGCGGAAGTCCGCTTCGCTGGTACCATTCCTTCAGCTCTTCGTATGTGGGATGATTCTCTACAATGTGACGGTCTGTATATGAAATTTCGTGCCCATCCAGCCATTTCTTCGCTTTCTGGCAGGTGGAGCACTTAGGATATTCTAAAAACAACATGGAACCAGCCTCCTTTTTGTATTTTTTCAGTGATCTTTTTTATTATACATTATCTGGGCAGGACACTCAAGTCACTCTTCTGGTTAATGGGTAAAAATACATTATTGATTTTTCAAAAAACTATTGATTTTTCATTGCAGCTTGCATATACTAAAACTACAGATAAATACTTCATGTCGGCATTCTTTTTACCATTGGCGAATTTCATTATTATGTTCCCATTTCTTCTTCAAAACCCAAACATCAAAAAATGGCAAACAGTCTGGATTTTCACAAACTCCAGGATGAAAGCACTGGATATCTTTATGCCGTACTAAATCTCAACAATATGATTCCGGTTCCTGATTTCTGCCTAACTTAATTAAAATACAATCAAATCGACCAATTCCGTTCTTTTAAAAATTCCAAAGAAAAAACAGATTATATATATCTTTTGCAAAAAGAAAAATACCTAATTGATAAGCTTCAAACCACATTGCACGCAAAAGCCCTGAAGTTATATCAAAAATGCATTGCCAAGCCTGACTCTTCCCTTGCTATGAGATGCTGCAATTTTAAGTTGCTGGAAGAAAAATGTATGCTCTATTGTTCGCATTAAATATTTTTTATTCTTATATTGTGCAAAATTTTCATTGACATATATATCGAATCTCGATATAATCATTATATCGAAGTTCGATACATCGAAATAAAATGTATAAGAGGACATATGGACAGTAAATTAAAAAGGATTTATGTTCCCATGACGGAAACAGGGTTTTACATTCTTTTTTGTCTGCAGAAGCCGCAGCATGGGTATGGAATTGGGCTGCAGGTGAAAAAGATGACAGATGGAGAAGTTTCCATCAGTGCGGGAACTATGTACGGAACTCTTTCCAAAATGGAAAAAGATGGGCTTATCGCCTTTTTTGCTGAAAAAGAGAAACGAAAATTATACCAGATCACCCCTCTTGGACGGGAAATACTGGATCTGGAAATTCAGCGCATTAAACGACTGTATAGAAACAGCATGGAGGAAATATAGTATGAGCGAGACCAAAGTTAAAATCAGATTTTACACAATTGCCGACTTTAATGAAGAAGAAATCTGGCTGAGAAAAGAACACCAAAGTGGATGGAAGCTTGTGAAAATGGTTCCGCCCTGTTTCTATCATTTCGAGAAATGCCAGCCAGAGGATGTAATCTACCGTCTTGATTTCAAAAACAACGGAGAAAATGCAGATTATATGCAAATGATGAAAGATTATAACTGGGAATATTTCGAACATTGTGTAGGATGGCTATATTTTAGGAAGCCAGCTGCAGAGGTACATACAGAAAATGACGGCGAGCTGTTTTCTGATAATGAATCCCGTGCCGCTATGATTGCGCATGTGATCAAAGTCCGCTTACTCCCGATTCTGGCCATTTTCCTGTGCGCCGTGGTTCCAAACGCCACAAGAATCTCTGCCGAAAGTGTAGGTAATATTATTTTTAGTGTAATTTGCAGCATCCTGCTTGTATTTTATGTTTATCTGATCGTGCACTGCACAGTGAAGCTAAAAAAATTAAAAGATGAAGTTACAATTAAATGAAATAAGTTAAAATTTCCAAGTAGAAAACAGACAGCGGGCAAATAGCCACCTGCTGTCTGTAATATCTTCTAAATTCTCTCTATGCTTTCTCAAATACCAGAATCTTCTGTGCGAATTTCTTCACAATAGGCATCCAGGCTACCAGGCCGTACAGAGGGGTCAGGGTTAGCATGCCGCGGACGATGTTGTCGTCTTTTACTTTTCGGAAACCTGCGGCAATGTCTCCCAGGTCGTCAAAGCAGTTGGCACCCCAGGTAAAGGTGGCTCCGGTAGCTTTGATGGACTTCTCGATTCCTTCTTTTTTCACGAAGTAAGGACACAGGGTTTCCATGCATACATAGGCATTGTCAAAATGATCCCGTATAATTGCAAGCATCTTCTTTACTTCGTCTGCAGTCATATACATGGTAAGCCCCTCGATGATAAACAGCATTTTGCCCCGCACTTTGACCTGCTCCACCCATTTTTCGTCCAAAACAGAGCAGGCGATCGTTGAAATCCTGCCCTTTTCCTGATAGATTGAATCGCGCACCTCTATGGTTTCCGGAAGATCCAGGTTATACCAGGTGAGCCTTCCATTATCCATGCGGTATGCGCGAGTATCCAGGCCGCAGGCGATGTTCACCACGGTGCAATCCGGATATTTGGAAATAAACTCACTGACCAGTTCATCAAAAACAACGCTCCTTGCCACAATTCCGCCGCTCATGGCGGTATCTTTTTTTGCATTGCTGAAATCGTAATCCAGACGGTCGATCAGTTCCTCTGCCTTGGCATCGTGAAATTTGTTTTTGGGATTTTTGCTGTGCATGGCACGGGCATAAAAGCATTGAAGCATGGTTTCGGCGGTGCCGTTTAATTTGGGTTTGATTTTCTCATTATTCATTTCTGATGTTCCACCTAATTTTCAAAGGTTTTCAGAAAATCGCGGATTGTACGCACGTAATCCTCCGACTTCAAAATCGTAGACAGATGACCTCCGGAAACATATGCAATTTTCGGATCATGCATGAGACGAATCAGGTCCTCCTGCATTTGGCCGGAAAAGAAATCCTGGTCTGGAAGAATCAGAAGGATTTTTCCTTTCAGCTGCTGGAAATTTTCTGCTGTAACAGGAGTCTGGTTCATCAGATCTGCCAGCAAACCAGAGATATGTACATCTTTCTCTTTTGTGTAATCTTTAAATATGGTTTCAAACATATCCTGGGCGTAGGCAATCTCTTCCTTGCTTTCATTGCGGATATGGCTCATTCCTGCTTTGATCAGTTTTGGCTTCAGTTTTTCATAATTGCAGTGCTTCATATACCAGAGCATGACCGGGGCAAAGAAATACTTCTTTTTCAAAGTTTTCAAGGTTTCGGCATCCATTCCGCCGGTGGAAACCAGAACCATTCCCCCTGCCTCACCCGGGTATTTCTGAATGTAAATCTGCGCCACCATTCCACCGTCACTGGCTCCTACAAAGATTGGTTTTTTTACGCCAATTTTCCTGAAAAAGGCATGCATGCCCGTTACCAGTTCCTGGTTGGTCCGAAGCTCCTGTGGGTAATCGAAAAGCAGTACCTGGTAATCTTCCGAAAAGGCATCCACATAGTTCATCCACATTTCCAGCGTATTCATGCCGCCGTTCAGCATGACGAGCGTCTGGCTGTCCTTCCTGCCGTTTAATACATAATGAAATTTCGCACCATCAACCATCACATCTTCATATTTGTGTGAAGCCGCAAATGCTTTCAAATCCTCTGAATATGACATAACTTTCCTCCCCGCTTTTATTTCATCCACGTTTTTGCAGTACGTTGCAACTAACTTTTATTATATGCTCTTTTTCTCATTTTTTCAATTTTATCTTTTAGAAAAATATAAGCATCAAAAAACATCTACCATTTCTGATAGATGTTTTCAATCGAATCATAATTTGTACTTCAGCTTTTTGTGTCAGCCATATATTCCCAACTTCACAGCGCCTTTAGAACCTGCAATGCTTTTATTCTTTTCCCTTTGACAAGAGGCAAATTGTCTCAACGGTACTTTCGTTGTCCCAACAAAGTTCCTGTGTTTCCCTGTCTCCAAAATACACCGGAAAACGGAACTTTATGTGCTTCAGGAATCTGCCATCCGGCTGCTCCTGATCGTAAATGTCCACACGTTCTACAAAGCTGTTGAGAAATTCTTTCTTCTCCAAGTCGGTGAACTTATCATATAGTTTATCAAAATATAAAAGGAATTGATAGACGTTTTCTTCTGATATTTTCTGCTGCTGGATATTCAGCAAACGCTTTTTAACTTCTTCTATGCTATTTTCCACGCCTTCAATTTCATCATACAGCCGATATAACCTTGTCTCCATATCCTGATATTTCTTTTCATAAAATTTGTCCATGATATCCAGGTTATCCATCTGTTGGCCTAGCCTTGCCTTTGCTCCTGTCAACTGCCTATGCTGTTTTTCCAAATTTTCGATTTCTCTTTCAATTTCATCTGTGTCAATCCTTGAACCGATTTTTTTTCGGATCGCTTCTTCAAATTTGGGATTCTGTACCAGTTTCCGGATAACCTCTTCAACTGCATTATTGACCTTATCCTCGCTCCATTGCTTATGGTAATCACATCTGTGACCATTCATTAAACGACGGTGTTTGCAGGCATAATAAAAATAATCCTTATACAAAGTTCCATCTTTCTTTTTCTTTCGGTTCACATTTCCATACATTCCACTTCCACATAGCGGACATTTCAAGATTCCGGATAAAATATGTTCATGATCTAAGCTATGGATTTTCTCATATTTCACTCCATTTTTTACCCTTTTCTGATGTGCCAGTTCCCAATCTGTCTCTGAGATAATCCCTTCATGAATACCATCATATAACATATAATTCTCCTGTTTTACAATACGGTATTCATTTCGTGTTCCAGCAACCTTTTCATTCTTTCTTCGTCCGTAAGCCAGTTTTCCACAGTAAACCGGATTGTCCAAAACACCTTTTATAAAAGAAGCGGCAAATGCATCCAGTGTATTATTCTGTCTCTTTTTCTTTTTATATCCATGCTGATTCAGCCATATGGCGATCGCAGCAATTCCCATATTCGTATGAATAAATTTATCATAAATCAGACGTATGACCTCTGCTTCATCCTCTGCAATCTGTAATTCTCCATTTACCAGTTCATAGCCATATGGAGCAAATCCACCGTTCCATTTCCCTTCTCTGGCTTTCTGTTTACGTCCCTCCATTGTCTGGACAAGGATATTTTCCCTTTCAATCTCTGCCACCGCAGACAGAACGGAAATCATCAGCTTTCCACTATCTTTGGAGCTGTCAATCCCATCCTCAACACAAATCAGATTCACTCCAAAATCCTGCATTCTTTGCAGAGAGTTTAACACATCTGCCGCATTACGGCCAAATCTGGAAAGTTTGAATACCAGTACAAACTGTATCTCATCTGTGCCATTCTCTATATTATCCAGCATTCTCTGAAATTCAGGTCTTCCCTCCACGCTTTTTCCAGATTTACCTTCATCTGAATACTCATTTACGATTTCCATATTTTGAAATTCTGCATAACGCCTTAATTTTTCTTTCTGAGCATCCAGACTGTATCCATCTACCTGCATGGTTGTGGATACTCTGGTATAGATATTACATTTAATTTTTATATTCTTCATAGTCTTTTCCTCTATATAGTAACTCCGCTTTATTGTCCCAACTTTATTTTAGTACTTATTCCAATTCTTTTCAATACTTATTTTCCATGTTGACGCATTTCTCTGTCACTTGTATAATTAAATTAGATATAGAGAATATCTGTTATCAAAATATCGTCCACTTACCGGAAGCATCTAATAAATATCCGGCTTGAAAATTATTTAGAAATTATTTCAGTTTTTGATATTGTGTTTTCATCACACATTGCATATACTATAAATACACAAAAAGCCAGAAATAGAGGAGGTGTTAGTATGGCTACTTCAAGTATTACTCATAATTTTGTCGTATCCAATCCAAATAGTGTAAAGCGTTTTGTCGCAGCGATTGACGAAGCCGATCGTGACCGCACACCAAAGCAGGCACTTCCCGGACGTCAGTTAACAAACCCACAGGAAATCTTAGCTTTAATGTCAAAAAGGAAGAAAAAACATGTCTGATAAATATTTTACCGTTAATATTCGGGCATATTTGGATAAAGACGAACCGACATATATCGGAGAGGAAAGTCTTTACGACTTGCTCTCCGATTTTTCTTGTCCCCAAAATCCCGATGTGGAATACTTTTTATTACATAATGCGGTTGAGTTTACCAAAAAAGATCAATCTATCACTTATCTGGTATTCGATGCCGAAGATGCTTCACTGGTCGGCTATTTTTCTCTTACAGTAAAGCCAATATCTGTCCGGGCTTCAAATATCAGTAAGACGATGGCAAAGAAGCTGTCCCGTGTCAGTATTCTGGATGAAGAAACACAGTCTTACAACACAGCAGCTTACCTGATTGCACAGTTAGGAAAGAACTATTCTCTACCAAAGGAAAAACGAATCCCTGGAAACATCCTGCTGGGATTTGCACTGGAAACCATATCCGGTCTCAAATATTCCGTAGGCGGCGTTATGGAATTTCTTGAATGCGAAGATAATGAATTTCTTCTGAGCTTTTATACACAAAATCATTTCAAGCCATTTGATACCCGTATTACCGCTTCCCAGAACAATGAACCTCACACTCTATATCAGCTTTTGAAATTCATCTGAAAACACATAAAAAGCGGCAGTCTGATTTACATTTAGTATTTCAGGAAACTGCCGCTTCTTTTTCTTCTTTATTCTGTTTTTCTTCCTCCAACTCCCGGAGGACTTCATCGCCGTACTTATCAATCATCCGTACCAGAAAATCAATGCACCGCTCAAATTCAATATTCTGTTGCATAAGCTCCTCCTGTCATTGTTTTAATCTGAGCTTATTTTACAGAATTTCTTCATAAACAACATTGAACCGGAATTGACCGTAAATTGAGAAAATCATGTAACGAAAATCTCTATTTATCTTGAACCGAATATATGTTCGTGGTATGATATACTTATTCAAACCTGTTCACTTAATTTAATCTATAGAAAAGAGGAAATGCCTATTGGATCGTTGTGATTTTAGTTCGATAATGACATATTTAAAAAACCAAATCAGTGAAAGCAATCAGATGAGCCAGCCTGAATTTTTATATGAAATATTTGAAGATTTTTTAGACAGTCCTGAAAACAAAGAATTTACTTTGGATAATGGTCTGGTTTGCCGCTGGATGACAGGCCAGGCGAAAATCAGTCCCAAAATATCTTCTTTTTATGCAAGACCAAGCAATCAGGAAAAACTGGTGAAAACTATACACCAAAATATTGTCCCCTTAATGGCTGACTGCGACAAAGCACTTCAGGATATTTATACCTTATTTATCCATGATTCTTCAATTTCTGAGGCCAAAAAAGCAGAGCTTACCTCTCTATACAAACCTGCCAATTTACGTCTGCTGTTTCTGGCAAAGCTAATTTCTTTTGGTATGGAACGCCCGTTTATTAAACGTGATACCAAAAACCAGAAATTGATCGCAGGTGGTTCCCTCTCACCAATGGTACTGGATTATATTATGGATAGTGAAGTCCCAAGACCATGCCGCCATTTTGTAGGGAGAGAAGATGAAACAACAGAATTACATTCCCTTCTGGAAGATAATAGCAAAGTATTTCTTTACGGAATTGCCGGAATCGGGAAAAGCGAACTGGCAAAATCCTATGCAAAGTACTATAAAAAGCATTACACAAACATCCTGTATTTTGAATATGCCGGAGATTTACATCAATCTGTTACGGATATGGATTTTGCTGATGATTTACCTGAAGATGCCGAAGAAGAACGTTTCCGAAAACACAACCGTTTCCTTCGTTCTTTGAAAGATGATACTTTAATCATCATAGACAACTTCAATGCAACCGCAACACAGGACTCCTTTTTGTCCGTAATGTTAAAATACCGCTGCCGGATTCTTTTTACAACAAGAAGCAAATTCGATAGTTACTGTACCCTGCACTTAAAAGAGATTAAAGAATCATCCAGCCTGTTTCAACTGGTATCTTCCTTTTATTCGGAAGCCGAAGAACATCGGTCACTTGTAGATGAAATCATCGCAACCGTTCATCGTCATACTTTCGCCGTAGAATTAGCAGCAAAGCTTCTGGAAAACGGAATTTTAGCTCCGCAGCAATTACTAGAAAAGCTTCAAAGAGAAAAGGCTTCTCTCGAAAATGAGGACAAAATCAAAGCCTTCAAAGACGGACAGAGCAGTAATGCAACCTACTATTACCATATTCACACCCTATTTTCCCTCTATTCTCTCTCCCAGGAACAAAGGGGAATCATGCGTAATCTGTGCTTTCTTCCTTCTGGTGGTATCTCTGCACGGCTTTGGGCTGAATGGCTTCAATTAAGAAATTTAAATGATATCAACGATCTGATTGAGACAGGTTTTGTACAGTCAAGTCTCCGGCATACTATTTCTCTACATCCACTGATTCAGGAAATTGCCGTTTCCGAGACCGCACCTTCTATTACAAGCTGCCACACGTTATTGGATTCTCTGCGAAAAATATGTTTAATGCATGGCATTGAAGTTAGCTATTATAAAAAATTATTTCAGACAGCAGAAAATATCATCCAATTCATTGAAAAGGATGATATTCCCCAATACCTGTTATTTTTAGAAGATGTTTTTCCATATATGGAGAAGTACCGCTATCAAAAGGGCATGAAAAAAATTGTCCAAGAACTACAGCATTTTGTAAAAGCAAGTACTTACGGGACTGCCTCTGACCGTGCCTTACTATTGGATTATCAGGCAACTCTGGAACCCCAAACAGAAAAAGCGATAAAATTAGAAAAAGAAGCACTTGCTCAAATAAAAGAAATCACAAAAGAAAATGCCCACCTTGTTTCCAACCTCTATTCCAATCTTGGAGGACTTTACCGAACAAACGGACAGCTTGATCTGGCTAAAAAACACATGAAAATGGGTATCTCTCTTTTAGAACAATACCAGCTTCTTTATACTAATGACAGCATTCCCCAGATTAATAATTATGCTGTCCTCTTAATTGAAATACAAGAACCTGACCTTGCCCTGTCTGCTCTTCAGAAATTAGCACAGATTATCAAAGAATATAATTCAAACCACTGTTTGGATTATGCCCAGGTACAGGAATCCCTTGGAAGTATCTGCCTGATCACTGCAAATATTTCGCAAGCGAAAACCCATTTTAAAAAAGCCTTGAAAATTTATGAGGATATATGGGCAGACGAACCCGAATTGATTGAAGAAAAATATCAAGCAATTCAAGAATTGTATCCACAAGCTGGAATTGCTCTGGCAAAAAGTATTCTTCTCACCAAGCACTAACGGTTCCTACAAACACTTGTAAAATATATTGCCTCAATAATGTAAACGCCTAGTTTTGAGATACACTCCAAGACTAGGCGCTTGTCCATTTCCATTTTTTCTTAGACATGGAGCGTTTACATAAGGATCACTTTTCTTTTTTTGACACTTTTCGCTCCTCCTATCTCAAATTTTTTATAGTCTAGGTATATTGCCTTCATCAATGCCTGAGAACTTGTAAATATGCTCCTCTGCTTGTTCAATCTGCGATACATTACAATCATCTCGTCATCAACCTACTGTTTGATACAATATGTCAAATGCATAGTGGCTCAGTTCTATTAGAAATTTATATCTCTAACTCCGCACCAATTCTAAAATTCCTTTTGAAAGGCGATATACTTTATCAACACTTTCCAGTTCTTTATACTTATGCGTAATAAAAACGATAGTCTTATTTTTTAATTCACTATGTAATAACTCACGTAAAGCTTCATTTGATTCAACATCAAATCCTTCTGTAGCCTCATCCATAAGTAAAATGTCTGCATTTTTCAGCAGAGCCCTAGCTACAGCTATCTTTTGTCTTTCTCCTCCAGAAAGTTTTGCACCATCTTGTCCAATTTTTTGTCCAAATCCATGATCCAATTTTTCAATAAAACCTAAAGCACCACTTTTTCTACATGCTTCAACAACTGCATCTCTTGACGCCTTTCCATCGATATTAACATTCTCCTCTATAGTCCCTTGGAATAGATATGGCCTTTGGCTTATAACCGCAATTCTATTTCTCATATCTTGTATATCCATCAATTCCACAGGAGCTCCATACAATTTTATTATTCCTTTTTGTGGCCGGTAGAATCCCGCCAAAAGGTTCAAAAGTGTTGATTTGCCACTTCCATTTTCTCCTACGATCGCAATTCGTTCCCCTTTTTTTACACATAGTGAAATACCATTTAAAATAGGGTGTCCTGGTTCATAACCAAAGACAAGATTTTTTACTTCAAAAACCATATCCCTATCTTGATAAATTTTCTCAGGTTTCATTTCACATAATTTCATTTCCAATTCTTCCGGTTGTCCCCATAACTCAAAAAGACGTTTTGCCGATGGCTCAATTTGCGCAAAATAATATTTAATGTTTATCAATGCTGAAATTGGATTTACAACATATGCACTATATGTAATAAAAGCAAATGCTCCGCCTATAGTGAATTCTCCTTTTATTATAAAAAGCCCACTTAATATATATAATAACGCATTTACAACCGTGTCTATTACTACAACACTGACAGTACTATATTCATCTAGCATGCCTTACTACTTTCAAATATTTCTTCCTCTTGATTCAAAAGAATAATATCAGGTTCATAAGCTATATATACTGTATAAAGGATATCGTTCAATGACTCATTGGAATCGTCATAATATTCTAAAGGAATTACATTTTCATCTAAAGGATTTTTCTGCAGATTTATTGCGTAATAACCGTTCTGACTAAGTCCCATAATTCTATATCACTACATATGCTTGTGATAATTCCGACGCATACAGCGCCATGGAATGATTTATCGTCTTTATACTCACTTGGATCGCATTTAGAAGCCAAAAAAGATTTATGAACAATCCTTTGATTCCTGTTATTTCTCATATGATAAGGTATACCGTTATCAATCAATGCGAGCTTAATCATTTGCACTATTCCTATTCTTACCTGTTATATATCCAAGCCAAATATCGCATATTTATTATTCTCATGATAAACCTTGTAATTCTATGGTCAATAAAAATTCAAGTGTCGCTGAACCCTAATATGCTTCTCCAATCACACTGCCATCATAAGCATTGATCACATAAGAAAGCTCCTGTAGAGAATTTCCACCAATACTTTCCCTGACAGTAAAAATCCATGCTGGAACCAACCATGCGTGTTTCGGCTCCTGATAGGCTGTGGTATAAGTATACTGCAATTTTGCGTTTACCACATCATACTCCAGTGCGGTAGTGTCGTTGGCAGACTGGCCTTTTCCGGAATACCAATAAAAAATCTGATCTGTCAGCTTTGCCTGTATTTTTTCAAAAGGCAGAAGCTTTGTATTTTCCGTCACCGTACAGACTTCTTCCGATATCCCATCCCATTTAAAATATTTAATTCCTTCCTCTGTTATCAGAATAGAGATTGTTTCTACCTGGAACGGAGGCACATAACTATCCACTGTTTCTTCCGCAACCACGCCATCAGGAACTGAAGTAATACCCTCTACACTTTTCGAAAAACAATACAGATATCCCGGTAATCCTCTATCCAGATCTCCCTGCCACAAAGCATCACTACCAAGTCCCAGACCATTGCGCTCTGAACATGCGCCATTCGGGAACCACACGGTACGATCAGAATCTACAAGGCCCATTCCATCGATACCTAAATCCTCTAAAACTTGTTCTGCCTGTTCCTTTCCATCTTCCTCTGTAAAGGTGATCTTGTCCATGCACTTTCGATACGCATCTGCCAGTTCATGAAATTTCTCTGTATAGCCGTTGGTATCCATGCCAAAGCTACTGTAATACTCACTCTGCATTTCCTCAGTTTCTATTGTTTCTTCTTCTATAAAATTAGAACCCTCCATCCAGAGAAAACTACTGTCATTGTCAATTTCCTGATTATACCGCTCTGCTTCTATATATGCCTTCCTGTCCTCGCCCACATCTGCAGTAAAATAATCCTCTGTATCTGTGTTTTCCAATTCAGTACTCATCCAACTCCGTGCCGCTTCCACACCGTGATCCTCTGTTTTTTTTTGAAATTTTATCTCCATCTTTTCCGGTGCAGACGCTTCATCCGGTGCAAGCTCCATCCCCTCTCGGGTTGCGTTTTGAATCCCTGCAATCGATGTAGAATATGCTGATTGCAAGTAACTTCCTTCCTTGCTGGAAATCCTGTCTAACACTTCCTGATACGCATCCTTTGTCACCATCTGTGGCATATATAGTTCCTCACCGTCCGTAAAATAATCAATCAATCCATTCAGTTCTTCCTGCGTTAACTCGTGATTTTGCATCTCTATGACTGGAAGATTGCCAATGCTTTGTTCGGCCAACTTAATATCTGCCTGGATAACCACACGGTCGTTGCTTTTCTTTTCTTCAAATTTCCAATGCGTTGGAACATTTGTCTCTCTCTTTTCTCCTTTTTTAAGAGGTTCACAGACAGCCGCCTCGCTAATCCCATCCACTTTGCTGACTACCGAACTCTCCTCTGGTGTTTCCTGACAGCTGGAAAGAATAATACACAACGCACCTACCATAATTGCTAAAACACTTTTTTTCATTTTTCCTCCATATATCTTATAGAATTGTCGCTTTTTCACGAAACTTCAATTATAAACTCTTTCCCCCGTATTTTTATTTTATCTGCGTCAGGACACCTGCATCCATCTCACAGATCGTATCGCAGAGCCATTCGATCTCCAGCATGTTATGTGCTGCGATAAGAATAGTCTTCCCTCGTTCCTTTAATCCCCGCAAAAGCTCGCAGACCTCTCCTGCCCCCTGCTTGTCCAGACCATTAAAAGGCTCGTCCAATATCAAAAGCTCCGGATCTTCCATGATTGCCTGTGCGATACCAAGACGTTCACGCATTCCAAGAGAATACTGTCCTACCTTCTTTTTAGACAGAGGATCAAGCCCTAGGGCACGCATCGTCGCCCTCACATCGTCATCGGAAATACGGTGTTTCAGAGACGCCAGTCTCTTTAAATTCGCAAAACCGCTGAGATCCAGAAAGAAGCCAGGGTTTTCAATGATAATGCCTACGGAATCTGGAAAGTCCAGCTCCTTCCCGATCTGTTTTCCCCCTACGAGCACTGTGCCGCTCTCAGGTTGTAAAAATCCACAGATGCATTTAAACATTACGGTTTTCCCTGAACCGTTAAACCCCATAATCCCATGAATCTTCCCTTTTTCAAAATCATGGGTAATGTTCTTTAATACTTTTTCTTTTTGAAAGGATTTTGTCAGTCCCTTCAACCTGATTGCATATTCCATTTTGCCCTCCATTTATTCGTTTGTCTGCGTAAAAGAGAAATTATAGCCCTTAATTCGGACGGCTGACAAGCCGATCAGCGCTATGATTAATATTGCAAATATGAACATGCTCATCCCGATCCCTGGCAGGTAATCATAACCAAAGCTGTGCATGGGAAAGGTAGCTTGGTTCAACGGAGACAGCCAGCCGCAGAACACGTTCGCCCTATATTCCTGACTTTCTGTAAAATGAAACAGTTTCCGGAAAACATCTGGGTTCAGCAGGAGCCCATACAGACTGACTGCAAAAGCACCGATCACCCCTGCCATATTTCCCGCAGCCAGATTTAAAAACAACATGAGAACTGCGATAAAAAGAGTATATAAAAGTACAAGTCCAAACACTATTGCTGCGCACATATAAGGAGTTGAGCTTTCCATTGTTTTTATGGAAACAGGAACGGTTATGCTCTCCCCACCGCCATAGCCCAACATTGCCGCTGTTTCGCTCCACACATTTCCCGTAAAGGAAAAGGGAGCTCCCATAATTCCAAGCATCACAGCCAAAAAAATATTATAGATCACAGTCGCCAGGATCACATAGATAATCTGACCCGCAAGCCATATCTTCCGTTTTGTGCGTACAAGCCAATACGGAGTTGCCTGACTGATAAATGGCATGTCCGCAAAGAGCAGGATTAAAAGCAGGGAGGACAGCATAACAGAGGATGCATCCCCATATGTCCAAATAAACGGCTCGAATACCTGAAGGATTGTCTCATATTTTATCGCATGGGAAATAATCTGATCCGACAGCATCAGACATAATATAGCTGCCAAAATAAAGGTCATCCAGATCCTCGGACTTTTTTTCCATCCATAGAAATTCTGGCCTGCAATCCAAAAAGCCTGTTTAATATCACGCATACCGCAACCTTCTTTCTATTGCGCACATAAAGATCAGTGCCGTTAAAAAACTTCCAACCGCTAATATAGCAATGCAGAAGATATCATTGTAGTAAATAGACGCCGCCCAATAGCGGGGACTCAGAAAGAATGCTTTTTGATAGTAACGCTCCTGAAATACGGTCAGGACATAATAAAGAATAAAAGGAACGGCATAGGACATATAGCGATTTTTTGTTATGACAGCCGACGTACCGCCAATTAGCGCCCAAAAAGCGCCATTTAAAAACAATCTCAGAAAGCTTACCGCCGTTCTGCCCACAAGCACTGCCATCTCATAATTTCCGTCAATCAGAGAAGGATACTGACCGAACCTCAGTATACAGATTACAAGAAGGAACACCATGGCTAAAAAAGCTGTCAAACCTCCGGAGACCAACAATCCTGCTGCTTTTCCTACGAGATACTGTTTTCTCCCTGAACGGATATAACTGAACAGAAAAAAACGACTGTGCAGCTCAGCCTCCGTATTCTCTCCACCCGCAAAAGCAACGGCAATGGGAACAAACAGAAGCATATTAACGCTGTTCATACAATAGGTGTATGCTACGAACCAGCCTGGTCCTTCTGCAGATCCGCCTGCATTTATGATCTTCTGCAACATCTCATGCTCAGACATCAGGGTAGCCGAAACGATTAGAAAAATCCCCAAAATAAAGCGAATGCTTCGAATATTGTTTTTTATGTCCGTTGCCAACACATTTCTCATACGCTTTTCTCCTCACTTCAAACAGCTATAGACTTGATTTTTTTATTTTTATAAAATCCTAGTTTTTTGCAATAATATCACTATTTGTATAAAACTACACTCCTTATCAAACAACAGTTAAGGACTTGCAAAAACTGTTGTTCCTACTGAAAGCATTGCAACAGCTGTAAAAATTGATAATATTTTAAATTTTCTATTATTCTAAGTTCTACAAATACATAAGCCGCCAGTTAAGTACGATTAGTTTTATTATAATTCAATAAATTCCATCCAACTTTCCACATTTTATTGTACAATTTTACCATTTATATAATAACATGTCAACATTTAATGAACGTTTATAACAAAAAAATGCAGGGCTATAAAAAACTAAAGAAATTGCTCTATTTTACAAAATTATATCCTATTTTTCAATTCCAACTCAATTTTCCCTCAATGTCTTTTTCCTCCAACTTTCGTATGCTTATCTCACAGCAAAGCAGTACCACACCGGTACAGCCTGCTGAATTAATCAATACGAAAATGGAGGTGTTTTTTATGCGAGAACTCAGAAACACAAAAATCATTGCTGTAGATCACGGCTACGGCAACATGAAAACAGCAAATACCGTCACACCAACCGGAATCAAAGCCTATGAAACAGAACCCATCTTCACCGGGAATATTCTGGAATATAACGGCATTTACTACCGGATTGGCGAAGGACACAAAGAATTTATCCCAGATAAAGCTATGGACGAAGAATATTATCTTCTAACTCTCATGGCGATTGCAAGGGAACTGAATGTCTTTTCCATCCGTGAAGCAGACGTTCATCTGGCTGCCGGGCTTCCTCTGACATGGATCAGAAACCAGAGAGAAGATTTCCGTTCCTATCTGCTCCAGAATCCAGAAGTCCATTACCGATTTAACAGCAAAGAGTATCATCTCCGTTTTGTGGGATGCAGCCTTTACCCGCAGGGATATCCGGCTATCGTAAACCGACTTGGAGATTTCAAGGGGACAAATCTTCTTGCAGATATCGGCAACGGAACCATGAACATTCTGTATATCAATAATAAGAAAGCACAGGAAAGCCGGTGCTGGACAGAAAAGTTTGGCGTAAACCAATGCATGATTGCCGCTAAAAACGCTGTTCTGGACAACTTCGGAGTAAAGATTGAAGAATCTACCGTAGAGCAGATTCTGCGGTTTGGAACCGCTGACATTTCAGCGTCTTATCTGGATTGTATTACTGCTGTTGCCAGACAGTATGTCACAGATATTTTTGCCACGCTCCGCAAATATGAATACAATCCTGGCCTGATGCGCCTGTATGTGGTCGGAGGCGGTGGATGCCTGATCCGTAACTTTGGAGCGTATGACAAATCACGAGTTACCATCCTTGATGATATCTGTGCCACTGCCAAAGGTTATGAATCTCTGGCTTATATGAGCCTGAAAAGGAGGGGATAAGCCATGCAGAACCATATCCGCAACACAAACCTGCGATTTAATCTGGACAAAGACCAGCAGCGGAGAGCCTGGGAATATTTACAGACGATGGACAGACAGAATTTTAAATCTTACAGCCAGGTAATCTCCCTTGCACTGGTCGATTATTTTGACCGCTACTACCGCACTCAGGCTGATCCCTATCTGGAAACAAGGGAACGGGAAGAACTTTTTGTGAAACAGATTGTAGAAGCAGTAGAACACAGCCTGAAACAGTCATTGCCGATTTTTCTGTCCGGGCTGACTGCAGGCATGTTGGAAAGGGAATCCCCCATCAGGATGCCCTTTCCAGCTCCTGAAAAAGAACAGCCGGATCGTGATATAGACTGGGATTTTCTTGGAGAATAAACCATTGTGATTGGAGGTGAACACATGACGGACTTTCTGACAGCAGACACAAGCCTGCCATCTTATATGATGTTTCCCCGTTTTCTTCTGGACATGGAAATAAACGAAACTGCCAAAATGCTTTATATGATCCTGCTCGACCGTGCAAGGCTTTCCCAGAAAAATGAGGGCTGGTCAGATACAAATGGTCATGTGTTCCTCTACTTTACGATTGAAGCACTGGCAGAAGTTCTCCACAAAAGCCAGATGACGGTGAAAACTGCTCTGGCAGTACTGGAAAAACAAGAGCTTATCTTCCGAAAACGGCAGGGACCCGGACACCCTAATCGGATCTATGTAAAAATCCCGAAAGAAACCCTCAGCAATACAGACAGAATTCTTTCCTCAAGACAGACAGAAAACTGTCCTATTGACAGACAGGATTCTTTCCCTGATACAGACAGAAAACTGTCCAGTAATAAGAAAGAGATAAAAAAGAACCATTTAACAATAAGAGGGAGTAAAGAGCCACGCTCACCCTATGGAACATTTCAAAATGTTTTTCTGTCAGAGACGGAGCTGGAAAATATCCGGCAGACAATCCCTGACTGGCAGGACTATATGGAACGCTTATCCGGTTATATGGCTTCTACCGGAAAGCAATACCAAAACCATGCAGCTACCATCATCCGTTGGGCAAGACAGGATCATCCTGTTTCCCGGCAACGAAATTATGAAAGTGAGGAATACGAAACATTATGACAACATTTACAGAAAAACCAACAGCTATCACACCAAACAGAGAGCTTCAGTCTGATGAATATTTTAACGAAACAAATCACCTGATCTACTGTTCCAAATGCAATACGCCAAGACAGTGCAGGCATGAATTACAGGGAAAGGTTCTTATTCCTTCCATCCGCTGTAAGTGCCAGCAGGAGATCTTTGAACAGGAGGAAGCCCAGAGAAAACTTCATGAAAAGCAAATGGAAATAGAGCATCTCAAAACCAGCGGCTTACAGGACAAATCACTTTATGACTACACCTTTGCCAAAGATAACGGCAGCAATCCGGAAATGAAACTTGCACACAATTATGTAAGTAACTGGGAAGAGATGAAAGCAAACGCTTCCGGACTTCTCATCTGGGGCGATGTCGGTACTGGAAAATCTTTCTTTGCAGGCTGCATTGCCAATGCCCTTCTGGAAAAAGGCGTCCCGGTACTGATGACCAACTTTTCCCGGATTCTGAATACCCTTACCGGAATGCATTTTGAAGACAGGAATCAGTTCATCCACAGCTTAAACCGCTACAGCCTTCTGATCATTGATGACCTCGGAATTGAACGGAACTCTGACTTTGCACTGGAACAGGTATTCAATGTGATTGACAGCCGTTACCGCAGTAAAAAGCCCCTGATCATAACAACCAATCTCACTTTATCAGAGCTGAATAACGCCGCTGATATCGCACACAAGCGAATTTATGACCGGATTCTGGAGAGATGTGTTCCCATCCGTATCAATAACCGGAATATCCGTCAGGACAATGCAACAGCTAATTTAAAAAAAACGAAAAAAATTCTGTTAGATAATCACACTTCAAACCAGAGTTGAAACAAAGCAGCATCGCACAATAACTATTTTTCACTGACAGTAGTACTACTTTCTTTTCTTATTTATCACCAGAGACATGCCACTGTCAGTTATCTAAAACTATAGTACTAAACCACAAGATTTTAAAACTAAATCGCCCGGATACGGGCATAAAAAGGAGGTGCCAGATATGGCAAATAAAAGAATTATGACACCAGAAGAAAAAGTGCTTTTACAGGCAAAACACAGACTGGAAGAAATCGAAGCAAGAAACCGTAAAAAGGAACGTAATGCCAGAACACGCAGATTGATTCAAGAAGGAGCGATTCTGGAAAGCATTGCTCCACATATTAAAGAAATGGATTTAGATACCCTAAAGCGGGAGCTGATGCTCCGGCTAAGAGGAATGTAAATACACAAGTTCTACTCCCGAAGGGCGCACTTACTCACCACCCGATAAATCGGGCGGTGGTATCCCCTACGGGGCTCGTGCGCTCTGCCGAGGGCTATCCGCTGTTGCAGGCAACATCGAAAGGAGGTGCCAGATATGGCAATTTATCATATGCAAGCCAAGGTCGTCAGCCGTGGTTCCGGGCGGTCTGCTGTCGCTGCATCTGCTTATATGAGCTGTAGCCGCATATACAATGATTACGATGGCATCCAGCATGACTACACCCGAAAACATGGACTGATCTATCAGGAAGTAATGCTTCCCCCTATGGCTCCGCCTAAATGGAAAAACCGGGAGCAACTCTGGAATGCTGTAGAAGCTGCTGAAAAAACAAAAGACAGCCGACTGGCAAGAGAATTTGTTGTCGCACTCCCTATTGAGTTGGATAAAGACAGCAATATTTCTCTTCTTCAGAATTTTATTCAAAAGAATTTTGTAGATATGGGAATGTGTGCCGATTTCGCCATTCACGATACAGATGGTCACAATCCCCATGCACACATTCTACTTACTGTCCGTCCATTAAACGAAAACGGAACATGGCAGTATAAAACCGAAAAAGAATATCTATGCATCAAAGATGGAGAGGAAAAGGGATTTACTGCTTCTGAATTTAAGGATGCTCAGAAAGAGGGCTGGGAAAAACAGTATCGTTATAAAGCTGGGAAAAAGAAAGTATATCTGACTCCCTCGGCAGCACAGGAGAAAGGTTATGAACGTATCGACAAACATCCAAAAAGCACCCGGTATGGCAGACAAAACCCGATTTCCGAACAATGGAACAGTGAGGAACAGCTCTGCCTCTGGAGAGCAAACTGGGCAGATGCCGTAAATAAAATGCTTGCCCTTAATCAGATAAATGCCGCCATTGATCACCGCAGTTTTGCAGCTCAGGGAATCACAGAACAGCCAACCATCCATGAGGGCTACATTGCCCAGAATATGGAAAAGAAAGGCATGATAGCAGACCGGTGTGAAATCAACCGTCAGATTCGTGCAGATAACAAAATGCTTCGGGAATTAAAAGCACAGGTGAAAAAATTTGCCCAAGCTGTCGAAAAATCTATTCCGGTAATTGCAGAAACATTAGAAGCAATCCGAAATCATATGATTTTTACACAATATCATTTACTTCATAATGAAATGCAAAAAGAAGTGATCCATGACTGGATGCAGCATTTTCGTCCTATCCTGAATCAATATGATACCATTAAGAAAAAGCTCAAAGCGAAAGTTACTGAAAAGAAAGAACTAAATGTGCAAAAAAGTAAAACCAGTATTCTAAATCCATTCCAGCATATAAAGTTAAATCAGCAGCTTACAACCGTAACAGAAGAAATCGAGGAACTGAAATCTGTCAAAGAACAGCTGCTGTTTCAGGCTGAATGCTCCACAGAGAAAGATATGGCGAGCCTTTCCAGAAAATACGACCAGATGGATAAGAATCTGGATATTCTCGATTCTCAAGATATGTCTCTCAAAGGGCAGCTTAAAAAAGATGCTGTCGCTTTCCAAGAGGAAAAATTCCGTCCTGACCCGGAGCAATACACTGAATTACTGGATGCCAGAATCCAGATACGACCTACTTTCCGAGATAAACTGATTGAGCAGCTCAAAGGTACTTTTGGTGAATATTATGACTATCACCGTCGTGATATTGCAGCTAATGAAGTAGATTATCTCAATGTTGAAGATCCTGATGTTTTCTCCCATCGTGCCTGGGAACTTGAATATCAGAGAAAACAAGAGATGCGACGAAATCAGCCTGTCCGAACTAAGAAAAAATCACATGATATAGAATTGTAATTTGATTCTTCTTTGAACCCGTACAAACACAAAGAGCTGAACAAATAGGATTTTTCGTCCTACCTGTTCAGCTCTTTGTCTACCTGTAAATCAATTCTTTCAACACAATCTCTT
This sequence comes from Blautia segnis, assembly GCF_014287535.1. NCBI lineage: Bacteria > Bacillati > Bacillota > Clostridia > Lachnospirales > Lachnospiraceae > Blautia > Blautia segnis. Next base: position 68,340 of record NZ_JACOOT010000003.1, on the reverse strand, counting down.
CCGCCGCATTTCGGATATTATTTACCGTTCCTACCCAAGCCATCTGGTCACAGGCTTTCGTTTCTTCTGTAATACCTTGCCTCTTCATCATCTGACACACCAGAATATCCATCCTCTCCTGTGCTTCATCGTCCACAGCATTCAGATGTTCCACCAGTCTGTCCTCCAATATATACAGTGAATATATTGCCGGACGATGCTCTTTCAAATACGTTTTTCGTATCATTCCATATTTTCCATAATACGGTTCTTCATCTGTACTGACAAGATTCGGATAGTAAATTCCGTCTGCGCCAAGTGTGTAGGTTCCACCCATTTTTTCAAATGTGCTTTTCATGTGTTATTCCTCCTTGAAATCAGCGATGCCCTTAGATCATCGCAAAATATTCCAGGGCAGCCTTGATAGCTTCTTCCTTCTCTTTCGGGCATTGTGGAACTCTTGCATTTTCTGATTTTGGAAGATTATAGTTTTCTCCCACTTCAATTCCACATTTGCGTTTTACCTGAGAAATATATAAACTTGAAACCTTCAAGCCAAATTCTTTCAGCACATAATCTTTGATTTCCTGATAGGTTGCTTTCAACTCGGCACTGGTGGCATCCAGCTCGTCCAGGTCTAAGTCGATCTCTATCGTGTCATCTGGTTTTTGTTGGGACAAAAGAACAACTGTCTCGCAATGTACCGTCTCGCAGAACTGGTCCACGCTGCAGGTGCGCTGGATCTGGTAGCCGGCGGCGAGGAAGGAGGGGAGGTCCCGGGCCAGGCTGGTGGGTTTGCAGGAGATGTAGACGATGTTTTCTACGCCGTATGCAAGGATCTTTGGAAGAGCCTTGGGGTGGATGCCGTCGCGTGGGGGATCCAGGACGATCATGTCCGGCTTCTCGGTAAGGTCATCCAGCGCCTTCAGTACATCTCCGGCGATGAAACGGCAATTGGTCAGGCCGTTAAGGGCAGCGTTTACTTTGGCTGCTTCTACAGCTTCCTCCACAATCTCCACGCCGATCACTTCTTTCGCTACAGAAGCAAGAAGCTGGGCGATGGTTCCGGTGCCGCTGTAAAGGTCAAACACTTCCTTATCCTTGGTATCCCCAATGTAATCCCGCACAATGGAATACAGTACTTCTGCTGCCAGAGAGTTCGGCTGGAAGAAGGAAAAGGTGCTGATCTTAAAGCGCAGGCCCAAAAGTGTCTCATAAAAATAATCCTGTCCATAAAGAATCTGCGTCTCATCGCTCTGCACCACATCAGACAGGGAATCGTTGATGATGTGCATGATCCCCACGATTTTGCCCTCAAGAGGAAGGGCGAGCAGTCTGGAAACCAGCGGCGCATAGTCGTACTGGGCCTGGCTTGTGGTAATCACGTGAACCAGAATCTCTCCGGAGGTTACCCCTCTTCGAAGAAGCAGATGGCGCAGATATCCGGTGTGCTGCATTTTCTTATAATGTACAGCTCCAAGCTCTGTGAAAAAGTCCAGCACGCAGGAAAGAATGGCAGTCATGTCCGGATGCACCAGCTTACAATCGGATGCAGTCAGCACATCATAGGTGCTTCCTTTCTTGTGAAGTCCCAAAGACAGGGGACCGTCCTTAAACTCATCCCCAAAAGAGAATTCCATCTTATTCCGGTATCCAAACTCAATGGGACTTCCATGGATTCCCTCCCAGTGAAGATCCACGTCCTCCCCAACTGCTGCCTGAAGAAGACTCTTCACCTGATTTTCTTTCATCTTCAGCTGCTCTTCGTAAGACATGGTCTGATACATGCAGCCGCCGCAGGCAGGGAAAATGTTACAGACAGGTTCCCGCACCTCAAGAGGTGATTTCTCCAGAACCTCCAGAAGTCTTCCCTCCACCCGGCCGGAACGCTTCTTGTTGATCATAAAACGGACCTTCTGTCCCGGAATTCCATTCTTTACAATTACTTTTTCTCCATCTATATTTATATATCCCTTATTGGGAAACTCAACTTTCTCAATAACCCCTTCGTAAATCTCGCCTTTTTTCATAATTCCTCCGTAAAAAAATAAGGTATACGGGAGAGCATAAATGCCATATGCCCGTATACCTTCTTAATCATCCCTATAAAATCACAGCCTGCAATTATTTCTCTTCGTCCTCGAAATAATCGTCATAGTCATCATCGAAATCTTCTTCGAAATCCTCAAGATAATCCGGTGCAAAGAAGCGATATACTGCAAATGCAATTCCTGCAACAGCAGCTACAGCACCAACGATTGCCAGTACCCAGAGGACTGTATTTTTCTGCTTCTCTTCTTCTTTTTTCTTAAGTAATGATAATAATTCCTCGAGCTTATCCATTTTAATGTTCATGTGATACCATCCTCTCTTTCATATAGCTTGCATGTGCATTCTGAAGCAGTTTCCTAAAATAGCCAACTAACTTCTGCACCGAAACACCAGAGCGTATTCAAAAAGTCTCCGGCACCCGACTTACATTTATTGCAATCTTCATCAGGTTTATTTATTATACCACTTTTGCTACCATTTTACCATAGTTAATCTTTTTATTTTGAATTTTTCGTTTCAAAGCATAGCGCTAATCGCAGGGCGCACAATTATATTTTCTTCAACTTGGCGAAGCTTGCGAACATCTTCTTGACGCCTACCTTGTCAAATTCCACCGTAACCTCGTAGTCCCGGCCGCCCTCCACGATTTCCTTTACGATTCCCACGCCAAATTTAATATGGCGAACCGTATCTCCAACCTCATAATCTAGGGAACCGGATTTGGTCACCTTAAATTCCCTTGGTTTGTAGTTACGGCTCTGGAGAATCTCCTTCATCTTGGAATACTTGGTAGGAGTTGGGATCAGATCCTCGGCCTTCGGCTTTTTCTCCTGGATAGTATGTCCCAGATCTACAAGCTCACGGGGAATCTCTCTTACAAAACGGGAAACCTTATTGTACTGGGTTTCCCCGCGGATCATTCTCTGCTGTGCACATGTCAGCGTCAGATCCTTCATGGCACGGGTAATTCCCACATAACAGAGCCTGCGCTCCTCTTCCAGTTCTCCGTCATCTCCATAGCTGATGGTCATATGGCTTGGGAAAATGCCGTCCTCCATTCCCACCATAAACACCTTTGGAAACTCCAGGCCCTTGGCGCTATGTAAGGTCATAAGCAGTACATAATCCTGATCCGGATCTACCGTATCAATATCGGCAACCAGCGCCACTTCTTCCAGAAAACCGGAAAGTGTAGCAGGCTGATTCTGCTCTTCCATAGCCTCCTGATAAGCCGCAGTTTTGGAAATCAACTCGTCAATGTTCTCGATTCTGGCCCTGGATTCCTCCGTATCCTCAGCTTCCAGCTCTGCCACATATCCGGTATCATCAATCACCTCCTGCAGCAGTTCTTCCACAGAAAGCACATCCGCCTTGCTCTTCAGGCTCTGGATAAACGTAACAAAACCGTCGATCTTGGATAGGCTTCTTCCAATGGAAGGAACCTCCTCTGCCACCCGAAGAGCCTCATACAGGCTGATTCCCATATTGTCTGCATAGTCCTGGACACGTCCAAGTGTAGTGGCACCGATTCCGCGCTTGGGCACATTGATGATTCTCTGCACAGCAAGGTCATCTCTGGCATTGTCAATGGTTTTCAGATAGCACAGAAGATCCTTGATTTCCTTACGGGCGTAGAAGTTCACGCCGCCTACCAGCTTATAGGGAATGTTGGCTGCAATAAATTTCTCCTCAAAAATTCGTGACTGAGCATTGGTGCGGTAAAGAATGGCGCAGTCCCGATAGCTTCCCATTCCTTCCCTCTTCATCCTGCCAATCTCCCCTGCTACATATTCCGCCTCCTCATAAGCATTGAAAAACTGCCGGAAATGCACCTTGCTGCCCTCTTCATTCTCGGTCCACAAAGTCTTGGCCTTACGCTCGGTATTATTGGCGATCACCTGGTTGGCAGCGTTCAGAATGTTCTTGGTGGAGCGGTAATTCTGCTCCAGGCGGATTACCTTTGCATCCGGAAAAACACGCTCAAAGCCAAGGATATTCCCAATATTTGCCCCGCGGAACTTGTAAATAGACTGGTCATCATCACCCACCACGCACAGATTCTCATATTTCTGTGCCAGAAGGCTGATAAATTTAAACTGCGCAGTATTGGTATCCTGGTACTCGTCTACCATAATATATTTGAACCGCTCCTGATAGTACTCCAACACAGCGCCGCAGTTCTGGAAAAGTTCCACAGTTTTCACGATCAGGTCATCAAAATCCAGGGCGTTGTTCTTGCGAAGGGCAGCCTGATATTCCCGGTAAACAGAGGCTACTTTCTTCATATTATAATCCCCTGCTGCCTTCATCTCCATATCATCCGGCGTCAGCAGTTCGTCCTTGGCATGGGAAATCTGAGCCAGAAGGGACCGCTCCTTATACACCTTGGTATCAATGTTCAGCTTCCTGCACACATCCTTCATCAGGGATTTCTGGTCATCTGTATCGTAGATGGTAAAATTGGTGTCATATCCCAGATTGTCAATGTGTCTGCGCAGGATCCGCACGCAGGCAGAATGGAAGGTAGACACCCAGATGCTCTCGGAACCAAATCCCACCAGCTTATCCACACGTTCTCTCATCTCCTGGGCTGCCTTGTTGGTAAAAGTGATAGCAAGGATGTTCCATGGATTGACCCCCATCTCTTCCATCAGGTAGGCGATTCTGTGAGTCAGCACTCTGGTCTTGCCTGACCCTGCACCAGCCAGAATCAGAACCGGTCCTTCAGTCTGCGCCACTGCCTCGCGCTGCGGCGGATTTAATGTATCGTATATGCTCATCTATTTTCTCCTATATAAAATTCCAGGTTCATTGTCTCATATGGGTAACCATAACAGTAAAATTCATTATACATGAAATCCTCTTTTCCCACAACCCCGCGCATGCAAAAAAGCAAACATAGTTTCGGTTTCCCTCTTCCATTTTTACAGAAACTGAAAAAAACAGTTTACAAGTAGTTTTAAAAACTATATAATAGGGAGCAGAGGTGATAAAAAAATGACAGAAGACGATAAATCCGTATTCAGAAGCATTCTGGACCACATTTCCGGAATGGATTATATAAAGCCGGAAGATCTCCCGAACATTGATCTTTACATGGATCAGGTCACAACCTTCATGGAAGATCAGCTTGCATCCACCAAGCGCCACGAGGACGACAAGATCCTCACCAAGACCATGATCAACAATTATGCGAAGAACAACCTGCTCCCTTCCCCGGAGAAGAAGCGTTATTCCAAGGATCATCTTCTCATGCTGATCTTCATCTATTATTTTAAGAATATTTTGTCCATCACAGACATCCAGAAGCTTCTGGGTCCTATCACGGAGAAGTATTTCAAGGGCGAGCCAGGCAAGGACATGACCTATGTATATAATGAAGTATTCGGCATGGAGAACCGCAAGATCGACCAGCTGATCAAGAATGTCCTCAAGGACTACCGTTTCTCCAGCGCTACCTTCCAGGATGCAGACGAGGAGGACCAGGAATTCTTAAAGCGCTTCAGCTTTATCTGCCTGATGAGCTTCGACGTCTACATCAAGAAGATGATCATTGAGAAAATGATCGATGACATCTCCCCCGCAGAGGATAAATCCTCCAAGAAAACAAAAGAGAAATAAAACTTCTCTCCCTACACCGCCACAAAACCCGCGAATCACCATCCAATGATCCGCGGGTTTTCTTTCGTGCATGTAAGTCCTGTTCTATTGTCTGTCATTTCCAGAGCGGGAACTTCAAAGCTCCTTATTCGTCCTTCTGGTCCAGCGGACGATTCTGCTCCTTCTTCTCTTCCATTCTCTTAAATACCATGTCGTAGCCGTCATTACCATAGTTCAGGGAACGGTTTACACGGCTGATGGTCGCTGTGGAAGCACCTGTCTTCTCAGAGATGTCCAGATAAGTTCTCTTATCCATCAGCATCTTGGCAACCTCAAATCTCTGGGATAAAGAAAGAAGCTCATTAATGGTACACACATCCTCAAAGAAAGTGTAGCACTCTTCCTTATCCTTCAGACAAAGTATGGCCTCAAAAAGATGGTCAACTGCCTCAGTTCTGATATTTTTACTCATTTCGCTACTCCTTTTTCTATCTTTAATTGTTGCTATTCTATTTTCAATAATTACTATTTTAACACGCTAACGTGTGATAAGCAAGCAATTTCGAGAATATTTTTTTTGTGAAAATTTTATACATTTTGATTTTCAAATTGCTTTTTTTCCACAGATTCGTTATACTATTGCATAAGCTATAACGCCGGGACTGATTCCGGCTTTACAACAAACAGAAAAGAGGAGTATATGAATGGATCGTTTCTTCAACATGGATAACAAATTTTTCACCTTTATGAGCAGAGTAGCAGATCTTATCATTCTGAATATTCTGTGCATCGTCTGCTGTATCCCAATTGTTACAATCGGCCCTTCCATTTCTGCCATGTTCTATGTCACAATGAAGATGGTACGCAATGAAGAATCCTACATTGTACGCGGCTTTTTCAAATCCTTTAAGCAGAATCTGAAGCAGGGCATCGTCATCAATCTGATCATGCTGGCTGCCGCATTTCTCCTTGCCATTGACATCAGCATCTGCCGCGGCACAGCAGGCTCCCTTGGCAAGGTACTCCTGGTGATCTTCATGATGATCCTGGTGGTTTACCTGATGCTTTTCATGTACATCTACCCGGTACTTGCCAAATTTTACAACACCATCAAGAACACCTTTACCAACGCATTTTTGATGTCCATCCGTCATCTTCCTTATACAGCACTGATGATCCTGATCTCTGCTGCACCGACCCTGGCATTCTTTATTCCAAGCGCCCAGCTCCAGTCTACCGTGATCCTGCTTCTGGTGCTCCTTGGATTTTCCGGAATTGCTTACATCAATTCACATTTCTTTGTGAAAATTTTTGACAAATACATCCCGGAGGAAACCAGTGAACCAGATCCGGATTGTGTAGTAAATCACAGCCAGGATCCTGATGTGCGATGAATAACTGGAACAGCAAGCCCTATCATTCCCTTGACTATATGCTGCGGGAACGGTTCGGGGAAAAGGTTTACAAGGTTACACTGAACGGAGGCATGAGCTGTCCCAACCGGGACGGCACCATCGGGCACGGCGGCTGTATTTTCTGCAGTGAAGGGGGCAGCGGAGATTTCGCCGCAAGCGCAGCCCTTTCCATCACCAGGCAGATTGACAGCCAAATTGAAATGCTGTCCGCCAAGCGTCCAATCCACAAATATATTGCCTATTTCCAGGCATATACCAATACCTATGCTCCGGTTCCTTATCTGGAGCGGATTTTCACGGAAGCCATTTCCCATCCAGGGATTGTGGCGCTTTCCATCGGCACCCGTCCAGACTGCCTGGGAGAGGATGTGATAGAACTTCTCTCTCGCCTGAATAAAAGAAAGCCCGTCTGGGTAGAGCTTGGACTGCAGACCATCCATGAATCTACTGCCGCCTATATCCGCCGGGGCTATCCTCTTTCCTGCTTCGAGGATGCACTTTGCAGGCTTCGAAAGGCAGGACTTGAAGTGGTGGTGCACACCATTCTCGGACTTCCGGGGGAAAACAGGGAAGATATGCTGGCAACTATGGATTACTTAAGTGCCTGTGACATCCAGGGCATTAAGCTGCAGCTTCTCCATGTTCTGAAAGGCACCGACCTTGCATATGATTATCTTGCCGGGAAATTTAAAGTGTTGGAACGAGACCAATACATTGACCTTGTAATCGACTGTCTGGAGCATCTGGACCCGTCCATTGTGATCCACCGGGTTACCGGGGACGGCCCAAAAGATCTGCTCATTGCACCTTTATGGGCAAGCCGCAAAAGAGAAGTCCTCAATCTTCTTCACCACCGATTGAAGGAAAGACAGAGTTTTCAGGGAAAAGCCAGAAAGGAGGCTTGAAAATGGCAACACCATTTACTGTTTACAAGCTGATCATTTTATATATGCTTCGAAATTCATCCTCTCCCATTACCAATTCCGAGATTTCTGAATTTATTCTGGACCGGGAATACACCAATTATTTCCATTTGCAGCAGGCTCTTTCCGAGCTTGAGGAGACGGAGCTGATCGAGAAGCGTACCATTTCCAATACTTCCTATTATTATCTCACTGAAGATGGCAAAAACACGCTTACCTATTTTGAGAATGATATTTCCCAGGACATCCGCACCGAGGTGCTGCAGTATTTAGCTGCCAGAGGTGCTTCCGCCAAGAACCAGGTTAAGGCTCCTGCGGACTACTACATCAATAACCAGGGGGAATATGTGGTGCACCTGCAGCTTTTGCAGAAGGGAGCTTCCGTGATTGATCTTTCTCTTGCGGCACCATCCCTTACGGCAGCCAAGGCAATGTGTAAGCAATGGCCGAAGAAATACGAAGAAATATATGCAAAAATAATGGAGGGGCTTCTGTAAAGCTCCTCCATTTTATTACCACTTCTACTGTTTATTTCTTCGTATAAATTCCATATGCTCTTTCAATTTCTTCTCATATCCCATATCGGACAACTCATAGAATTTCTCATCCTTAATTTCATCTGGAAGATACTGCTGCTGTACATAGTGATTCGGATAATCGTGGGCATACTTATAGCCGATTCCATGACCCAGCTTCTCATGCCCGCCATAGTGTGCATCCTGGAGATGTACAGGCACTGTGGTCTTGGTGCGCTTCACGCTGTTCATCGCTGCAAAGATCGCATTCACAGCGGCGTTGCTCTTCGGCGCGCATGCCATATAAGCAACAGCCTGGGAAAGGATGATCTGGGATTCCGGCATGCCTACCCGCTCTACTGCCTGCGCCGCAGCAGTTGCCACCACAAGGGCCTGGGGATCTGCATTTCCAATATCTTCGGAAGCAAGGATCATAATACGTCTTGCAATAAACTTCACATCTTCCCCTGCATACAGCATCTTCGCAAGATAATACACTGCAGCATCCGGGTCTGAGCCGCGCATGCTTTTAATGAATGCGGAAATAATGTCGTAATGGTTATCTCCGTTCTTATCATAGCGTACCACACGCTTCTGGATACACTCAGAAGCCACATCCAGTGTAATATGGATCTTGCCGTCATCAGACCTGGGAGTCGTCAGAATCCCCAGCTCTATGGCGTTTAAAGCGCTTCTGGCATCTCCTCCTGCCATATCTGCAAGAAACTCCAGGGCATCCTCGTCCAGAACTGCTCCATAGCTTCCCATGCCTTTCTCTTTGTCATTGACAGCCCGAAGAATCAGTTCCTTAATCTCCGAAATTTCCAGCGCCTTCAGTTCGAACACAATAGACCGGGACAAAAGAGCCCCGTTTACCTCGAAATAAGGATTCTCTGTAGTCGCACCGATCAGGATAATGGTGCCATCCTCCACAAATGGCAGAAGATAATCCTGCTGTCCCTTATTGAAGCGGTGGATCTCATCGATAAAAAGGATGGTCTTCCTTCCGTACATGCCAAGGGCATTCTGAGCCTGCTTCACCACCTCTTCCATGTCCTTCTTGCCGGCTACAGTGGCATTGATCTGGGTAAAATCTGCGCTGGTGGTATTGGCGATGACCTTGGCAAGGGTGGTCTTGCCGGTTCCCGGAGGTCCGTAAAAAATAACAGAAGTCAGCTTATCTGCCTTAATTGCCCGGTAAAGCAGCTTATCCTTTCCTACAATGTGCTGCTGCCCTACAACTTCCTCCAGACGGGTAGGACGAAGCCTGGAAGCCAGCGGCGACTCATTCTCCATTGTCTTTGCTTTTGCATATTCAAATAAATCCATGTATTTTCTCCATTTTTTGTTTCTTACTCAGATGTATTATACCGCACATTTGTTCTAATTATAATCCATCTTCCCAATTTAGGCAAATCTTTTTCTTTGCATTTTCTCACGGCAGCACCAGTTCATCCACAGTCACAAACTCATACCCCTGTGCCGTCAGCAGATCCACGATCTGAAGGGCTGCATCCACAGAGCTCTGATATGCGTCGTGCATCAGAATCACCGCCCCATCCTCAATCTCTGATTCCACGATCTGCATCACCGCATTCACATTCTGGCTTTTCCAGTCCAATGTGTCAATGTCCCAAAGAACCGGAAACATGTTCACATAAAAGTCCAGATTCTTCTGCCACTCCCCGTAAGGCGGACGAAGCCACATGGGATATTCTCCTGTGATATCGTAAATTTCCTGATTGGTGGCTTCGATTTCTGTTCGGGCTGCCTCCTTGGAGATTTTGCACAGCTCCACATGGTTGTAGGTATGGTTCCCGATCAGATGTCCTTCTGCCTGCATCCGCTTCACCAGTTCTTCTTTTCCCTCTATATTTTTCCCCATAAGAAAAAAGGTGGCATGGACGCCTCTTTCTTTCAGTCCCTCCAGAAGCAGGGGCGTATACTTGCTGCTTGGACCATCATCGAAGGTCAGAGCTACCCTTTTCTTTTCCTGAACCAATCCCCGGTTCTGATCAAAATCTGCCTTCGCGTCTCCGTTTTTTGCTGCATTTGTCAGCTGTACGGCTTCCTCTCCCGCCGTTCCCGTCTCCCCTTCCTTTTCCAGAATAGCTCCAGCCCCCAGCCTTGCGCACAAAAGAACCAGAACCAGCCCCTGCACCCACATCACCAGATGCCCTGTTTTTACTTTCATCTCTTCGCCGCCTGACATCTGTCTTTCCTGATAATATATGTGGATTTTCTTCAGACTATGAAAAGAGCACCGACAATTTCTTTTTTGAAAAAGCCGATGCTCTGTGATTCTTCTTATTTCAGTTTGCCCAAAGGAAGAACTTATTTGTTCTTCAGCATGTTCAGCTGGTTCTCGATTTCCTCGATGCACTTGTCATAGCCAAGCTTGCTGCTGTCCAGGCACAGGTCATACTGGGTGGCATCCTTCCACTCCTGGCCTGTAAATCTGCGGTAGTACTCGTCCTTGCGCCTGTCATCCTTCTGAAGGAATTTCTCAATCTCCCTGGTACTCATGCTCAGCTTCTCAGCAGCTTTTTCCATACGGAAATCCCAGTTTGCATGAACAAATACGCGAAGTACATTTGGATAATCCTTCAGCACAAAATTAGCACATCTTCCGATGATCACGCAGGATTCCTTCTCCGCCAGCTCGCGGATCACTTTTGCCTGATAATTAAACAGGTTTTCATCAGAGGTAAAATCCTTGCTCTGAGGCGGAATCAGCTCTCCGCTGTAAATTCCTTTTTTGCCAAACAGCGGGCGTCTGGCACTTGTGTACTCGTCCACTCTTCCGAAAAGAGTCTCGTGAATACCGCTGTCCTCGGATGCTATGCGGATGATGTCCTTGTCGTAATATCCAATTCCTAATTTCTTCGCAAGCATTTCACCTACGGTACGTCCGCCGCTTCCGTACTGTCTTGCAATGGTAATTACGAAATTGTCCATATTTCTCCTCCTTATTATCCCGGCAAAGCTCCTTTTTGCTGCCTTGCCGGATTAATTTTCAAATGGATTTATTCTCCAAGATAAGCCTTCTGTACAGCCTCATCATTGAGCAGGTCGCTTGCTTTTCCACTCATGGTGATCTTGCCGGTCTCAAGGACATAAGCACGGTCTGCGATGGAAAGTGCCTTCTTGGCATTCTGCTCTACCAGAAGTACAGTGGTGCCGCCTTCGCTTACCACACGGATAATATCGAAAATTTCATTTACAAAAATCGGAGAAAGCCCCATGGAAGGCTCGTCCATTACGATCAGTCTTGGCTTGCTCATAAGGGCACGTCCCATGGCAAGCATCTGCTGCTCACCGCCGGAAAGAGTACCGGCGCGCTGTCCTTTACGCTCTTCCAGTCTTGGAAAACGCTTGTATACGCCGACAAGGCTCTCCTGGATCTCTGCCTTGTCCTTACGTGTATAAGCACCCATGATCAGGTTCTCATAAACACTTAAGTCTGCGAATACGCGGCGTCCTTCCGGAACATGTGCGATTCCCATCTCAACGATCTTATGTGCCGGAACTTTGGTAATATCTTTTCCTTCAAAAACAACGGAACCTTCTTTTGCGGAAAGAAGTCCGGTAAGAGTCTGCAGTGTAGTGGTTTTTCCTGCACCGTTGGCACCGATCAGGGCGATGACCTCTCCCTGGTTTACCTCAAAGGAAATTCCTTTCAGAGCCTGAATTACACCATAATATACGTGTAAATCCTTTACTTCCAACATTGCCATTTCTATATTTCCTCCTTATTCGCCCAGATATGCAGTAACAACAGTCGGGTCTTTGAGAACCTTAGAGGTCTCGCCCTGACAGAGAACCTGTCCGAAGTTCAGTACGGTCAGCTCCTCGCAGATACCGCCAACCAGCTTCATATCATGCTCGATCAGCAGGATCGTCATGTTAAAATGGTCTCTTACAAAGCGAATGGTATCCATCAGCTCCTGTGTCTCATTGGGGTTCATACCTGCTGCAGGCTCATCCAGAAGAAGAAGCTTGGGATCTGTGGCAAGTGCTCTGGCGATCTCCAGCTTACGCTGTTTACCATAAGGGAGGTTTCCCGCAAGAAGCTCTGCTTCCTGATCCAGGTTAAACACCTTCAGGATCTCCATGGCACGCTCGTTCATTTCTTTTTCCACCTTGAAGTACTTTGGAAGTCTTAAGATTCCGGTAAGGGTGGAATATTTATGATGGTTGTGCAGGCCTGCCTTAACATTGTCCAGCACTGTCATATCCTTGAAAAGACGGATATTCTGGAAGGTACGGGCAATTCCTGCCTTGTTGATGTCGATAATGCTTTTTCCTGTAATGTCCTGTCCGTCCAGCTTGATGATTCCCTCATTAGGCTTGTATACACCTGTGAGAAGGTTGAATACCGTTGTTTTTCCGGCACCGTTTGGTCCGATCAGGCCGTACAGCTCGCCTTTCTCAATTTTCATATGAAAATTATCTACAGCGTGAAGACCGCCAAACTGGATGGAAAGATTGTTTACCTCTAACATTGCCATAATTAAGCCGCCTCCTTTTCTTTGCCATGACCTTTGATCTTCTCAACAATACGGCTTCTGAAATCTCTTGCAGCAGGAGCCCAGTTGAACAGCATCATTGCGATCATAACGATTGCATAGATCAGCATACGGTATGTGGAGAATCCACGAAGCAGCTCAGGAAGTGCATAAAGCACGATGGTTGCGAGAATGCTTCCGCGAAGATTTCCCATTCCTCCAAGGATGACATATACCAGAATGGTAATGGACATATTGTAATCGAAGATGGAAACCTTCAGCATGGAAAGGTTGTGGGCATAAAGCACGCCAGCCACTCCTGCAATTGCAGCGGAAATGGTAAATGCAAGCAGCTTGTTCTTTGTTACGTTGATACCGATGGACTCGGCTGCGATACGGTTGTCACGGGTTGAAGTGATAGCACGTCCGCTTCTGGAATTTACCAGGTTCTGGATTACGAAAAGCACGATCAGGATCAGGATCACGCCGATCAGGAAGAAATAATCCTTGATGTCTTTGTAAAGGGTGGAAGTTCCGGAAACTCCAAGGGCACCCTTGATGATCTGCTTTCCGCCTGGATCCAGCTTCAGGTTGGCTGCGCTTGTTGCAACATGAAGCCCTTTGTCATCTACGCCAACATAGAGAATGTTGATCAGGTTCTTGATGATCTCACCAAATGCCAGGGTTACGATAGCCAGATAGTCACCGCGAAGTCTCAGTACCGGAATACCGATGAGAACTCCAAAAACAGCAGCAACCACTGCACCTACCAGGATTGCAAGGATCAGTCTTGGAACAGACGGGATCAGATCACTGGTAACATGGGAAAATACAGCACTGGAATAAGCTCCAACGCACATAAAGCCAGCATGTCCAAGACTCAGCTCTCCGGAATAACCAACTACCAGGTTCAGGGAAAGGGAAGCGATGGTGTAAACGCAGATGGGAACCAGAAGTCCGGTAAGCAGTCGGGACAGGTTTCCGGTTGAGGAAAGGATCTGTACCACTGCGAAAATGGCGATTACCATGCCATATGTAATAAAGTTATTCTTTGTTGTTTTGTTCACTGTCTTTTTCATATCGGCCACCTCATACTTTCTCCTGGATGTTCTTGCCGAACAGTCCAGATGGTTTTACAAGCAGCACGACGATCAGAACTGCAAACACGATGGCGTCTGCAACCTGAGAAGAAATATATGCCTTACTGAAGATCTCGATAACTCCAAGAAGGATTCCTCCTACCATGGCTCCCGGGATAGATCCGATTCCGCCGAATACGGCTGCTACGAATGCCTTGATACCAGGCATGGCTCCTGTATATGGAGTCAGAGTCGGATATGCAGAACAAAGCAGAAGGCCTGCGATTGCGGCAAGTCCGGAACCGATTGCGAAAGTAAGGGAAATGGTTGCGTTTACATTGACACCCATCAGCTGTGCAGCGTCGCGGTCCTCAGAGACAGCCTGCATGGCACGTCCTGGTTTGGTTTTCTTTACGAAAAGCTGAAGGCCGACCATAATTACGATACATACAAGGATAGTTACGATGGTAACACCTTTGACGGTAAGCTGTCCGCCGAAAAGTACCAGTGACGGAACATTGATAACCGGAACGAAACTCTTGGCATCTGCGCCGAAGATCAGAAGGGCCAGGTTCTGAAGCAGATAGCTGACACCGATGGCGGTGATCAGAACTGCCAGGTTGGATGATGCTTTACGAAGAGGTCTGTAGGCAACTGCCTCAATTACAACACCTGCTGCGGTACAGATCACTACGGAAAGGATGATTGCCAAAATTGGTGACATATTGGCTTTGGTGACTGCTGTCAGGATTACAAATGCTCCAACCATGATAACGTCGCCATGTGCGAAATTCAGCATTTTTGCAATACCATATACCATTGTATAGCCCAGGGCGATGATGGCGTAGATACTGCCCAGGCTGATACCATCTTTTAAATAGGATATAAAACTCATAATGCACCTCTTAACTGGATTTTTTCCATGAGCGTGTTTGAAAATTCATTCCCGTTCTTTTTCCACTGTAATCTTTTTATGTTGCCTCGAATTTGAAAAAGCGGAAGTAAATTTTCAGACACGCTCCAGTTATTTTGTAAGTTATTTTTCATAGTGCAAAGAAGGAGACGGACCCACAGGTAACCGTCTCCCCTTTGCTAACGGCCATCCCCTGCGCAATCAGGGAAATGGTTAAGACTCTGCCGGCTGCCCGGCATATTGTCCTGTATTCTTATGAAATTACTCCATAGAAGCGTAAACGCCGTCTTTGATCACATAAGCCTTAGGAGCTTTATCGCACTCGCCGTCCTCTGTCCATTTAGCTTCTCCTGTAAGACCGTTTACAGTGATGTTCAGCATGGAAGCGGAAAGAGCTGCGCTGATGTCCTCGTTGGACATATCCGGTGTAATACCAGCATCATCTGCTGCTGCTTTCATAGCGTAAAGTACATCATATGCATCTGCTGCGAACTGGTTTGGTGTCTCACCGTTGTTCGCATCGCCGTATGCTTTTACGAAGTTTACAGTTGCCTCATCCGCGCCTGTTGCGGAGAATGGTGTCAGAAGCATAACGCCTTCTGCAAGGGATGTATCGAAGTTCTCAACGTTCAGGATACCGTCCATACCGTCAACACCGAAGATCTTCATGTCAAGACCAAGGTCATGAGCCTGCTGAAGGATCAGTGCGTTGTCTGAGTAGTAGTTCGGCAGGAACAGAAGCTCTGCGCCGCTGTCTTTGATCTTGCCAAGCTGTACGGAGAAGTCTGTGTTGTTGTCTGTTGTGTAAGCTTCATCAGCTACAACCTCAAGGCCATAGTCACCGCATGCTGCAACGAATGCATCATGTACACCGGAGTTGTAGTCAGCCATGGAATCATAAAGAGTTGCTACCTTTGTAGCAAGTCCGTTCTCGGAGATGTACTCAGCAGATTTGGTTCCCTGCATCGGGTCTGTGAAGCACATACGGAACTCATTGTCACCAGCTGTGATGCTGTCTACTGCTGTTGCAGATGGTGTGAAGAGGAATGTGCTGTCAGCTGCCTCTGCACCTACTGCGATACAAGCACCGGAAGTAACGGTACCGCAAAGCATCTGCATACCCTTGTCAAGAAGGTCGTTGTATGCATTGACAGCTTTCTCCGGATCTCCCTGATCATCGCCGGCATCAAGAATCTCTACCTGATATCCGTTGAATCCGCCGTTTGCATTGATCTCATCTGCTGCAATCTTCGCTGCGTTATATACGCCATTACCATACTGTGCATAGTCTCCTGTCATAGGTCCGATGACACCAATCTTGAAGGTTTCCTCGCTCTCTGCAAATACGGATACAGGTGTTACAGTGGATACTGCCATTGCTGCGGCTGCAGTAATGCTGAGTACTTTTTTCAGATTTCTCATAATAAATCTCCTCCTTAATTTATGTAAGAGTTTCTGTCATCTCGCCTTCCGATAAGTCTACCACCAACGGATAATAGAAAAGCCCACTGGTGGTTTCCCAGCCGGCTTTGGCTTCCATAACTTCTTCTCTTTACCACTTTAATGTTATGATTATAGCATCCTGCTTTTTTGATTGCAAGAGAAAATTTTATAATTTTTTAAGAATTAGAGAGGAAAAATCCGTTAAATTAACCAAAATACGCCATTTTTGTTATTTCTGCGGCGCACAAACGTGCGCTGTCAAGCACACATAAATATTTTTTGTATTATTTTGTTTTAAATAGCAGTTCTAAATTTCTGTATAAAAAAGGGAGATGGTTTCCCATCTCCCGTAAAAGTATCTTCTTAATGTAATTAAGCGATTGCTTTCTTAGCGATCTCAGCAAGTGCTGCGAATCCCTGAGCATCGTTTACAGCCATCTCAGCAAGCATCTTTCTGTTGATGTCGATGTTTGCAACTTTAAGGCCGTGCATCATTTTGCTGTAGGATAATCCGTTCATTCTTGCAGCAGCGTTGATACGTGCGATCCAGAGCTGTCTGAACTGACGTTTCTTCTGCTTTCTTCCAGCATAAGAGCTGGTAAGTGCACGCATAACAGACTGTTTTGCTACTCTATACTGTTTGGAACGAGCTCCTCTGTAGCCCTTTGCCAGTTTTAATACACGATTATGTTTTTTCTTTGCGTTTAATCCGCCTTTAATTCTTGCCATTTCTTATTTTCCTCCTGTTCGTCTTCTTCTATGCTATATCTTATAAATACGGTAATGCTTTCTTCATGCTCTTAACATTAGTAGAATCAACAACAGCAGCTTTTCTAAGATTTCTCTTTCTCTTCTGAGATTTCTTTGTTAAGATATGGCTCTTGTAAGCTTTATTTCTTACTAATTTTCCTGTTCCTGTTTTTTTGAAGCGCTTTGCTGCTGCTCTACAAGTTTTAATTTTTGGCATTGTAATTTCCTCCTTAATATCGTATCTATTTAATGTCCCTCATCCAGCCTGGCCGAACCCTTCCGGTCTCTCCAAATGAATGCAACATCCTAGTGTTTCTGTGCTAAAAACATTGTCATGCTTCTGCCTTCTACCTTAGCTGCCTTCTCAACTACGGCAACGTCCTTCAGCATCTCGGCAAAATCATCCAGAACATGCTTGCTGCTTGACATGTGTGCCATCTCTCTTCCGCGGAAGCGAAGTGTTACTTTAACTCTGTCGCCCTTGGTAAGGAATTTGCGTGCCGCCCCAGCCTTTGTGTTCAGGTCATTGGTATCAATATTTGGTGAAAGACGCACTTCTTTGACATCGATGGTCTTCTGCTTCTTCTTGGCTTCTTTTTCTTTTCTGGCAAGTTCGTAGCGATATTTACCATAGTCAATGATTTTGCATACCGGCGGCTTTGCCTGTGGGGCAATCTTTACTAAATCAAGCTCTGCCTCCTGAGCCTTGGCCATAGCTTCTCTTGCGGACATGATTCCAAGCTGTTCTCCGTCCGGACCAATTAAGCGTACCTCTTTGTCTCTGATTTGTTCGTTGATCATTAAATTGCTAATTGTTGTGCACCTCCATACCTGATAGATGATCTGTTCTGTTCCAGTTTCTAACCCCTGGACTCTCATTCCCCTTCGCAGGAAATTCCTGCCTCATACATGACTTCCTGTTCTTATGCTTCCTCAAACATAAAAAAAGTGCGGACAGAATCCACACTTCTCCTATTACACCCGCGAACTAAGTCACGCGCTGCTGTGCAATATGAACCCGAGCCGCATCTAAATGTGCGCTGAGGTGAGAGTGAACTCTGCTTTCTTTTCATCATGTACTGTTGAATAATACCATGTCTTTTCTTGAAAGTCAAGATATTTTTCTTATTTTTTCACATATTTTTTATTCCAAATAATGTAAGGAGCAACAGGTATATTTTGAATAATTCCGGAAAAACTAAAAATGTTCCATAACACAATCATTACTATCAGGAGGCAAACTATGACTATTTTAAAATGTTCCGCAACAACCTGTGCCTACAACGAGGATATGCTCTGTTCCAGAGGAGAAATTGATATGATGGGGGAAAGTGCCCACAGTGCTGAAGAAACCTGCTGCGGCAGTTTTCGGGAAAAAAGCCAGGGTACTATGAACAGTGCCAAAAATGGCTGTGGCTGCGAGACCATCCAGATTGACTGTAAAGCCTGCGGCTGCACCTACAATGACAAGTGTAAATGTACTGCCGCTTCCATTAGTGTAGATGGAAATGATGCCAGAAAATGTGATGAAACAAAGTGCAGCACCTTCCAGTGTGAATGCTGAATCCAGTGATTCAGATTTCCTGCTGCCGATAAAAAGGCCTCCGCACATACATGCGGAGGTCTTTTGTCTGCAATAAATTATCTGTTTCTTAAGAAATCCGGAATCTGGATGTCTTTCTTCTGAACAGTGCTGGATGGTGTCTTCGCTGTGAATGGTGTCGCATTCATAGTAGGCATGCTGAAGCTAGGCATGTTCAGGTTCACGCCGGCAGATGCTGTGGAAGCCGGTCTCTTGTTGGAAAATACGGAATTGCTTGCCTTGCTTCCAAATGGGTTGTTGGCCTGTGCATTGTCTGTAAGACCTGTAGCAATAACTGTGATTCTTGCATAATCAGCAACAGAGTCATCATACATAGCACCGAAGATGATGTTTGCATCCTCACCAGTAAGCTCCTGTACATAGCTTGCTGCATCGTTTGCATCCATAAGGGAGATATCACCGGAAATGTTGATGATAACATGTGTAGCACCCTTGATGGTAGTCTCAAGCAGCGGAGAAGAAACTGCCTGCTGAACAGCCTCCATAGCCTTGTCATCGCCTCTTGCCTCACCGATACCGATGTGAGCGATTCCCTTATCTGTCATAACAGTCTGTACATCAGCAAAGTCGAGGTTGATAAGAGCCGGCAGATTGATCAGGTCTGTGATGCCCTGAACGGCCTGCTGCAGAACCTCGTCTGCCTTTCTCAGTGCTTCCGGCATAGTAGTACGGCGGTCCACGATCTCCAGTAATTTATCATTCGGGATCACGATCAGTGTATCAACTGCTTTCTTCAGGTTCTCGATACCTGCAAGGGCATTGTTCATACGTGTCTTCGCTTCAAAACGGAAAGGCTTGGTCACAACACCTACAGTGAGGATACCCATTTCCTTCGCTGCTGCTGCGATAACCGGTGCAGCACCTGTACCGGTTCCACCGCCCATACCGCAGGTAACGAATACCATGTCAGCACCTTCGATGATCTGCTTTACTTCCTCAATGCTTTCTTCTGCTGCTTTCTGTCCAACCTCAGGCTGTGCTCCTGCACCAAGACCTTTGGTAATCTTCTCACCGATCTGAAGTACAGTTGGAGCTTTACACAGAGTCAGAGCCTGCTTATCTGTATTAACTCCTACAAACTCTACCCCGCCGATGGCTTCCTCAACCATTCTGTTGACTGCGTTATTTCCGGCGCCGCCTACTCCGATTACAATAATCTTTGCAGAGGATTCCGCCTCATTTGACATTATCTCTAACAATGTACTTCCTCCTTTATTTCTACCTTATATCCTTTATCTCTAATCTTAGTCAATATACATGATACCAGTGTCAAAAGATCAAAAAGCTGTTCATGCTTGCACGATAAGGCTTTTGAGCTTGGGACACGCCAAATATGAGAAAGCAGCGATTTACATAGTAAATCAGCGGATTTCGAATATTTGAAGAATTGTGGGAGCAGCATAGCTGCGGAACAATCCGGGTATCAAATGAGTGGCAAAATTCATTTTGACACTCATCTCATATACATACCAAGCTGCATATAGCTATATCATATATTTTTTTTAGGAATTTATCAACCACTAATTTTGTTTTTTTACACTTTTTTCTCGAAAATTGAAAGATTACTCTTCATAATCGTCCTCTTCCTGGTCATCCCAGCTGGATTCTTCCGTATAATCTTCCTCGTCGCTGGTGTCATTTGGATTAGGACCTACGTAATTTCCATCCTTGTCAAGCTGTCCGTATCCGGTGTAGCTGCCGTCCTCCATATAGCCGCCCAGCCAGTCACCGTTTGCCGCAATGCTTTCCTCGGTAGGCTTTGGACCTACGTAATTCATATTGGCATCATACTCGCCCTCGCCGGTATAGTCCCCCTCTTCGTCATAGCCGCCGTGCCAGTTCGCGATCGCATTCTCATAGGCACTAGTGGTGTCAATACTCGTCGTGGTATCTTCCTCGTCCACTTCTCGCTCAAAGGTGATGAGCTTGGAAGAATCCGTTACATTCTCCATGTGAAGGATTCCTTTTTCCCCGGAAAGTTTTGGCAGGATCGCGCTTACCCGGATCATCTTGTCCTCCAGGTACTCGTCCTTTCCCAACATAACCTGCACATCGCCGTAGGTCAGGGTGATCTGATAGCTGCTGTCAAACTCTATGTGATCTGGGATCACGTCATTTTTCTGGAAAATGGTGGAAAGCGCCACTGCAGTAGTCAGAACCGAACTTCCCTTGATTGGAAGCTTCTCCCCCTGGATCACATGGCTTACCTGGATCCCGTCAAAAAAAGGAACCAGCTCGTCCCGTGTGTGGGAACTCTCAATAAAAATACCATTGCGGTCAAAATACACGTAGCTGTCCAGATAGGGAATGCATCCCACTGCCTTCTTCTCCCGGACACTGATGCAGATGCTGTTATGGGAAAGGCGGGTAATGTTAAAGCCCTCTACAAACGGCACATCCTCCACATCCACCCTGGAATGAAGAAGCACAGCAAGAACAGAGTTATCTGTAAATGCACCCTGCAGAGCCATGCTTTTTACTTCCTCATCGGAATAACGGGCAGTTCCCATTACTTCCACTTTGCTTACATGAAAATAAGAAAAGAAAAAAACAAGGCCTGCCAGCAAAACTGCTCCCAGGGTACAAAAAATCATTTTCTTATGTTTTTTGTCAATCAGATTCTTTTTGAATAATTTCATAATCCTGTTATTCCTGTATCCTTTTTACTGCCGCACCTAACTGCTCAAGATCCTGGCAAATATGCTCATATCCCCTTCGCACAAAAGAATAGCCTTCCAGAACCGTGGTTCCGGCCGCCACCAGTGCTGCCAGTATCAGCGCTGCACCGCCTCTTAATTCCTGTGCTCTTACAAAGGTGCCGGTAAGGGGCTTCCCGCCCTGGATCAGAGCGTCTCTTCCCAGAATCCGGATGTCTGCTCCCATACGCACCAGTTCCGGCGCTGCCTTGTAGCGGTCCTCAAAAATAGCTTCCCGAATAAGGCTTGTGCCTTCCACAGTGGCCAGAACCGCCATCAGAGGAGACTGCAGGTCTGTGGGAAAGCCCGGATATACGCCTGTTTCCAGAAATGCTACGGGGCTGTGAACATTTTTTCCATTGACTAACAGTTTACCACCGATGCCGCTATATTGTCCACCTATTTTCCGATATACTTCCAGAAAGGAATCAAGTTCCCCCTCCGGCGGACCGGTCAGGGTGATCTCACTTCTTGTAATGGCAGCCGCACAGATATAGGTTCCTGCCACAATCCGGTCCGGCGGCACCCAACTGCTGCCTCCCCTCAGGCCTTCCACTCCACTGACGCAGATTCGCCCGGTACCGTCCCCTGTAATCTGCGCGCCCATGGTACGAAGATAATGACAAAGCCAGCTGATTTCCGGCTCGCAGGCACAGTTTTCCAGAACCGTTTCTCCCTTTGCCAGCACTGCCCCCAGAATTCCCTGCTGGGTGGCTCCCACACTTCTTTTTGGAAAAGAGAACTCTGTTCCCTTCATTCTTTCACACTCTGCGCTTAACTGCCCTGCCACTTCCTGTATCCTGGCCCCAAGACTTTCCAGAACCAGAAGATGCATGTCAATGGGGCGTTTTCCGATCACGCATCCCCCCGGATAGCCAAGACTGCCTTTTTTATTTCTTCCAAGAAGTGCCCCCAGAAGGATCACAGAAGACCGCATTCTCCCTGTGAAGGAAAATGGGACCTCTGTTTTGTCCGCTTTGGTGCAGTCCAGATACAGATCGTGGTCCTCCCACCAGGTTACAGCCCCCAGATTCTGCAGGATTTCTTCCATGCAAAATACATCCGCAATTCTCGGACAGCCTTTCAGTACGCTCACTCCCCGGTGTAAAAGAGAAGCCGCCATCATAGGCAGCGCTGCATTTTTGGAGCCCTGTATCTGAACATTTCCCTTCAGCTTGTGTCCCCCTTCAATGAAAATCCGGTCATTCAAGCCATTCACTCCTAAAGGGCCTCTTACCTTTTATTGTATGCAGTTTTCTTAATCTGGTGATAAAATCAGACGTTACTGTTCACTCCGTTCACAGCAACGCGCTTCGCGATGCACAGAAATCATGCATTCGCATGATTTCGCGCCGCAATTCTCAGGTTTTCTGTGAACTTTGTTCACAAAAAACACCTCGCGGAACATTGCCAGTGAACAGTAACAATCAGACAGCTATTTCATTCCGCCGCGGCTTACGCTTAAGGCCAGCCCCATTTCCCCCAGAAGAAACACCACAGACGTTCCTCCGTAGCTTACAAAAGGAAGTGTAATTCCTGTATTGGGGATGGTGTTGGTCACAACCGCAATGTTCAGGATCACCTGGATCGCCATGTGACTCATAATGCCGCTGCAGATCAAAGTGCCTTCCAGATCCCGGCAGTGCAGGGCAATTACGCACAGCCTCCACAAAAGCAGTCCGAAGATCAGGATCAGAAAAGAAGCCCCTGCAAGCCCCTGTTCCTCACAGATAATGGAAAAAATCATATCATTCTGCGCCTCCGGCACGAACCCCAGCTTCTGAAGGCTGCTGCCAAATCCCCTGCCGAAGATTCCGCCGCTTCCAATGGCATAAAGCCCCTGTATGGTCTGGAAGCCTTTTTCGTATTTCTCAGGATTCCGCCAGATTGCCAGCCGTTCCAGCCGGTAGCTTTCCGCTGCCAGAAACACCGCGATCACCGCCACCCCGGCGGCTCCCATTCCAATAAACCTGGCATATCCAGGGTCTGATACAAAGATCAGCACCACGCCGATTCCAAGTATGATAATAGCAGTACTCAGGTTATTGGTGCCGACCAGTCCCACGATTGGAAGCAGGGTCATCATAGTCCTGCACATAAACCAGAAGCCAGCTGTCTTTTTTCTGCTCTTTTCGATCTGCCAAGTAAGGAACAGAATCACGGCGACCTTGGCAAACTCTGAGGGCTGAAAGGAAAGAGGCCCAAAATTCAGCCACCTCTTGGAACCGTTAATCTCCTGTCCCACCAGCAGAACCGCAGTGGAAAGTGCCATGGACAAAAGATAGGCAGCCGGTGCCAGCCCCACGAAAAAGCGGTAATCCATTTCCGCTACTATGTACATTGCCATAAGTCCAAGGGCAGTGGCAAAAAGCTGCTTTTTAAAATAATAGGCAGAGTCGCCGAAACGCACTCTGCCATTGTATTCACTGATGGAAAACAGCATGATCAGCCCGAATACTGCCAGAAGCAGCACCAGGATCAGAAGGACCATATCTGTTTTCATTTTTGGATTTTTCTCCCGGATCATAGCTTGCTCCTGCTGGCTGCCTTATTTAAGCATATGCCAGAGGATGAACACCTATGTCTGGGGATTTTTCCCCTATGTAAAAATAACCCAGGGAAATAGCTCCCTGGGTCAATATGCATTCTTACAGAGCTCTTACGAACTCCTTGAACATCTCGCCTCTCTGCTCATAGTTGTCAAACTGTCCCCAGCTTGCGCAGGCAGGAGATAACAGAACTGCGTCTCCGGCATTTGCCTTGTCTGCACACACCTGAACCGCTTCCTTTAAGTCCTCACAGAGGATAATATCATGGAAGCCGTTCTTCTCGGCTGCTGCCTTGATTTTCTCCTTGGTCTGACCGATGAGAACCAGGTATCTTACCTTACCGTCAAAGGCCTGAATCCACTCGTCATAGCTGGATTCCTTATCATAGCCGCCGCCGATCAGAAGTGTAGGACGGTTCATAGCCTGGATTCCCTTGATGGCTGCGTCCGGGTTAGTTCCCTTGGAATCGTTGTAGTAAGCGACACCATTCTTCTCTGTCACATACTCGATTCTGTGCTCAACAGCTGTAAATTCGCAGACGCTCTTACGGATGCTGTCCATATCAACGCCAGCGCAATAAGCCATGGCAACTGCTGCCATTACATTCTCAAAGTTATGAAGTCCAAGAAGCTTCAGGTCTCCTGTCTTCACTACCGGAATCTCTTCTGTCTTGGTGCGAAGAATGATCTGGTCTCCCTCAAGGAAAATACCCTGTTCCAGTCTTCTTGCGCTGGAGAAATATACGGTCTTCGGTACGATATGCTTACCAAACTCGCAGAGAACCTCATCCTCATAATTCAGTACGCACACATCCTCCGGGCCCTGGTTGCTGGTGATCAGCTCTTTCACACGGATGTACTCTGCCATGGTATGATGGCGGTTCAGATGATCCTCTGTAATGTTCAGAATGGCGCTTACCTTGGGAGCAAATTTGGAAATGGTCTCAAGCTGGAAGCTGCTGATCTCTGCAACTGTAATGGTGTTGTCTTTCATCTCCAATGCCTTGGAGGTGTATGGGGTACCGATATTTCCTACTACAAAAACAGACTCTCTTGCATCCTTCATGATCTTGCCAAGAAGAGCGGTTGTGGTTGTTTTGCCGTTGGTTCCAGTAATGGCAAGAACCTCTCCCTTTCCGGTCTCATAGGCGAGCTCAACCTCTCCCCATACAGGAAGTCCCTGCTCATAAAAGCCCTTCACGATCGGAAGGTCCGTAGGAACGCCAGGGCTTAACACAACCAGGTCAAGGCTGTCCTGAACCTCCTTTGGAAGCTCTCCTGCATAGATCTGAAGTTCATAATTGCCGCTTGTTTTATGTAATACGCTTTCTTTATCCAAGTCTGCTTTTCCGTCATAGAGAATTGGGCAGGCACCTACAGCACCCAGAAGGTCTGCTGCACCGATGCCGCTTTTGCCGGCTCCGAAAACCAGAACCTTTTTTCCTTTTAATTCCATAATAAAATTCCTCCTTAATGCCTTACAAAGCCAAAAGACCGATCAGGCACATGATGGCAGTCACAATGGTAAACACTGCAACTACGCGGGCTTCAGACCATCCGCAAAGCTCGAAATGGTGATGGATGGGAGCCATTTTGAAAATACGCTTGCCATGTGTAGCCTTGAAGTATGTTACCTGGATCATAACGGACAGTACCTCAACCAGGTAGATCAGTCCTACGATCAGGATAAACAGGGGCATCTGCAGCATATAGGCCACGCCAGCCACAAAGCCGCCAAGTGCCAGGGAACCAGTATCTCCCATAAATACGCTTGCCGGATATACGTTGTAAAGCAAAAATCCCATCAGTCCGCCGATAACCGCACAGGTAACCGGCTCAATTCCGGACTGTGTTCCAATGGATACCACGGTAAAGAACACTGCCACGATCAGGGTAACGCTTGTGGCAAGGCCATCAACACCGTCTGTGAAGTTCACGCCATTGACAGTTCCGATCACGGCAAAAAACAGAACCGGAACCGCAAGCCATCCAAGGTTCAGATAATGTCCGCCCCAGAACGGAATGCGCATAGTCAGGGATACATCGGTATATTTCAGCAGATAGAAGGTGAAAATACCGGTTACAACCACCTGAAGCAGGAACTTCTGCCAGGGAAGAAGTCCATCTGATCTGCGAAGCACTACCTTCAGGTAGTCATCCAGAAATCCGATCAGTCCGAAGCCTAATGTCAGGAACAGCACCGGAATGATCTTCGGGTAGTCTTTCACATAGAATAATGAAGTAATAATCGTGGATATCAGAAAAATCACGCCGCCCATAGTCGGGGTTCCGGCTTTCTTCAGATGGGACTGTACGCCCTCTGTACGCTCTGTCTGTCCCATTTTCAGTTTCCTAAGAAACGGAATGATGACAGGTCCTAATACTGCACTGATCGCAAAAGAAATCAGCACCGGGATCACAATATGAAATTCCATCCTCACACCTCTTTAACTCTTTCGTTTTTCATTTTTGTTTTTTGAAGCATCTTATAGTATAAAGCTTTTCCCCTTATTAATCAACCCATAGGTTGCTTTTCGACGATAAAACTGCTTCAAAAATGCCTTTGATCACAGGTGCCGCAATGGTTCCGCCGTAGTAAACGCCCTGTGGATCATGGATGATGCAAAGTCCCAGAATCTGTGGATTTTCTGCAGGCATAAAGCCAAGGAAGGAAGAAATGTACCGATTGGCACTTCTGGGAAGCGTCTGGGATGTGGCGGTTTTGCCGCCCACTGTATAGCCCTCGATCTGAGCATTTCGCCCGGAGCCCTCTGACACTACTTTTTCCAGGATCTGCCGCACAGTTTCAGAGGTTTTCTCAGAGACGATGCCCTCTTCCACCGGATATTCCAGCTTCCTTCCGCTGAGGCCGTCAGCACTTAGCACTGACACTCCAAAATGGGGCGTGATCCGCCTTCCCCCGTTGATCAGGGAGCTTACGGTAGTGGCAAGCTGAATGGGCGTGATCTGAAAAGACTGGCCGAATGCCACTGTGGCCAGCTCTACATTTCCCATATTTTCCATTTTGTGCATAATGGTTCCTGCTTCTCCTGGAAGATCCACGCCTGTTTTCTTTTTCAGTCCAAATTGTTCGAAGTAATGATAGTAATTTTCCACGCCAAGACGCAGGCCTACCTCGATAAATACCGGGTTGCAGGAGTTCTGTGCCCCTTCCACAAAATTCTGGGAGCCGTGCCCCGTCCTTCTGGCACAGTGGATCCGGCGGTCATCCACTACCTTGTAGCCAGGACAGTAAAAGCGGTCATTTACAGAAACCACGCCAGCCTCCAGTCCTGCTGACATGGTGATGATTTTAAAGGTAGAACCCGGCTCATAGGTATCATTCAGACAGGGATTTCGCCACATCTGGTTCAGAAGGTCCTGTTTTTCCTGCTGGGTCATTCCTGTAGTATCCACATCTGTATTTAAAGTAAAGGGATCGTTCAGGTCAAATTCCGGCACATTGACGCAGGCATAGATTTCCCCGTTCTGAGGATTCATAAGCAGGATGGACACACGAGTGGCCTGCTTTTCTTCCATCACCTTAAGGGCAGCCTGCTGGGCGTACTGCTGGATATCAATATCCAGACTGATCTTCAGGTTTTCACCGGGGACCGGATCCTTTCTGCTTTCTCCAATCTGGTCTATTTCCACACCACGGGCATCTGTGGTGGTCAAAATTTTGCCATTTTCCCCTTTCAGAACCTCTTCATACTTTACCTCAAGCCCGATGATTCCCTGGTTATCCCCTCCTGTAAAACCCAGAACCTTGGAGGCCAGAGAGCCGTAGGGATAGTATCTTTTGTAGTCTTCGTCTACCTTCACGCCCTCAAGACCGTAATCCCGGATGGTATCTCCCACAGATTTCTCAACATTGGTTTTGATCCTTTCAATAGAAGATACCTTTTCCACTCTTTTTCGCACGGTTTCTGTGTCCATATCCAGTTCTTTTGACAGAATCTGGATCACCTTTTCCGGCTCCTTGATCTGGCTGTGTATGACAGAAATGGTGCAGACTGTCTTATTATCTGCCAGCACCCGCCCCTGGGCATCCAGGATCTGGCCTCTTGCGGCTTTGATGTCCCTCTCTCTTTCATGAAGGTCCTGTGCTTTCTGGTAATAGTAATCTGACCGGAACCCCATCAGATAGACCAGCCGGCCGATCATTCCCAGCATCATGACTGCACATATGAGAAAGACCAGCCAGATTTTTTTCCTGTGAAAGGTCATGGCTTTTTTCATAAAAAAATCCCTCGACGGAAACTGTCACAATTAATATATGACAGTTCCCCGCGGGGGTATGTTTCATCTCTGCTCAATCAAGACCAGCTTCTTCGTTTGTAATGCCTTCGCTTTCCATGTTGTTATCCTGGATGGGATCTGTGGTATCTTCCGGCGGACCGGGGACGTTGGTATCGGAAACAGCCTCTGGCAGTGTCTCACCTGCAGAGCCTGTATAGGTATTGCTGGTTCCCTCAAGATTGTCGGATTTGATATACTCTCCGTTTTCATCCATCTTGTAGCTTCCATCGATGTTGAGAAGATAGCCGTTCTCGTCAATGCGGTTGCCGTCCCAGTCGATCAGGTTTCCATTTCCGTCTACAAGATTGCCGTTTTCATCGATCTGGCTATTAGACACATTGTTCGCATAACCGCTGAAATTCTCCCACAGCTCTGTCTCCGGAATGGTTCCGTCTGTGGATTCATCCGGCTGAATGTTCATATAAGGCAGCATCTCAGAAAGAATGGCCTGTGCCACGTACTGGGCATAAACACTGCTTGCCTGATCTTCCACGTTTGGCTCATCAATGACTACATAGATTACCACCTGGGGCTCCTCTACCGGGGCAAAACCAATGAAGGAAACTACATATTTGCCGTTTCCTCGCGGGAATTTCTCCGCAGTTCCGGTCTTACCGCCTGAGCTGTAGCCCTGCACCTTGGAGGTCATACTGGTACCCTGTTCCACACTGGCCTGCATGTAGCTGCGGATATCTGCAGAAATACTCTCGGAAATGGTCTGCTTCTGAAGGATCGGGCTGATGTTTTTCACTGTAGCACCGCTGGCATCCTTAATCTTGGTAACAAGATGGGGCTGATAGTAGTAGCCGCCATTGATCACAGAGCACATGGCATTGATCTCCTGGATCATGGTGCAGCTGAATCCCTGACCAAAGGCAGAACATGCAAGCTCCGTCTCCTTCATGGTCTCAATGGTATGCATAATGCCGTAGCCTTCATTTGGAAGATCGATTCCGGTTCTGCTTCCGAAGTTGAAGGTGCTCTGGGCCTTCAAGAAATTCTCTGCGCCCATGGCTGCACCAATCTGCATCATGGCATCATTGCAGGAATTGGCAATTACCTCTGCAAGGGTCTCCATGCCATGACCGTAGATATTCGCACACTTGATGGTAGTCATATTTCCTTCCACACCAAAGTTCTGGAATCCATCGCAGTAGAATGTGTCGCTTGTGGAAATTTTGCCCTGCTCCAGAGCTGCTGCCATAACAATGGGCTTCACAACAGAACCCGGTTCATAAATATCTGTAACGCAGAAGTTGTTCCATCTGTCGCTTAAGATCGTCATGGTCTCCGAATCACTCATGGCAGCCTGTTCTTCCTTTGTATACTGATCAGAAAGATCACGGGGATCGTTCAGGTCATAACGGTCTCCGCCATCCATTGCAAGGATTTCACCGTTATTAGGGTTCTCCACAATCACGCCGATGTTCTTGGCTCCTGTGGATTCCATAAAAGCATTCACCCATTTTTCCACAATTTGCTGAATGCCAAGATCCAGGCTGGTTTCCAGGTTGTTTCCATCCTTTGCCTCAATAATAGTCTGCTCCACATTGGAATCATCGTTGAGGTAGCCGTACTGGCGGCCATCGATTCCCACAAGGCTGCTGTTGTAATAGCCTTCCAGGCCATAATCTGCCGAGTCCCTGGAATAGGTGAAGCCAAGTGTATCGCAGGCAAGCTCATTATAAGGATAAACTCTCTGGTAATCCTCCTCAAACCAGACGCCCTTCACATTCTGCCGTTCCTTAATTTCTGCTGCTGTAAGGCCTGTAGTATCGGAAAGGTCACAGTAATCCTCAAAGGCTTTCTGGTCATCCATACTGGCC
This sequence comes from Blautia segnis, assembly GCF_014287535.1. Classification (NCBI taxonomy): domain Bacteria; kingdom Bacillati; phylum Bacillota; class Clostridia; order Lachnospirales; family Lachnospiraceae; genus Blautia; species Blautia segnis. The sequence continues at coordinate 38,188 of NZ_JACOOT010000003.1, read as the reverse complement.
GCCCTTTTGATCACCCAGTACTGGCTGTCCTTTGTTTCATCATCTGTCAGCGCCTTTCGGACAGCGGTCTCTTCCACTCCAAAAATATTTTCCAGTGCCCGGATCGTGGGCTCTATATAATCGGTCTCTGAGTTTATGGTCCTGCAGTCCAGAATTACATTGTATACCTTGTTGCTGGTTGCCAGAAGGTTTCCATTCCGGTCGTAGATACTGCCTCGCTTGGATGGTATGGTACGATTCTGGTATTTCTGCTGGGCCTGGCTTAATACCTGTTTCTTGTATTTTTCACCGCTGTGAAAATTGATATAGGTAATAACTCCCAATAAAACGACTAAAGCTCCCAATACGCATAAGAACAGTATTGACAGCTTATTTTTCATAGTGTGATTTATTTTTTTAATTGGTTTTTTCTTTGCTTTTCTTCCTGAAGTACTCAATCAAACACCTGCCTTCATTCCCTTACTTCCCGGTTACTTCCTGATACTGCCGGACAAAGCTGCCGCCCTCAGTTGTATAGGTCTCTGTCTGCTGGTTGCTTGGATATTTCATTCCCAGTCGTCCAATCGCGATCTTTCGTATTCTTTCAAGATCCTCGCTGGATGTTACCTGGCTTTCATATGCATCATTATCTTCCTTCAGCTCTGCTAACTGGGATTCTAAGGAAGCCACCTGGCTTCTTTTGCTTGTGCATTCTGTTTTCAGACGCAGATAATTGATGCTGCAAAATACAACTATAACGCCAAGCACGCCCAGAAATATGGCAAAATTCCGGTTCATGCTGTTGGCCTTGGCACGGTTTCGACGCGCTTCCCTGGAAAGGGACTTGCCCTGGCGGGTCAGTTCCTGACCTGGGCCAAGTGCAGGTCTTGCCTGTTTCTTTCTAACTGAATGCTCTGGCTGACGGTATTCCCTTTTTACAGGAACTTCCTGTACTTTACGCACAGTGTTGCCATCAACATACATGCTCTGTGAACTTCTTCTGGAAGTAGTATGTCTGCCTGTCTTCGCCATTTTTTACCCTTCTTTAAATCCTTCGCTCAAAAATTCTTAGTTTTGCGCTCTTAGAACGCGGATTTGTTTCCATTTCCTCATCACTGGGAAGAATCGGCTTCCTGGTGATCACTTTTCCTTTGGACTTCTTCCCGCACACGCAAACCGGAAAATCCGGCGGACAAGTACAGGGATTCTCATTCTTGCGGAAGATGGTCTTGACGATTCTGTCTTCCAGGGAATGGAACGTAATAATACAAAGCCTTCCCCCATCATCCAGAAGATCGATCATCCCGTCAAGGGAATCCCGAAGTACATCCAGCTCCTTGTTCAGCTCAATACGGATTGCCTGGAAGGTACGCTTGGCAGGATGTCCGCCTGCTGCCTGTATCTTCATAGGGATAGATTCCCGTATGATCTGTGTAAGCTGCCCTGTGGTGGTGATCGGGGCCTGCTGCCTTGCGGCAACAATATGTTTCGCTATATTCTTAGCAAATTTATCTTCACCGTAATCGCGTATAATGCGATATAGTTCTCTTTCTTCGTAACCGTTTACAATGTCACTGGCGGTCTGAGTCTGTCTCTGGTCCATACGCATGTCAAGAGGTGCATCTACCCGGTAGGTAAATCCACGTTCTTCATTGTCCAGCTGATATGAGGATACTCCCAGATCCAGCACAATACCATCTACCTTGTGAACTCCCCTTGCGGCGAGCTCCGGTACCATGTAACAATAATTGCTGCGAATGATTGTCACCTGATCAAAGGCGGCAAGTCGTTCACTCGCAGCAATTATCGCATCCTGGTCTTGATCTATACCAATAAATCTCCCCTTGGCAGAAAGTTTCCTGCATACCTCTATGGCATGTCCAGCGCCGCCCAAAGTGCCATCCACATAGATTCCATCCGGCTTGATGTTAAGCCCGCCAACGGTCTCGTCCAGTAATACAGATTTGTGTTTAAATTCCATTTCCGTCTCCTGTTGGATTTCTGCTTGTTTTATGCTCAGATAACGATACCGATGCTTTCCATGCTCTCTGCAATGCTGTCCATATCGTCAAAATTGCAATTCTCGCTCCATTTCTCCTTGCTCCAGACCTCAACTCTGTTCAAGTTGCCTGTCAGGACCACGTCCTTCTCCAGACCAGCGAACTCACGTAACGTCTGAGGTACGAGAATTCTCCCCTGCTTGTCCAGTTCACACATGGTAGCTCCAGCTACAAAGAATCGCGAAAAGGCTCTAGCGTTTTTGTTTGTAAGTGGTAATGCTCTGAGCTTCTCTTCAAAGGCCTCCCATTCATCCATAGGATAAATAAAAAGGCAACCATCAAGTCCCTTGGTCAGTACAAATTCTTCTCCTAAGAGTTCCCTGAACTTAGCCGGGATAATCAAACGCCCCTTCGCGTCGATTATATGATTGTATTCTCCCATGAACATAGAAACTCACCTACTCTCGTGAAATACGATTCTCCCCTTCGTATTTCATGATGGGAAACAAATGGAAGTTCTGCCACTTCGTCCCCATTTGTCACCACTTTTCTCCACTTCCTACCACTTATGCGTTTATTCTAACCCATTTGCTTCTAAATTACAAGTGGCAAATTATGAAATCTATTACATAATTGTGTTACAAAGTCCTTACAAACACAGAAAAAACGCCGCTTTGATGAGTCATTCACCAAAGCGGCGCTTCGCCTTCCATCCCTTTTTGGAATGGTCAAAATATTTCATTCAGCCCGGCAAGATCGTGATATCTGGCGATCATACCGTCAATTTTTCTGCTCATTGGCAGGTTTTTTCGCAAATCTGCGCGGCTTGCTATACAGCCACTCATCATCTTCTGAAAGTGATGGATCCGCTGCAGAAGCAGCTTCTGTTCCATAAGGTGCAGCAGTCTCTTCCACCTCTTCATAGGCGGAATCGTCTTTTTGTAAGCTGCCGTCTTCCTGAAGTGCTTCCTCAGATACGGCTTCATCGCCTTCATTTTCTTCGTATTCTTCCGAAGCTGTTTCTTCAGTCTCAGCGTCTTCGCCAGCAACTGCTTCCTGATTTTCAGAGACTTCTTCATAACCATCCTTTGCAGCTTCTTCCATCTGGTCAGAAGCTGATCCGGCAGTCTCTTCTTCCTTTGGATCATCCTGAGTGCTTTCTTCTTCCTGGCTTTCATAGACCGGAACACTGCCGGAATATGCTTCCGGGACACTGCCTTTCTTTTCATCTGCAAAAGCCCGCTCAAGCTTAAGCCTGTCTCTGTATTCTTCCGCTTCAGCCTGTCTGGCCGCCATCTCCTGTGCTTCATAATCCTGTTCTCTCCTGCGTCTGCGCCTTGCAGCTCTCTTCTTCGCCATAGAGCTCTCCACAGTTACCACTACCGCACATATGAGAAACAGTGCCGCTGAGATCACCTGGCAAATTCCGATGGAAGTTCCGGGAATCGTCAGCTTGTCTGTTCTCAGATATTCCAGAATGAATCTGCCAAGTCCGTATCCAGCCAGATATCTTAAGAATACCTCTCCATGAAAACGTTTCTTTCTTTTCCACACAAGCATGAGCAGAAACAAAAGCAGGCACCACAGACTTTCGTAAAGAAAGACCGGATGAACCTGAATATAGGAAACGCCTCCTATGGTCTCAAGATTCTCCCTCATAACGGATGTGACTTCACTGGAACGCACAGCGGATAAAGGAAGCTGCATTGCAAATATGCTGTTGGTATATTCACCGAAGGATTCCCGGTTAAAGAAATCCCCCCACCTTCCTATTATCTGCGCGATCACCAGTCCCATACAGGCAGTATCTGCCATCTGCATGAAGGCCTTTTTGCGGATGGCACAGTAGATGGCTGCGCCCAGCATGCCGCCGAACAGCCCGCCGTAAAAAGCAAGGCCGCCGCCTCTTAAATTAAAGATCTGATTCACATTTCCTTTATAAAGATTCCAGGAAAAACATACATAAAGTGCTCTTGCACCGATCACTCCCGTCACCAGTGAGAGGATCATCATTTCCAGGTAATCATCTTCTTTTTCTCCGCATCTTCTTGCCTCAAGGACTATAAATCCCAGTCCCAGAAGCATTCCGGCTGCAATCAGAAGACCGAAGAAGGTAATTTCAAATCCAAATATGCGAATGGATTTTCCCACATAATCCAGGTTGATCCCCAGATTTGGAAACTGAATTGACATTTATTATCCCTCTGTCTCTTTCGGTTGGATCGCATTGATCATTATACGTTAAAGCGGAATAAGATTACATCGCCGTCCTGTACCACGTAATCCTTACCTTCCATTCTCACAAGGCCTTTCTCTCTTGCACCTGCATAGGAGCCGCAATCCAGAAGATCCTGATAATTCACTACCTCAGCCTTAATGAATCCTCTCTCGAAATCAGAGTGGATCTTACCAGCTGCCTGAGGTGCCTTGGTTCCAATCTTGATGGTCCATGCTCTTGTCTCATCTTCACCGGAAGTAAGGAAGCTCATCAGGCCAAGGAGATGGTAGCTTGCTTTTACCAGCTTCTCAAGGCCGGACTCCTTAAGACCAAGATCCTCTAAGAACATTTTTCTCTCATCCTCATCCAGCTCGGAAATCTCTTCCTCGATCTGGGCACAGATCACGAAAATCTCGCTGTTCTGCTCTGCTGCATACTTTCTTACAGCCTGAACATGAGCATTGTCAGCTCCGTCGTTTGCAAGGTCATCCTCTGCAACATTGGCTGCATAAATCACTGGCTTCTGGGTGAGCAGGTTATAGGTTCCCATCCATGCTTCCTCATCCTCATTCTCAAGCTCCATGGTAATTGCCATCTTGCCGTCTTCCAGCCATTTCTTAATCTTCTGAAGGAAGTCAAGCTCCTTGGCCGCTTCCTTATCCATACGTGCGGTCTTGGTAACCTTGGCAATTCTTCTCTCCAGGATCTCAAGGTCAGAAAAGATCAGCTCCAGATTAATGGTCTCAATGTCACGGATTGGATCAATGCTTCCGTCTACGTGGATTACATTGGTATCCTCAAAGCAGCGTACTACATGTACGATTGCGTCTACTTCACGGATATTTGCAAGGAACTGGTTTCCAAGACCTTCGCCCTTGGAGGCGCCCTTTACAAGTCCGGCAATATCAACAAACTCGATGACTGCAGGTGTTACCTTCTTGGAATGATAGAAATCTCCAAGCAGAGCCAGTCTCTCATCCGGTACAGTAACAACGCCCACGTTAGGGTCAATGGTACAGAATGGATAGTTGGCGGATTCTGCTCCTGCCTTGGTTAAAGAGTTAAAAAGTGTACTTTTTCCTACGTTTGGTAAACCAACGATACCTAATTTCATTTCTGTATATTCCTCCTTGTATTTCTTCCGAAATACCAATTCTTAATGTAGCAGGGCTGCAAGGCAGCCCAATCCTGTTAAATCATACCACACCGCGTTTCAAAAGTAAATTGTAACTGTATATGGTCTGCGCAGTTACAGCAAGGTTACTATTCGCTCCGTGCCCAGTAACACAGCAAGATCTTTATCTGCGGTCCCGGGACATGATCATCAGAAGGCTGCCGCTCTGGTAGCGGATCACTGCCTCTTCTTCCTGGATCTCATTACTTACGGTAAGTCCGCTGTCCGCTACTGTCAGATTATATCCGGCCAGCGTATACTTAAAGCCCTCAAGGGTAAGTCCCTCAACCGCTCCTCCTGCTGGAAAAAAAGAAACATATTTTCCAAACTGCCTGTCCTTATAAAGCCTGGTTCCACTCTCCACAAGACAGATATAATTCTGCTCGTCTGCCAGGGCAACCTTCACGCCTTTTTGTTTTCCCAGGGTAAGAAGTCCCAGATTGCCAAGGAAGTGGTCCAGCCTGCCTCCTGTCGCTCCCAGGATCAAAATGCTTCTGGCACCCTGTTTGATTGCCAGGTTTAATGCAGACTGTGTGTCCGTATCATCCTTCTCCGGCTGAAGCTGGACGATACTGGTTTTGGTCAGGCTGTCAAGGTATGCCTTTCCATCTGCAGATACGCTGTCAAAATCCCCGTCTGCAAGATCTGGCACCAGCCCGGTCTCCCTGAAAAAATCCAGTCCCCGGTCAGCTGCCACAAGCTGCAGCTTTTGGTCTTTATTCTCTTTTTGCAGTTTTTTTAAAAAATCGAGGGCAAAATCTTTCTGGATCATGCCCCCGCTTACGATTACTGTGTCTGTCATACTGTATCTCACTCGATTCGGTCGCTGATTTCTTCAATTTCTTTCTGAATGTGACGGACATTTTCTGCGATGTCACCGCCAAATACCCAGGATCCGGCAACAAAAATATTTGCCCCGGCCTTCATAACAGTCTCAAGAGTACCCTCATTGATTCCGCCGTCCACCTCAATATTCACATCCAGATTCTCTTTGTCGATCAGTTCTCTCAGTTCCTGAATCTTCTCTGTACACTCATCCATATATTTCTGTCCGCCAAATCCTGGCTGAACCGTCATCACAAGGACCATATCCACATCCCCCAGCATATGGCTGATGTCATTCACCGGAGTCGCAGGCTTGATGGAGACTCCCACCTTCACGCCAGCGTCCTTGATGCGCTCAATTGTCCTTTCCAGATCCTCACAGGCTTCTGCATGTACGGTAATGGAATCTGCACCGCAGTTTACAAAATCCTGAATGTATCTCTCTGGCTCTGTCACCATAAGATGAACATCAAAAAACATCTTGGATTCCTTACGAATGGATTTGATCACAGGCATTCCGAAAGAAATGCTTGGAACGAAATCCCCATCCATAACGTCAATGTGGAGCCACTGTACTCCTTCGTTTTCAAGAATTTTAATCTGTTCGCCCAGGCGGTTAAAATCCGCTGATAAAATGGAAGGGCATAGCTGATACATAGTTTTAGTATCTCCTTTTCTCTTTTAATTCCTCATATAATGCCAGATAATCATCATAACGCAGCTGGCTGATCTTTCCCTCTGCCAGTGCTTCCTTAACGCCGCAGTCCGGTTCGTGGATGTGTCTGCATCCCTGGAAACGGCACTGCGGTTCATATTTCAGAAATTCCGGAAAATAATTTCTCAGTTCATCTTCTTCCATATCCGTAAGATACAAAGAAGAAAATCCCGGAGTATCCACAAGGAAGGTATCCTTCTCCACAGGAATTACCTGGGAATGTCTGGTAGTGTGCTTTCCTCTTTTCAGCTTCCGGCTGATTTCCCCGGTCTCCATCTGAATCTCACCCTGCATGCAGTTGGTGATGGAAGATTTGCCAACTCCGGAAGGACCTGCTACCACGGTTGTCTTTCCTCTCAGGATCTGACGGATCTCGTCGATGCCCTCTCCTTCTAAGGTACTGGACAGAACCACCTGGTATCCGCATCCGGTATAGGTCAGATACAGCCGTTCCAGTTCTTCCTTCTCTCCTAAATCCTTCTTGTTAAAACAGATAACAGCAGGAATCCCCTGCTGCTCCATCATGATCAGAAATCTGTCCAGAAGAAGAAAATTCGGCTTTGGATCCTCCATTGCAAAGATAACAAATGCCTGATCCACATTGGCAACTGCCGGACGGATCAGGGAATTGCGGCGGGGAAGAATGGCAGTTACGCTGCCTTCCTTCGCCTCCTGGTCCAGAACGGAAATTTCCGCATTATCCCCTACAAGGGGCTTGAAATTATCCTTTCGGAAAATCCCCTTTGCCTTGCATTCATACACATTGCCGTCCTGGGCATAAATGTAATAAAAACCTGCGATTCCTTTAATGATCTTTCCCTGCATGGATTACTCTGCTTTCTCAAAAGTAAGCGGATAATGTCCAAGTTCCTGGTAGCTTCCGTCTGACTGCTGTTCGGACAGATATAAGGTACCCTCAGCCACACCAGGTGCTCCAATGATGTCCAGCTGATACGGGAAAGTCAGCTGCTGTCCGTCTACTACAGTGCTTGCAGTGGGAACTCCGCTCACTTCCTGAACCAGTTCCAGTCTGACAAGACCGCCTGTGTATCCGGTAGGTGTGTTCAGTCTCTGAGTGCATTTCCAGATTTCACCGTTTGCAACAGCGGCTGCAGCAGCGTCGGAAGAGCTCTGTGTCTGAGTTGTATCTTCTGTGCTCTCTGCGGCAGAAGTATCCTGTGTACCACTGCTTACGGTAATGGTAATGGTATCTGTGTCAGGATTTCCGTAAACCGGATCATCATCTGTGAATCCGATCGGATCCTGGGAAATAACGGTTCCTTCTGCAACATCTGTGCTTACCTGTGTCTCCACATTGATATTAAGGAATTTGCCAAGCTTGGCAATTGCTTCATTTTTCTCAAGTCCGGTTACATCCGGTACCTGTACGCTGTCGCCATAGTCAATACCGCGGCTGATGGTAAGGGTAACCGTATCCCCGGCCTTCACAGTCGTGCCGGCTGTCGGCTCTGTATCCAGTACGCATCCGATATCCACAGAAGAGGTATCATCCGGGTAGATCTTATTGATCTGAACATTCACGCCCTGGCTCTCCAGAGTTTCCTGTGCGGCAGCAGCATTCTGGCCAAACAGATCCGGTACTGTAATTTCTTCTGAACCTTTACTTACATAATAATTGACTGTTGAATTCTTCTCTACTCTGGTACCCTCTACAGGATCCTGGGAAGAAATATTGCCTTTGGCCTGAGTGGAAGCTTCCTCACCCTTGTAGCTCATTCCGATATTCAGGGATGCAAGGAGTTCCTGAGCCTCAGCCTCTGTCTTGCCAACCAGATCCGGTACTGGTACCAGTCCGTCATCTGTGTTATCCTGCTGTGTGGTCTGCTCCTGCTGGTCTGCTTCAGTATTTGCCTTGCCGCCTCCGATCAGGCCGGTGGCCTTTCCTGCTACAACGATCACAGCAATGAGAACAGCTGCGCCTGCGATCAGTGCCACAATACTTCCTGCTACGCTGACGCCTCTTTTCTTTTTCTTAAGGCGGCGCTCTCTGTCATCTCTGTCATCTCTGTCCCTTTCTCTGTCCCTTTCTCTGTCACGGTCCCTGCTGCTTCTGCTGCGGGAACGGCTGGTTCTGTCTTCGTCCTCATCCGGATCGTAATCATCATAGTTGGTCTCATTAAGTTCCTTCTCAAGAGCCTCAATGTCAGCCTTTATGGACTGCTTCGGGGTATGCTTGATCTCCCCAAGCTCCTCGTCAGAGATTACCACCGTCTTGGCATCTGTATCTACAGAAGTCAGCTTCACAAAATCCCCCTGCGGGTCGATCAGGGAATGCTTCAGGTCTGCGATCACATCCTCCATCTTGTTGTATCTGCGGTCCACACTCTTCTGGGTACATTTCAAAATGATCTGCTCCAAGCTGTACGGAAGATCCGGCGCATAGAGGCTGGGCGGAACCATTTCCTCCTGAAGATGCTTGATGGCAATGGCAACTGTGGTATCCCCGTCAAAGGGAACCCTGCCTGTTACCATCTCATATAAGGTAATACCCAATGAATAGATATCACTCTTCTCATCGCTGTAACCGCCTCGTACCTGCTCCGGTGAACTGTAATGTACAGATCCCATCACATTGGAGCTGATGGTATTGGAGGATGCGGCTCTGGCAATACCAAAGTCTGTTACCTTTACTTTACCGTCTGTAGAAATAATAATGTTCTGCGGCTTCACATCACGGTGTACAATTCCGTGGCTGTGTGCAGCCTCCAGTCCCATGGATACCTGAATGGCAATACTGGTTGCTTCCTTTACGGAAAGCTTGCCTTTCTTGGAAATATACTCCTTCAGGGTAATTCCCTCGATCAGTTCCATTACAATGTAATAAACGCCCTCATCATCTCCTACGTCAAATACATTGACGATATTGGGATGCGTCAGTCCTGCTGCTGCCTGCGCCTCACTTCTGAATTTCTTTACAAAAGTTGCATCTTCCCGGAATTCCGGCTTCAGAACCTTAACTGCCACAAAGCGGTTCAGTTTATGGTCCATTGCCTTATATACGTCCGCCATTCCGCCGGTACCGATTTTGCTTACAATTTCATAGCGCTCAGCTATGATCATACCTGTCTTTAACATGTTTCCACCTCATTCGTGAATGGTTCTACCAATACTATTGCAATGTTGTCTTTGCCGCCGTTGTTGTTGGCCTCCCGGATCAGGGTCTCCCCTTTCCAGTTAATGTCTTCATCGGAATTCAATATGATCTCTTCCATCTTGGAATCCTCAACCATATTGGAAAGACCGTCCGAGCACATCAGAATCGTACTTCCCGGCTCCAGACGCATGTCAAAGAAATCTACATCTACGGTTTTCTCTGCACCAAGCGCTCTGGTGATAATATTCTTATCCGGATGATTCCGTGCCTCCTCGGCTGTAATTTCACCCATTCTTACCATTTCCTGTACCAGCGAATGATCTCTGGTAACCTGTCTCAGTTGTTTGTCTACCACATACAGTCTGCTGTCTCCCACATTGGCCACATAGGCATACTGGCCAACAATGGTGGCTACCACCATGGTGGTGCCCATTCCACGAAGTTTCTCGTCTTTTTGTGCCTGTTCTATAATTTCTGTGTTAGCAGTCTCGATGGCATGGCGGATCACCTTTACTGGATTGTAATCCGTATCTTCCCTGATTTCATCTACCAGTATCCTGACAGCGTGAGAGGAAGCGTAATCACCTGCGTTGTGCCCTCCCATTCCATCAGCAACAGCAAAGAGGTTCGGGAGATTTCCAACCGGGGTCTGGGAAGCGAACACATAATCCTGGTTCATCTTCCGCTTCATTCCGATATTCGTAGCTGAATATACCCTCATGTCACTTCTCGCTTTCTGCTTCTTGGTTACTGCTGATCGTAACCTTTTTCCATATAACTCTTTCTCAATTGTCCACAGGCACCGTCTATATCACTGCCCATTTCCCTTCTAATAGTAACATTAATTCCGCATTTTTCAAGTTTTATTTTAAAATTCTCCACAGCCTGATGGGTGGAACGCCTGTAAGAACGCTCTTTGATCGGGTTCACAGGAATCAGATTTACATGACAGTTAATGTCATGGATCCGGCTGCTTAGCTCTTTTGCGTCCTCATCACTGTCATTAACACCAGCCACAAGACTGTATTCAAAGGTGATTCTCCTGCCTGTTTCCTGGAAATAATTCCGGCATGCATCCAGGACCTCATCCATACTGTAGCGGTTGGCAATGGGCATCAGCTCACGCCTTTTCTCATCATTCGGAGCATGCAGGGATAACGCAAGGGTAATCTGCAGCTTTTCCTTTGCAAGCTCATAGATTTTCGGAACAATCCCGCAGGTCGATACGGTTATATTCCTCTGGCTGATATTAAGACCGCCTTCCTCGGAAAGCAGATGTACAAAACGTACAATGTTATCATAGTTATCCATCGGTTCGCCGGTTCCCATCACCACTACATTGGATACACGCTCGCCGGTAATGCTCTGGATCCGGTAGATCTGGTCCAGCATCTCGGAAGGAAGCAGGTTTCTGGTCCAGCCTCCAATGGTAGAGGCGCAGAAACGGCATCCCATTTTGCAGCCCACCTGGGAGGAAATGCACACAGAGTTCCCATGTTTATAACGCATGAGAACGCTCTCGATCACATTTCCATCAGAAAGACGAAACAGATATTTCCTTGTGCCGTCAATGGCGGAAATCTGCTCGTCCACCATTTCCAGGGCCGTGATGGGATATTCCTTCAGTTTTTCTTTTAATTTTCCCGGGATATTTCCCATTTCTTCATAGGAAGTTACCAGGTGTTCATGAAGCCAGCTGTAGATCTGTTTGGCACGAAAAGGCTTTTCTCCAACCTGTACCATCAGATCCTTCAGTTCTTCTTTATTCATGGACTTAATGTCTGTCATAATTTCGTTTCCTATTTTCTTCTGAATTTTGCAATAAAAAATCCATCTGTCTTATGTACGCCTGGAAGCAGCTGCAGATATCCAAGAGCCGTTGTCTCAGAATGCAGTTCCTCTGGAAGATAAGGATCCAGGCTTTCCAGCTTAAACGGATAATTCTGCAAAAACCACATCATATTCTCTTCGTTTTCTTCTTTTGCAATGGTGCAGGTACTGAAGATCAGTTCTCCTCTTGGCTTCACATAGTTGGCTGCACGGTCCAGAATGGTTCTCTGCAGGATTACGATTTCCTCCTGTTTCTGAGGAGTTACCCGGTATTTGATCTCCGGTTTCTTGCCGATGACGCCATAGCCGGAGCAGGGAACATCTGCGATCACAATGTCTGCCAGCAGCTCTGACTCCTGATCAAACACGGTGGCATCCTGTACCTTTGCCTGCACATTGATGGAGTTGGTTCTCTGAATATTCTCCTCGATCAGGTTCACCTTGTACTGGCTCACATCCCTGGCATCCACAGTTCCGTAGCCTTCCATTTTGTCACCCATGTGAAGGCTTTTGCCTCCCGGTGCCGCGCACACATCAATCACATAATCCCCCTTCTTAGGGTTTGCCACCTCTGCAACCAGCATGGAGCTTACGTCCTGCACTACAATCTGTCCTTTAATGAAGGCATCCAATGCAAGAATATGGTTGAAACCGGAGATTCCATATGCATAAGGAAGATAAGGGGCAGGCGTTACCTCTACGCCCTGATTTTCCAGGCTCTTCACAATTTCTTCTTTGGAATTCAGATAGGTGCGGCAGCGGATGGTAAGAGGCCGCTCGGTAAGAAAATCAGCCAGGATCTTTTCTGTAATTTCCTCTCCATATGCATCCAGCCATCTTGTTACCAGATTCTCCGGCATGGAATACTTCACGGAAAGATATTTCAGAAGATCTTCTTCCTTCTTCGGGAAGCTGACCTTGTCCATTTCCCTTGCAATGGTGCGAAGCACACCGTTTACAAAAGGCTTCAGGTTATAAAAGCCCTTGCGCTGTGCCAGCTTCACAGCTTCATTGCACACTGCGCTGTCCGGCACGCTGTCCATATATTTCAGCTGGTATACCGCACTTCTTAAGATTTCCCGAATGGCAGGCTTCATCTTATCCACAGTCACCTTGGAAAAAGAATTGATAATATAGTCGATCTGGATCCGATATTCTAAGGTTCCCTCGCAGACCCGGGTAATAAATGCCCGGTCCTGCTTGGGAAGAAACTGGTATTTAGAAAGGGCATTTCGGATCGCCACATGGCTGTGCTCGCCCTCTTCAATTTCAAGTAATATTTCCAGGATCATTTCCCTGGAATTGATTCCGTTAATCATCCCGTCTTCTACCTCCGGAAAGTATGATCAGTCTCAAAAGCTGCAAAATGGAGGAAGCCAGCGCTGCTACATAAGTCAGGGCTGCTGCGGTAAGCACCTTTTTGGCACCTGCATTTTCCTCGTGACTTAGAATTCCGGTACTTTCCAGCATTTTTAAGGCTCTTGAGGAAGCATTAAACTCCACCGGAAGGGTCACAAGCTGGAACAGCACTGCCAGTGAAAACAGCACGATTCCGGCTGTGGTAAGAGCCGGAATGGAAAGGATCAGTCCCAGAAGAAAGATCGGCCAGGAAAGGGAAGATCCGATATTTGCCACTGGTACAATGGCAGAGCGGATATTCAGCGGTGCATAATTCACATTGTGCTGGATGGCGTGTCCGCACTCATGGGCGGCCACACACACAGCAGCCACAGAAGTTCTTCCGTATACATCTTGGGAAAGTGCCAGCTTCTTTGTTCTTGGATCATAGTGATCCGTGAGGCTTCCTGCAATGGGAACCACTGTCACATCATAGATTCCAGCAGCATTCAGGATTCTCTGGGCCGTCTGGGCTCCGGTAAGTCCGCTGTGGCTTCTTACCTGTTGGTAGCGGGCAAACGTGCTTTTCATTTTTCCGGAAGCTGCCAGCGCCAGGATCATTCCGATAATCAGCAAAACATAGGTAGGATCAAAATAAAATCCATAAGGATATCCATATCCGTACATACGATCACTCCTTTTTATCTGCGAATCTGTTTCCGGCTTCTATGCGGCATCCGCGAAGGAATGCATCTGCATCCATTCGTTTCTTTCCTTCCAACTGAACCTGGGAAAGCACCAGAACGCCCTCGCCGCAGGCCACATAAATTCCTTTTTTGTCTGCTTTTACAACGGTTCCAGGTTCTGCCTGGTTAAGATCGTCACTCTCTGCCACAAAGCTCTCCCATACCTTTAATGTTTTTCCATTATAGAAGGTAAAGGCACTTGGCCATGGATTCAGGCCTCGCACAAGTCTTTCCAGTTCTGCGGCAGATTTGGAGAAATCCATCAATCCCATCTGCTTGGTGATCATGCCTGCATATGGAGTCGGGCTTTCTTCCGGCTGCTTCTCGTAAACGGCTGTGCCGTCAAAAATATGAGGCAAAGTCGCAATAAGAAGCTTTGCGCCTGCTTCTGCCAGCTTGTCAAACAGGCTTCCGCCAGTCTCATCTGCAGCAAGGGGTACTATGATCTTGGAAATCATATCTCCTGTATCAAGACCGGCTCCCATTTGCATGATCGTTACGCCGGATTCTTTTTCCCCGTCAATCACCGCCTGCTGGATTGGCGCTGCACCGCGGTATTTGGGAAGCAGGGAGGCATGGATGTTGATGCATCCGTACTTTGGCAGTTCCAGAATGCTCTTCGGAATGATCTGTCCGAATGCTGCTACCACAATAATATCCGGCTCCAGTCCCTCCAGAACCTCCTGAAATTCCGGATCCCGTACTTTCACCGGCTGAAAAACAGGAAATCCATGCTTCATTGCCTCTTCCTTTACAGGTGTTGGCAGCATGGTCTTTCCTCTGCCCTTTGGCTTGTCAGGCTGTGTGACAACGCCCACAACTTCATATCCGGCTTCTGCCAGGGCATGAAGAGGATTCACCGCAAAATCCGGTGTTCCCATATAAACAATTCTCATTTAATCTTCTTCCTCCTCGTTATCATAGCTTACATGATGGAGCTCGCCTTCAACCAGACGGGTGTACATTTTTCCATCCAGATGATCGATCTCATGACAGAAAGCTCTTGCAAGAAGTCCTTCTCCTTCGTATTCCTGCTCCTTCATATCCATATCAAGCGCTTTCACCTTCACATAGTTGGGGCGGGTAACCTGGCCGGACATTCCCGGAACGCTTAAACAGCCTTCCTCACCAGTCTGCTCACCGGAAGTCATAAGAATCTCCGGATTTACAAGAACCAGCGGGCCGTCTCCGATATCGATCACTACGATTCTTTTTAATACACCTACCTGAGGGGCTGCAAGACCTACACCGCAGGCATCGTACATGGTCTCCAGCATGTCTCCTACCAGATCCTTGGTACGCTTGTCAATTTTCTCTACAGGTCTGCAGACTTTCTCCAAAACGGAATCTCCCTCTGTTCTGATTGTTCTAAGTGCCATCTTATTTAATCTCCTTTTTCTATAAAAAATCAAACTGTATATTTACCTTCCTGAAGCCGGAATTAATTTCAATATATTCCTCCAGCCTGTCCTTGATCCGCACAAGCAGGTCATAATTCTCATGCTTCAGATAGATTACTCTTCTGTATATGTCTTTTACTTTTCCCACAGGTGCCGGGGCAGGGCCGATCACATGCAGTGCTTTTCCAGAGTGAAGCTTGTCCACAAACAGCCTGAGATAATGCATGGCTGCCTCCAGCACAGCCTCATCCTCCGACGCTCCAAGCACTGCCATCATATGGGCAGAGGGCGGATAATCCATAAGGATCCGGTATCCCATCTCCTCCTCATAGAACTCCTCGTAGTCCTGCCTGGACGCTGTCTGGATGCTGTAATGATCCGGGCTGTAAGTCTGGATCAGGGCGTGCCCCTCTTTTTTGCCTCTTCCGGAACGTCCTACTGCCTGAGTCAGAAGCTGGAAGGTGCGCTCCCCGCTGCGGTAATCGTCTGCATTCAGGGAAAGATCCGCCGCGATCACGCCGACTAAAGTCACATCTGGAAAATCATGTCCCTTGACGATCATCTGGGTTCCAATGAGGATGTCTGCCCTGTGCTGGGAAAAAGCTTCCAGGATTTCCTCATAACTGCCCTTGGCCCGTGTGGTGTCATAATCCATGCGAAGGACTCTCGCCTCTGGAAATTCTTTTTCCACCACCTGTTGGATCTGCTGGGTTCCTGCTTTGAATCCTCCTATATAAGGGGAGGAACAGACCGGACATCTGTCCGGCTTAGCGGTCTCATAGCCGCAGTAATGACAAATCAGCTTTCTTCCATTATGCTCACTTAAGGACACGTCGCAGTGGGGACATTTCATCACATGGCCGCAGGAACGGCAGGACACAAAGCCTGCATAACCCCGGCGGTTGAGAAACAGCATGGCCTGTTCTCCTTTTGCAAGGCACTGGCCAAGGGCTCCTTTCAGCTCCATGCTAAGAGCGGAGCGGTTGCCTTTTTTTAATTGTTCCCGCATATCCACAATTGATACCTGGGGAAGAGGCCGCTCTTCATATCTGGCCTCCAGTTTCACCAGGGCATATTCCCCTGTGCCGGCGCGGTAATAAGCTTCCATCGATGGAGTGGCAGAACCAAGTATCACATTTGCCCCTTCCATTTTCGCCCTGTATATGGCAGTTTCCCGTGCATGATACCTGGGACTGTTCTCACTTTTATAGGAGGATTCATGTTCCTCGTCAATAATGATCAGCCCTAAGTTCCCAAAGGGGGTAAAAAGTGCAGAACGGGGACCTACCATTACCTGGAGTTCCCCCTGCTTTGCTCTTTTGAACTGGTCGTAGCGCTCCCCCTGGGAAAGCCTGGAATTGATCACAGATACCTTATCACCAAATCGCCCGTAAAAACGTCTCACAGTCTGATAAGTAA
This sequence comes from Blautia segnis, assembly GCF_014287535.1. Classification (NCBI taxonomy): domain Bacteria; kingdom Bacillati; phylum Bacillota; class Clostridia; order Lachnospirales; family Lachnospiraceae; genus Blautia; species Blautia segnis. The sequence goes on along the minus strand of NZ_JACOOT010000003.1, from coordinate 21,429 downwards.
GGGCTATCTCCGGAATCAGTACAATGGCCTGTCTGCCCTGCCGGATCACCTGGTCGATCAGTTCCATATAGACCTGAGTCTTGCCGCTTCCGGTAACACCGTGAAGCAGAACCGGGCGGGGTGCTGGCTTTTGCCACTCTGCAAGAATCTGTTCTACTGCCTTTTTCTGCGGATCACTTAAGGTATCCGGTGCCAGGTGAGGAATCTTCTCAGCGTCGTAAACCGCATTTCGGTAAATCTGGTCAGATTCCACAGTGACAACCTTGTTTTCCGTAAAATACTTCAGAACTGAAACGGTAGTTCCAAGTTCCTTCAGTGCCAGGGATGCTTCGATTCTGCCTCCGTTTTCCCCAAGCAATGCCTCAAGGAGACGGATCCTTGCCTTGAACCGGGTTTTCTTTAGCTCTTCCAGAAGCTTTTCCCCCTCTTCCCTGGAAATGGAAAGGGTTATCCACCGTTTTTCCTGGGCTTTCACCTTTTTCTGAATGGGAAGTACGGTTTTTAGCGCCTGGATCATGGTGGAACCGTAATGCTCCTTCATCCATCCCGCAAGAGCAATCAGACGGGATTCAATGGTCTCCTGGTCATTCTCAATGCTTACAATGGATTTGATACAGCTTCCGTCTACTTTAAGCTTGCTGGAAAGCCCCACCACATATCCCTTTCGTACATGGTTCCCCCGGCCGAAAGGAATCTGCACCACCATTCCCACCTGAATCTGTTCCTCCAACTGCTGGGGAACCAGATACTGAAAGCTTTTGTCCAGCTTTTCATGGGAAATATCTACAATAATATCTGCATAGGTCATGTTTTATTTTCCGGCAAGGATATCTGCGATCAGCACACGCTCATCCATTGGATATTTCTTGCCTTTGATTTCCTGGTAATCCTCGTGGCCCTTGCCTGCAAGAACTACGATGTCTCCTGGCTCGCCGTGATGGATGGCATATGCGATTGCTTCCTTGCGGTCCGGAATCTCCACATATTTGCCCTCTGTCTTGGCCATTCCTACCTTGATATCATCAATGATCGCCTGCGGCTCCTCATCTCTTGGGTTATCGGAAGTGATAATGGTCAGGTCTGCCAGACGTCCAGAAACCTCGCCCATCTCATAGCGGCGAAGCTTGGAACGGTTGCCGCCGCAGCCAAACAGGCACACCAGTCTGTGGGGATGGTACTCCCGAAGGGTGGTAAGAAGGCTCTCTAGAGCCATTGCATTGTGTGCATAATCGATCATCAGGGTAAACTCATCGGACACCTTCACTATCTCAATACGGCCTTTTACTTTGGCTACCTTCAGGGCTTTCAGAATATTCTCTTTGGAAACCTTGAAATGACGGCAGATTGCAATGGCTGTCAGGGAATTGTAGATGCTGAATTTACCTGGAATGTCAATTTCCACAGGGAAATCCATAAGTCCCTTCAGATGGTAGGAAATTCCAAGATATCCCTTGCCGCCAACCAGCTTGGCGTCCTCTGCGCGAAGGTCTGCTTTCTCTGAAAATCCGTATGTCTCCAATGTGCAGGTATGTCCCTCCACGATCCGGTCAAAGTGCTCATCATCCCGGTTTACGATTCCTACCCGGCACTGCTTCAGAAGCATAGCCTTGCAGGACAGATAGTGATCAAAATCCTTATGCTCATTGGGGCCGATGTGGTCTGGCTCAATGTTGGTGAAAATACCAAAATCAAACACAAAGCCCTGGGTACGGTGAAGCATAAGTCCCTGTGAAGAAACCTCCATTACCACACAGTCACAGCCGGCTTCCACCATTTCGTGGAAATATTCCTGTACCACATAGGATTCCGGTGTGGTATTGGAAGCAGGGATCACCTTATCGCCAATGATCGCCTCGATGGTACCGATCAGGCCAACCTTGTATCCTGCATTTTCCAGAATGGATTTCACCATGTAAGTAGTGGTGGTTTTTCCCTTGGTTCCGGTAATTCCGATTGTCTTTAACTTCTCTGCCGGATGTCCGAACCAGGCTGCAGCAATAAATGCCATGGCATATCTGGTATCTGCTACCTGAATGACGGTAACATCAGATGGTGCAGTGACAGGCTCTTCCACAACCAGAACCTTCGCTCCCTTGGCTACTACATCCGGTACAAATTTATGTCCATCCACAACAGCGCCTCTGATACAGATAAACAGAGAACCTTCTGTCACTTTTCTGGAGTCATAAACAACACCGGTAACTTCCTGCTGGGGATTTCCCTGTACGCAGGTGTATTCTAACTTCTCTAATAAGGATGATAATTTCATTATACATGCCTCCCTATATTTGAACGTACTCTTTTATAGAATAGCACACACCGTAATTGTTTTCAATCTTTCCTGCGAAAAAACATCCGTCTGGCAGCCAGGGCTGAAATCAGAAAAGACACTAAAATCAATGCCTGGAACAGTTCTCTGTGAGAATTATCCCCGGTCTTTGGAGCCTGGCCTTTGCCAGTTCTGCCCGCACCTGAGCTGCCGTTCCCGGATTTTGCCCCAGAGGAAACAGCATCTGAGGTTTTCTTATTTTCTACCCGTATGGAAGTCTGATCCCGAACTGCCTCATCTTCTCCTGTTTCATCCGTAACTACAATGACCTGATTGACCAGATTCTGGTCTTCCAGCTGGTCAGGCAGCACAACTCTAGCTTTTAGATTTACGCATCCTCCCGGTACGATTTCCGGAATTTTCGCCTGGGTTTTCGTTTTGTTCAGGGTCACGCCTTCCTGCTCCAGGAAAGCGGCGGAAACTCCTGCCATTTGGAACCGTTCTGTGGTAATGACGGAATGAAGGGTCTGCTGCCCGGTGTTGTGGACGCTAATCTGATAAGTAACGGTGTCGCCGGGGCGGGCTGTGTCGCAGTCTGCTGTCTTTTTCACGGTAAAAGAGGCCTTTTGGGGCTGTATGAGTACAAGTGCTTCCCCTGTCTGTTCCAGCGAAACAGGATTTTCCGTCTTTGCCAGAACCTTCAGGCGCAGATTTCCCTTTTGCGCGGAAGAGGGATCCGCATAAAAGGAAAGCGTCCGCTCTTCTCCTTCCGCTAAGCTTTGCAAAACTGCATGTGCTCCATCCGTTTCCACTTCCGGTTCTTTTTCCCACACAGGCGTTACTTCCATTTCTTCTGCCTGGGCTTCCAGAGAAAGATCATACAGCGGTACCTGCCCGGTGTTTATCAGCCTGGCATTCATAAAGAGTCTTTCTCCTGCCACCGCATTTTCCTCTTGTGGGCTTATCTCCACGGAAAAATTCGCTATTCCTGCCGGAATTTCCAGAAAATCCGAGGTTGTCTGACAAATGATACGCTGGCTGTCACCTGACTTTTCCACGATATAGACGCCTCCCTGGCACAGGTTTTCCACACCTTTTTCAAGAGGAGCATCCTGGCAGGTGGATACCGCCCTTTTTTCCAGTGGATAACGGTATTCCCTGCGCAAGCTGACTGGAATTTCCAGGATTTTTTCGGTTTCCCCGGGATTTATTTTGTATCGGAAGCCGTAGATGGAAGCGCTTCGTCCGTCCGCAGTCTGTATGGGCATTTCTTCCATCAGACAGCCTTCAGGCAAAGACACAGGCAGGTCTGGCTGAAAATATTCAGACAGCCAGACAACCAGATGGCGGGATTGTATGCCTGAGACTGTTTCGGGTGTGGATTCTGAAGGCAATTCTGATAGAACTTCTGAGGTGTCCTCCAGATTCGAAGCAGGTTCTGACTGGATTTCTGAGATGATGTCTGGTTCGATTTCTGTTGTATCCTTTCCGCCATCAGATTGAAAACCAGCAGCTTTGCCTTCCGGGCTTTCATTGTCCTCATTCCCTTCGTTCCCGGTCCATGACAAATTTCCAAGTCCGTCTGCCCTGACCGAAATTACCGCCTGGAAATTTTCCAGATCCGTCCACCTTGCGCTTTGCGAAACCGTTACAATTCCGCCATCTGCAGCCGCTGCTCCCACAGGCTGTGCCATACAGCCGGAGAAAAGACCTGCTCCGGTCAGCAGGCAGCATCCCAATGCAGCAATTCTTTTCCATATTCTGTTTTTGATCATACACTTCTCCCTTTCTTAAACTAAAAAAATAAAATAAACAGGGTATCCTGCGCCGAACAGGCGCGATAGAACTTCTTCTCCGCAGAACACGGATTTGTGATATGTCCACTTTAACACAAATATTTTCCAATTTCAAACTTTATTTTCATTTCATATTTTTTCGATTTCTTTTAGATTTGCGACACACTTTCCTCACAAATTACAGATATAATAGCTCTCGGATAGATGAAAAACCACTCTCTATCTCCCCCCTCAAAAAATATAGGAAATAAGCCATCCGCACCGCGCGGATGGCTTTTCCTGTTTCTAATCCTTTTCCAATTCCAAAGAAGTTACTGTTCACTCCGTGAACAATAACCCAAAGAATCTATTGCAATTCCCGCCTTTACCTTTTATAATGAATTATATTACATTCTATTATATTCTTGACAGAAACGAGGTATCTCCTATGAGTGAAAAAATCGTAGTAGTTGCATTAGGCCACAGAGCTCTGGGCACAACACTTCCTGAGCAGAAAATTGCTACACAGGCTGCAGCAAAGGCAGTCGCAGATCTTGTTGAAGACGGAGCGAAGGTAGTGATCTCCCACAGCAACGGTCCGCAGATCGGTATGATTCACACTGCAATGAATGAATTTGGAAAAGCCCATCCGGATTACACATTCGCTCCTATGTCCGTATGCTCCGCAATGAGCCAGGGCTACATTGGATACGACCTTCAGAATGCAATCCGTACAGAGTTTATCAAACGCGGTATTTATAAACCTGTTGCCACCGTCCTTACCCAGACTGTCATCGATCCTTATGACGATGCATTCGCAGATCCGGAGAAGATTATCGGACGTGTGCTTACAGAGGAAGAGGCAGAAGCAGAGGAAGAGAAGGGCAATTTCGTTACCAAGCTTCCAGATGGCGGCTACAGACGTATTGTAGCAGCTCCCAAGCCTCAGAAGATCGTTGAGATTGAGACTGTCCGCGCACTTCTCAATGCAGACCAGGTAGTCATCGCAGCAGGCGGCGGCGGAATCCCGGTTCTTGAGCAGGGCATCAACCTTCACGGTGCCAGCGCTATTATTGAGAAGGATCTTGCTGCTGGACTTCTTGCAGAAGAACTGAATGCAGACACACTTCTCATCCTTACCAGCGTAGAGAATGTAAGCCTGAATCTTGGCAAGGCAGATGAGCAGAAGCTTGGTTCCATTTCTGCAGCAGATGCTAAGAAATACATAGAGGAAGATCAGTTTGCTTCCGGCTCCATGCTTCCGAAGATTGAAGCAGGTATCTCCTTCATCGAAAAAGGCGAAGGACGTGCCGCTGTTATCACAGATATGGCTCATGCCAAGGAAGGATATGAAGAGAAAGCTGGAACTATCATTCGATAAGCCACTAAAGCGTGTCCCAAAGGGCTTTCTATTTCGTAGAAACAAAATAAAACCTTGCGTTCATCGTCATTTTCTATTTTTCATGACTATGAACACAAGGTTTTTCCTTACACCCGGTAATGCTGTTTTCTCTTTCCAATCCGGAATTTCCCGTAGAGTCTCCAGATTCCCCACACAATCCCATAACAGATTGCAAACTGTATAGCATACATAATGAAAATCACAGGCGGAGAAATCTTCTGGCTTCTGATCTGTACATCCGCTTTTTCCGCCAGCGCCTCCATTTCTGCCTGGTCGTTTTCATCTGTAAGGGCATACCAGTCGCTTGCCTGCTCCTGTTCGTCGCAGATCATCACCACGTAAGAGCCGTTGATGCATTCGATTTGATTGATCAGTTCCTGGCTGGCATAATCTTCCAGTTCCTTCATGGTCACGGTCTTGGACGGATGCATGGAATTCCAGGAAATACAGGTGAACACAGCCGCGATCACAAGGATCGTACCTGCCACCAGCATCCATTTTTTCCTGCGTCCTGATTTTGTTTCTTTTTCTTCTGTCATTTCCTGGTTGTATCCTTTCTTCTGGTGAGTCTCTTACGGCAAAAACCTCCTGCCAATATGCTGCCTATCCTGCTTCACAATCAATACCTGCATCCATCCTGTTAATTTTCATGCAAGGTCAGCCGCAGGGCAGCATCCTGGGGATCTGCACTGACCACATGTATCATGTCACCCTCATTTAAGGTAATCTTACACTCTTCATCTTCTGCTACAGACATTCTTCCGTTTTCGCCATCTTTTCCCTGGATGGCAAAATATAGAACACCTTTATCACAGGATGCTGTATAATAACCAGCCTCAATTCCTCCGCCGACTACCAGAGTATCTCCTGCGTGCATTTCATAGGCTTCTCCGAACATCTCACTGAAAGAATCCCCGAACTCCTGCATAAAACCTTCCTGGATCCCATCTCTCAGCCCAGGCACCACAGAACAGATCACAATGATCATGATCAGCCAGCCAAGCCAGCTGTTTTTCTTCTTAGCAGATGCTTTTGTATGAGTACCGCTTTTGCCTCCTGCGCTATAGTTCTTGGCATATGTACTGTTTGCGGTCTGTTTCTGTCCATAGGAATTTCCCATATTCGGTCTGCTGGCATTCGCAGAATATCCGCCAGGCTTATTCGCCGCAGTTTGCTTATAGCCGTTCCCCGCCGCTTTATTTCCACTGGCATTCTTTTTTGCTGCCGCCGTCTGTGCACATGCCTTATAGGTTCCTGCGCTTCCCGGCTTCTTATCCCCCAGCGGGATTTCCTCCTGGCGCATCATAGCACGCGCCCTGCTGGTGGCATGGCGGTAATGATCGCTTCTGTTCTCATTCAGATGATACAGCGTCTCATCATTTCGATAAGGCATTCCGCACAGCTTGCATCTGCCGTTTACAACAGGTCCGTCACAGACCTGACACCGTTTTCTCTCCATAAAAAACCTCCCGTATCCTGCAAATTCCCCGGACAACTTTTCTTTATTGTATCTTTTTTATATATTTCTTGCAAGGTGTAAATTGCCAACTGGGAAAATACCTGTTATAATAAACCAAGATTAGAGCATGTTTGAAAAAGGCTTTCTGCAAGATGTGCGTCACAATTTGTGGGAGATTTTGTCCGGATGAGGGCGCCGTAGCGGGCTACGGCAACTGAATTCGGGCAAAATCTCCCGCAAAGTGGGGGGGTGCAGATTGCAGGAATGATTTTGGGGGCAGGCTCTAGAGCCTGTCTGCAACTCAGACATGCTCCACCAACATCAACAAGGAGGATTCCCATGGAACAATTGAAAATTCCTATGGGCTATCATGCAGACCTTAATCTCCATGATACTCAGGTAGCAATTAAAACTGTCAAAGACTTTTTCCAGCAGACACTTGCCCAGAAGCTGAACCTTCTGCGTGTCTCCGCACCTATATTTGTAGACCCAAGCTCCGGCCTCAATGACAACTTAAATGGCGTGGAACGCCCGGTAAGCTTCGATATCAAGAATATGGAAGGCAATGCCGAGATCGTCCACTCCCTTGCGAAATGGAAAAGATACGCACTGAAGAAATACGGCTTCGCCCAGGGCGAGGGATTATATACCGATATGGTTGCCATCCGCCGCGACGAGGACGTAGACAACATCCACTCCATCTATGTGGACCAGTGGGACTGGGAGAAGATCATCTCCAAGGAAGAAAGAAACGTGGAAACACTGATCAATACTGTCCGCTCCATCTACAGCGTTCTTAGAAAGACCGAGAAATACATGGCTGTACAGTATGATTACATAGAAGAGATCCTTCCAAGAGAGATTGCATTCGTTTCCACAGAAGAGCTTGTAGACATGTATCCGGACCTTACTCCTAAGGAAAGAGAATACAAGATCGTCAAAGAAAAAGGTGCCGTTTTCCTTATGCAGGTCGGCAAGATGCTGTCCAATGGGGAGCGCCACGACGGACGTGCCCCGGACTACGATGACTGGGAATTAAACGGTGATATTCTGGTATACTATCCGGTACTGGACATTGCCCTTGAGCTTTCCTCCATGGGTATCCGTGTAGACGAAACAGCACTTGACAAACAGCTTACAGAAGCCGGATGCGATGACAGAAGAGAGCTTCCATTCCAGAAAGCCATCCTGAACAAGGAGCTTCCATACACCATCGGCGGCGGTATCGGACAGTCCCGTATCTGTATGTTCTTCCTGCGCAAGGCTCACATCGGTGAGGTACATGTTTCCCTGTGGCCTAAGGAAATACAGGAGGAAGCTGCAAAGAACGGAATTCCGCTTCTGTAAATCCATCAACGAAACGAGGGATTAAAATTGAATATACTTTTTTTCCTAACACCGAAAAATGATGTTGCCTACATTTTCGAGAATGAAACCCTGCGTCAGACCATTGAGAAAATGGAGCACCGCAAGTTCTCCTGTATTCCTATTCTGAATCCAGAGGGCAAATATGTAGGAACCATTTCCGAGGGAGACCTTCTCTGGGGCATGAAGAATCTGAACATTACAGATATGAAGAGTGCTGAGGACATCCCGGTTATGGCGATCCAGCGAAGAGCCACCTACAAGCCGGTTCATGTTGACTGTGATATGGAGGATCTTCTGGACCGGGCCATCAACCAGAACTTTGTTCCGGTTATCGATGACCAGGATCATTTTATCGGAATCGTAACACGTAAAGAGATCATCAAATACTGTTACAAAGAAATGAAGAAAAATGCCTGAATAAAATTACGGCAGTCACACATCTTCCCATTTCATAAGGGAATGCATGGCTGCCGTTTTTTATTGTTTATTTAAAGAACCTTGGATAAAAATTCCTTCAGACGCGGGTTCTTTGGATTTTCGAAAAATTCCTTAGGGGAATTCTGCTCCTGAATTTTTCCATCGTCAATGAACAGAACCCTTGTTGCTACCTCACGGGCAAATCCCATCTCGTGAGTAACCACCACCATGGTCATGCCGCTTTTGGCAAGCTCTTTCATCAGCTCCAGAACCTCGCCTACCATCTCCGGGTCCAGCGCAGAAGTTGGCTCGTCAAACAACATCACATCCGGGTTCATGGCAAGGGATCTTGCAATGGCAATACGCTGTTTCTGTCCGCCGGAAAGCATATCCGGGTAAGCATTTGCCTTGTCCGGAAGTCCTACGCGGGCAAGAAGTTCATCAGCACGCTTAGATGCCTCTTCTTTGGTCATCAGCTTCAGGGCAACCGGTGCCATCATAATGTTCTGCTTTACAGTTTTGTGTGGAAACAGGTTAAACTGCTGGAAAACCATTCCGATTTTCTGGCGGTGACGGTTAATGTCAACCTTGGGATCAGTAATGTCCGTTCCCTCAAACAGGATTTTGCCGCCTGTGGGCACTTCCAGAAGATTCAGAGAACGAAGGAAGGTGGATTTTCCGGAACCGGAAGGTCCGATAATGGCAACAACCTCGCCCTGACAGATATCTGTGGAAATTCCATCCAGTACCTGGTTTGCTCCAAATGCTTTCTTCAGATCCTGTACCTGGATCAAAACTTTGCTCTTATCAACGCTCACTGGTTCTCAGTCTCCTCTCCAGTTTATTCATAAAGAAGGTCAGTACCATGACCACGATCAGGTAGATTGCAGCCGCTGCCAGAAGAGGCATAAATGCATTGTAGGTACGGCTCTGGATCAGCATAGCACCCTTGGTCAGGTCCATCATTCCGATGTAGCCGATGATGGATGTCTCCTTGATCAACACGATAAACTCATTTACCAGTGCAGGAAGCACGTTCTTGAACGCCTGCGGAATAATGATCAGACGCATAGTCTGGGTAAAATTAAGTCCAAGGCTTCGTCCTGCCTCTGTCTGTCCCTGGTCAATGGACATGATTCCGGAACGGACGATTTCCGCAACGTATGCACCGGAGTTGATACCAAACGCCAGGCTTCCTACCAGGATTTCATTGACGCTGACAGATCCGAACACAACGAAGTTCATGATCAGCAGCTGGATGACGGTCGGGGTACCGCGGATGACAGTCAGATAAACCTTGCAGATCGCATTTGCAATCTTGAAGTTCCCGGATTTGTCATGGGAGGAACGGATGATCGCAACAAGAAAACCGATGCAGATACCAATGAGAAGGGCAAATACAGTGATGATCATGGTGTTTTTCAGACCATCCAGAAGCCAAGTATATCTGTCATCTTTTATAAAATTGATATAAAAATCGTGTCCAAATTTTTCAAACATATTTTTTTCCTTTTTACTTTAACAGAATTCACAGCATTCAATAACACCAGATGAGCCACCCCGGGGCAGTTCTTCGCGGATTGCCGTTCAGGGTGACTCATGATCAGGGCAGCTTATACTGTATTTCTTCTATCAGTCAGCTTTTACAATGATAACCTGGCTTGCGTTTGCATAGGTGTCTGTGAAATCAACGCTCTCCAGACGGTCCTCTGTAACAGTCATTCCGGCAGCACCGAAGTCAGCTTTTCCGGACTGTACAGCTGCAAGGATTGCATCGAATTCCATGTCGTCGATCTCAAGCTCATATCCAAGCTTGTCGCAGATTGCCTGTGCGATATCCGCATCAATACCTACAATGGCGTCACCCTCACGGTATTCATATGGCTCGAACTCAGCGTTTGTAGCCATTATCAGTGTTCCATTGGAACGGTCAACATCTTCCGGGGACTCATATGGTGTCTCACCAATGTTGTCACCGATGTAGTTATTCATGATATCATCAACGGTTCCGTCTTCTTTGAGTTCCTCTAAAGCTCCGTTGATCTTGTCAAGAAGCTCGTCATTGCCTTTCTTCAGGCAGATTGCATACTCTTCTTCTACGAATGGCTCGTCTAAGATTTTCAGTCCGTCTGCGTTCTCAACGAATTTCTGAGCTGGCTGGGAATCGATGATCACACAGTCGATCTGTCCTGCCAGAAGTGCCTGGATTGCTTCGCTTCCTTTGCTGTAACGCTTAACAGTTGCGCCGTCTTTCTCATATTCACTTGCTTCAATATCACCGGTGGTTCCAAGCTGTACGCCGATGGTAGCGTTCTTAAGGTCATCCTTGGACTCGACAGTTGCAGCGGATACGCCAGCTGTCATGGAAACTGCCATTACAGTGCCAAGTGCTAAAGCTGTTAATTTTTTCATATTTTTTCCTCCTCTTAATTGTATGCAGGAATAATTATGCATAGTTCCCGCATATTCATTCATCTATCTTTCCCCCATTTTATCAGCTTTTGTGAAAAATGCAAGACTTTCCATAAGATTCCTTATTTTTTTGCTTCCTGTTTTCTGAGAAAATTTGGAAAAATTCACTTTTTCATAACAGACTTGTGGTATGATAAGATAGAGACACGTGATGAGGAGTATAAAAACAAGGCGTTTACCCGCCGGATACAAGGAGGTAATTATTATGAAATTTACAAAAATGCATGGTATCGGAAACGATTATGTATATGTGAACTGCTTCAAAGAAACTGTGAAAGACCCGTCAGCGGTGGCGAAGTTTGTAAGTGACCGCCATTTCGGCATTGGCTCTGACGGGCTGATCCTGATCAAGCCCTCTGACATTGCAGACTGTGAGATGGATATGTATAACCTGGATGGTTCCCAGGGTGCCATGTGCGGAAACGGAATCCGCTGCGTTGCCAAATATGCCTACGATTACGGCATTGTAAACAAGACCAGCATCAGCGTTGCCACCAAAAGCGGCGTGAAATATCTGGATCTTTCCATCCGCGACGGCAAGGTCAGCATGGTAAAGGTAAATATGGGGGCACCAATTCTTCAGGCATCTCTCATTCCTGTTGTTTCAGAGGATGAGCAGGTGATCGATGCACCGATCGAAGTGAACGGACAGACCTACCGTTTCACAGCTGTTTCCATGGGAAATCCTCATGCCATTGTCTACATGGATGATGTAGACGGACTGGATATTGAGAAAATCGGACCGTCTTTTGAATCTCATGTGAACTTCCCGGACCGTGTGAATACAGAGTTTGTCAGGGTAATCGACCGTCACACTGTCCAGATGAGGGTGTGGGAGCGCGGTTCCGGCGAAACACTTGCCTGCGGTACAGGAGCCTGTGCAGTTGCGGTTTCTTCTATTTTAAACGGACTGGTTGACAGGAATCAGCCGGTTACTGTGAAGCTTCTTGGAGGCGACCTGAATATTTTCTGGGATGAAAGCGACGATCAGGTTTACATGACCGGTCCGGCAACTACTGTATTTGACGGAGAAATTGATTTAGGATTTCTTGGAGAATAAATACGGAAAAGAAATGGCCCTTGCGAACCGTAAGCACTGCAAAATGCTTACGCCGCAAAGGCCATTATTCTTTCTACAATAAATACTGCAGCGCAAGCCCAAAGGGCTACGGTCAGCAGGCTTTTTTCTCTGTAGGCTGCGATCAGCGCTACGATAAATCCGGCTACAGCAGAGACCACACTTGCCGTTGCTGACAAAATGGCCGGGAAGGTCATCGCTGCAAGGCAGGCATAAGGCACATAAAACAGAAAAGATTTTACAAAAGGATTGGTAATCTCCTTCTTCGCCAATGCCAGGGGAAGCATACGGATCAGGTATGTCACTCCCGCCATAACCAGTATATAAATATAAACATTAGGCTTCATGAGCTTCCTCCTTCTCGTTTTCTTCTGCAACCGGGCAAAGCACAGCCGCAATTCCGGCAACCAGAATGGTAGTGATAATGATCACAAATCCGGATGATACCTTTGATAAAACCGGAACCCAGGCGAACAGTGCACTCACTGCCATGGCTCCAAGCACTACCAGAAACACCGCTTTGTTTTTCTTGGAAGGAGGAATGATCACAGCCAGGAACATTCCGTAAATTGCCACGCTAAGTGCGCTCATAATAAAATCAGGCAGAAGACTGCCGGAAACCGCTCCAAGCAGGGTGCCAAATGTCCAGCCTGGAATAGCCACGCTCATCACGCCATAATTGTAAAAAGCACTGACCTTGCCAGGCTTGCTGGCACTGACACCAAAAATTTCGTCTGTCACGCCAAAAGCCACTCCATAGCGGTGTCCCCAGGGCTCATCCCTGCGCAGCTTCTGGGAAAGAGAGAAGGACATCAGGCAGTATCTCAAATTGATGATCAGCTGAGTCAGTGCCATCTCCCACAGAGAGCCTCCTGCTATAATAATGTCCAGTCCCGCAAACTGTCCCGCTGACGTAAGATTGGTCAGGGAAATCAGAACTGCCTGCCAGATGGTAAGTCCGCCCTGCACCGCCATCATGCCAAACGTAAAGGAAACTGCCAGATACCCCAGGGCAATGGGGATTCCATCTGTAATTCCCTGCTTAAAGCTCTCTTTTTTCATGAGAGATTTCCTCCGGTTTCTTCTGCCTGTCTGCTTTTTTAGAAATACCAGTCAGGCTTTTTTCGCATAAATAGCCTGGGAAGCATTCTTTTGCCTCCCAGGCTATCTCATTGTAACACTTTACACTGGTAAATACAACCCTGCCCTTATCTTCTTTCTACGATTTTATAATAGGTTCTGGCTGTAAGCCCGTAAATAATTCCATAGATCACAGCAAATACCAGAATGGTAATCACCGTACATCCTGCAAACAGACCAATATTGGTCATGCTGAACAGCGCCAACAGTCTTTTTACCATAGGAAATGCCATAGCAATATGAAGAGCCGCCATTCCAAGCGGAAGGAAAAATACCATAAGGATCTGTCTGTGAATGGAGGATTTCACCTCTTTGTGGGTCATACCCACCTTCTGCATGATTTCAAAACGGTCTTTATCCTCATAGCCCTCGGAAACCTGCTTGTAGTAAATGATCATGGCTGCACCCATTAAGAACAAAAGGCCAAGGAAAATTCCAAGAAACAAAATTCCGCCAAACAAGCTGTAGAAGCTTTCATACAGTTCGTACCGCACAGAGGTCATACAATAGCTTTCTGCCGGGAGATTTCCCGCTTCCTTCTGTCCATCAAAAAATTCCATGGCAAGGTCACGAATTTTCGACGCATCAGCCTCTTTTTCCTCTTCTGTTCCATTAAGATAAACATCCATCTCCATGGACGCCATAGAAGAAACGCCTCCATAAGCCTCGGCCTGTTCCTCATATAGCTTCTGGAAATCTTCATCATTTACAATCAGCTTAATGGAATCCATGGAAGAAAAATTATCTCCCACATATTCATAATCCTTCAGCCATTCTTTTACCTGGTAAACGCTGTCATGAATTTCCAGAGCATCTTCACCTGCTTTTCCATCCCTGTAAGCAAGGACTTCACCGGGTTCAAGAGAAATTTCTTCACCGGTAATTCTGGAATATTCCTCCTGGGGAACAACGGTAAGGGTCTCCAGCTGGTTTTGAAGTTCGGAAAAGGTACTCCCATCTGATTTTTCAAATCTCCAGTTGCCGCTCCCATCTTTAACCAGAGTGCTGGAAAAATTAATTTCCGTATTTAATTTTTCGTAAGAAGCCTGATCCTCAATTTCCTGCAAAAGCTTCGCTCTGATATTTTCCAGCTGTTCCTTTGAATCCGCTTTGTACATCACGCTCACATCTGATGGACAGCGCAGATTAATAATGTCATCAATTCCGGAATTCAGGCATACCGTAGTGGATACCATCAAAAGCACGCCGGTACTTAAAATACAGATACTTGCAAGTCCCACCGCATTTTGCTTCATTCGGTAAAGCATACCGGAAATGGCAGTAAAATTCTTTGCCTTATAGTAAAATTTCTTGTTCCAGCGCATGATTTTCAGAATTACAATGCTTCCTGCTGTAAAAAGCAGATAGGTTCCTGCCATAACCAGCAAGACGGCAACAAAAAACAGTGCCAGGGCAGACAAAGGGGATTCCGTGGTAACTGCAATATAATATCCTGCAAACAGGCAGATAAATCCAATCAGGGCCATCAGCCACTTTGCTTTTGGTTCCCGCTCTCCTGCATTTTCTGCCTTAAGAAGTTCAATTGGCTTTGCCTTATATACTTTCCGTATGTTTACCAGAAGAATCACTGCAAATATAACGCCATACACTTCCAGACAAGTGATGATTGCCTGAATGCCTATTTCAAATCCAAACGCAGCCGGCAGCCGAATCAGCTTCAGAAGCAGCAAAAGGACAAGCTTGCTTCCCAGAATTCCTACAAGAATTCCTCCTGCTAAACTGATCAAAGAAGTAATCACGGTTTCCATACTCATCACAATACTGATGTGCCTTTTTTCCAGACCCAGAATATTGTAAAGTCCCAGTTCCTTCTGTCTTCGCTTCATTAGAAAACTGTTGCTGTACAGAAGAAAAATAAAGGAAAAAATAATGATAATTCCCACACCCATGCTGGTGATCATCAGCACATCCCCACTATGGCGGATCCTTTTCATTCCTGCATTATTGTTGATAAACAGCATCATATACAGCATTGCCACATCGAACAGGCTCGCCAGAATGTAAGGCACATAGGTCTGGTGGTTTTTCTTTATGTTTACCAGTGCCAGCTTTGCAAAAAGTCCATTACGCATGATATTCACCGCCTGTCATCAATATGGTAAGAGTATCGGAAATCATCTGGTACATTTCTTCTTTTGTTTTTTCCCCTCGGTAAATCTGATGGAATACCTCACCGTCCTTGATGAAAAGGACTCTGGAAGCCCGGCTTGCTGCCTGTGCGCTGTGCGTAACCATAAGAATAGTCTGTCCCTGCCTATTTACTTCTCCGAATACATTCAGAAGAGCATTGGCTGCCTTGGAATCCAGGGCGCCTGTCGGCTCATCTGCCAGCACCAGCCGTGGGTTTGTGATCAGTGCTCTTGCCACTGCGCAGCGCTGCTTCTGACCGCCAGATACCTCATAGGGATATTTTTCCAGAAGCTCGGTAATGTGAAGGGCCTGGGCAATGGGGCGGATTTTCTGTGCCATTTCCCGGTAATCTTCCCCGGCAAGCACCAGCGGAAGGTAAATGTTGTCTCTTAAACTAAAGGTATCCAGAAGATTAAAATCCTGGAATACAAATCCCAGATTTTTTCTTCGGAATGCGGAAACCTCCTTGTCGGAAATGTGCACCAGGCTTTTTCCGTCCAGAAGAATCTCTCCGGAGGTTGGCTTATCCAGAGTCGCAAGAATATTCAGAAGGGTGGTTTTTCCGGAACCGCTCTCTCCCATGATGGCAACGAATTCTCCTTTTTCCACGGAGAAATTTACGTTGGATAAGGCCTGTACTTTATTGCCGCCGAAGCGGGTGGTATATATTTTCTTCAGGTTTGTAACTTCAAGCAATGGCATGTTTTATGTCCTCTCTTTCTTTACTATGTCTGACAGTATAGTGAAAAAATCAGGTCACTGCCATCGAATCAGGTTACAAAATGCGGTGGGAAACTTACGATTTTGTAAGGTTGGATGGATTTTATTACTCTGCGTAAATTTTTTCCCCGGGAAGGCCTGCTGCCAGGGTCAGATAATAGACTGCATCAGCTGCCACACAGACTACATTTTCTTCATGCATAAACTCTGTGATTTCCGAATCAAACAGCATGTTTGCCTGGGCATCGAACTCCTCATCCCCATCCCAGAAAAGAACGGCTATGTTTAAAAACGGGAAAACAGGCAGCATATAACCTACATCTCCCTGTGGAAGCGGCGTGCCGCCAAGGGCTTCACATGCCATTTTCAGTTCCTGTGTTTTCCCGGAAAAGATGGTCTGCAGTTTGGAAATGATAGTTCTTCGGTAGGCAGCCTCGAAAGGATACACTCTTTTTACCTGGCGGAAGGCCACCAGATTTCCAGATGCAACGGGATGTTCGGATGCATAATAAAAGGTGTTGTAAATATTCATCACGGTGTCAAAGCCCGGATGCACCCCCTGATCCGTAATCACTCCGCTCTTCCGGTCGATCCGAAGCTTCCTGGAAAAATATACGATATACAGCGCCTCTTCGTCCGCCTCCAGATGAAACTTCCGGGTCAGTTTCTCCTGATCCATTTCCAGGAATTTCAGACGCCAGTTCTCGATTACCTGGTCATAGTTGGATTTCTCTGTTTCTTTCAAAGATACACCTTCTTTCTGATTTCGTTTCATTGGTTTCCATTCTAGCAAACTTTATATGGATATGCAAATATACCCATAAACCACAAAGCAGCGCTGCCTTTCTATCACTTTGTAAAAGATGATAGAGGGCGCGCTGCTTCTCTTTTTTTTAGCTATGCCAGATTACCTGAAAGGTTCCGTTTTCCAGAACCTGGGCCAGCTGTTCTAATTCATCTGAGTTCCAGTTCCGGGCTTTCTCTGCGGTTCCGGTGAATTTCACGCAGGTTCCGCAGGAGGAGCTTAAATTTCTCGGCACCGGCATGATCACAGCCGGGTAGCCTTCTTTGTCACATTTTTTCTTAAATGCCATCGCTCCGAAATGGGAAAAAAATGTGGCAATATAGTCTTCCATTATTTTTCCAGGGTCAGAATGAAATCTTCCCCGTCCTCTTTCCAGGAAACCTGATATCCCTGATGCATGGCAAAACGGGATACGTTCTCTCTTGCGGTTACGTTATCTACCATTACGGTGTATGCCTTTTCCCCGGATGCCAGAGCATTCTTGGTGCGGATCACAGGCTCCGGACAGGAAAGGCCTCTTGCGTCTACTGTTTTCATAAATGAAATCCCCTTTCTTTGAAGATGAAATTTCTGCTGCGTTTCAACTGAATAATCTCTTATCTGTATTGGTTGACAGGATTTTGATCCAAGGTCATATTGGACTTTATTGCCTTTTAACTCTCTGCCTTACGTGCAGAGTTAACTGCCGCGATCACAAACAGCACAACAAATCCAATTATAACTGCTGCCTTTCCATTTGCTGTAGGGCCTTCGCCAGAAGAAGCAAGCCCAAAGTTATGAGCCACAGCTGCGCCAGCCATCAGTCCAAATACAGTAATTGCGGAATCTGTATTTCCTTCTCCTGCCAGTACCAGCTGACGAAGTGGGCAGCCGCCAAGAAGCACGCAGCCAAATCCAGCCAGTGCCATTCCAAGTGCATTCCACAGACCATCTGTGTGCGCGATTGCCTGTCCTGCAAATCCAGGATGGAAATATCCAAGAATCATATTTCCGATCAGGGCACTTACCAGAATTGCAACAAATCCAAGAAGCAGCTTCCATTCTCCAAACAGAACTACATCACGGATACCGCCAACCATGCAAAGACGGGTTCTCTGTGCCAGGGCACCAACTACAAGTCCTGCAATCAGGGAAATGGCAATTGCCGCATGCTTTGCGCCAGGGCCGCCGTCTGCTTCTGTGAAATGAATAAATGCAGGTGCCGCGATCAGAAGTACCAGAATTCCAATTTCCACGACCGGGAAAATGACACCCTCAACCGGCTGCATCTTATAGGAACGTTTCAGAGTGTATCCTTTTTTCAGGAAAAATACGCCAGCCAGAATTCCAACAATAAATCCAATCAGCCCAAAAATGGCGTTCCAGTCACCGCCTGCAAGACGAAGGATCATACGGAACGGACAACCAAGGAACATCAGGCATCCGATCATAACGAACATTCCAATGACAAAACGGGTGACAGGTGCAGAGCCGCCTCTTGGCTTGAATTCTTTGGTTGCAAGGGCCAGGATGCAGGAACCAAGAACCAGTCCCACAATCTCCGGACGTATGTACTGCACTGCCGCTGCGGAATGAAATCCCAGGGCACCTGTGGTATCACGCAGGAAACATGCAATACAGAAACCCATATTTGCAGGGTTTCCGAAATAGACCAGAGCCACTGCAATGATTCCAATGATGACGCCCGCTCCAATGATCATAGGCGTCTCTTTCTTTGACAAACTTTCTTTCATACTCTTTCCTCCTTGTACAAGTGTCAACTCTTTCCTTTATTTTAACATTTTTTGTCAGAAAACTCTAATTGATTATGGGGGATTATTTTGTGTATTTATAGATATTTTCGATAGATTATGGTATGATAGGATACAAATAAAAACTTTCAAGAAAGGATTTCGTCACTATGAACCGCATATATCTCGATCATGCCAGCACCTCTTTTCCAAAGGCGCCTGGGGTGGCCCAGGCCATGATGGATTACCTGACTTTAAACGGAGCCAACGTAAACCGCGGCTGCTATTCCAGCGCATACTCCGCAGAAGAGGTCATTTATGAAACCCGCCAGCTTCTCGCCCAGCTGTTTCATTTTCCAAAATGTAAAAATGTGATCTTTACCCCCAATATCACCACCAGCCTGAATTTTATCCTGAAAGGACTTCTAAAACCGGGTGATCACATTCTAGTTTCCGCCATGGAACACAATGCGGTGATGCGTCCTGTAGTGCAGCTGACCTCCCATGGAATTACTTTCGATCGTATTCCTTGCAGAGAAGACGGCTCTATGATCCCGGAACAGGTGGAACCTTTGATCCGCCCCAACACCAGAGCCATCGTCACCCTTCATTCTTCCAATGTTTGCGGAACCTGCATGCCCCTGGCAGAACTTGGGGAAATTTGCCGGAAGCATTACCTTTTTTTCATTGTAGATACTGCTCAGACAGCCGGGATTCTGCCTGTTGATATGGAGAAATTTCACATTGATGCCCTGGCTTTTACCGGTCATAAAGGGCTTCGCGGGCCTCAAGGCACAGGGGGCTTTCTGGTTACACAGGAAATAGCAGAATTAATGGAACCGCTGATTTCCGGAGGAACGGGAAGCGTATCCCATACAGAAGAAATCCCGGATTTTTTGCCGGATCGTTTTGAATCCGGAACGCCCAATCTTCCGGGAATCTATGGACTGCATCAGGCACTTTTATTTTTGAAAAACGGAGAGGAAAATTTTGAAACTCATATGGCACAGCTGTACCAGAGGGAAATGAAGCTGACCGGATATTTTCTGGAAAAACTGCTGGAACTTGATGATACCGGAAAGCATATCCGTATTGTGGGAAAGAATGATCTGCAGGATCGAACTGCTGTTGTTTCCATTCAGACGCCAGAGCAGGACTTGGCACAGGTTGCCTGGAGACTGGATAGTGAATACAGTGTTATGACAAGAGTTGGGCTGCACTGCGCCCCTAACGCCCACAAAACGCTTGACACCTATCCTGCCGGAACCATCCGCTTTTCCTTTGGACCAGAAAATACAGAGGAAGAACTGGATACGGCAATTGATGGGCTAAAGAAAATTCTGGATATTTAATTTTAGGAAAGGACTGCGAGATCTTCGCACTCATAACTCTATGGAATTTAAACAATTAGAAGCCTTCGTGGCTGTAGTTGAAAATAAAAGCTTTTCCGAAGCGGCCAGGCAGCTGAATCTGACCCAGCCTACCATCAGTGCACACATCCAGTCCTTGGAGCAGGAACTAAACTCCCGGCTGCTGATCCGCACCACCAAGAAGCTGACCATCACCCAAAGAGGACTTCAGCTTTATGACTGTGCTTCCAACATTCTGAATATGCGCAGCAATATTATAGAAGAATTTACTGGAATCAATAAAAAGATTGTAGATCTAGCAGTTTCCACCATTCCTTCCTCTTATCTGCTTCCGGAGATTCTCAGTGCTTTTACCTGTCAGATTCCGGATGTCTATTTCCATTCCTGGCAGTCGGACAGCCTGGGGGCCGTGTCCAGGGTGCTGGACGGAAGCGTGGATCTGGCACTTGTGGGAAATACTTTCGAGGAACCAGACTGCTGCTTCATTCCTTTTCGAACGGACAAACTGGTAATTGCCACGCCTGTGAATGAGCATTACCTGAAATATCAGGTAAAGGCAGATCTTGGTACTCTGGATTTTTCTGATTTTCTGGATGAGCCGTTTATTATGCGGGAAAGCGGATCTGGTACCAAAAAGGAAATTGACCGTTATCTGGAATCCCATAATATTCCGGATACCAGTCTGCATGTTGTGGCACGAATGAACGATCTGGAAGCCATCCGCAAGTCTGTGGCAGAAGGACTTGGCATCTCCATTTTATCCGCCTGCTCCGCCCAGGACCTGGCTGCCACACACCAGATTCTCATGTTCCCTCTGAACCACGAAAAGGCCATGCGTACCTTTTACATCGTCTACAGCAAAAACCGCATCCTCAAGCCCCACGTAAAACAGTTCTTACGTTTCGTGCAGCACTTTTATCAATAACATCCGTAAAACAGAACCAGGGAATCCATCAGTCTCACCACTGTCATTCCCTGGTTCTATAAACTCAAATGTCACACCTTACTTCCGCTCCAACAAAGCAAGTTTTTCTTTCAGAAGCAAAAGTTCCTTTTCTGCATTGTCAGCCCGTATTTTTTCCGAATCTGCGCGCATTTTTTCTGAGTCTGCGCGGTGGCGTTCTTTTTCTGTATTCTTCCGTTCTTCTTCCTTGCCAAGTTTTTCTCCAAGCTCTTTTCCCATTTCTTTCCCGGCCTCAAATTCTTCTTTTCGTAAAATCTCTTCTTCCCATTCCCGGTCATATTCAAATATACTCATTGCAACCACCTCTGC
>NZ_JACOOT010000010.1:0-218147 GCF_014287535.1 Blautia segnis | reverse complement strand
CAATAAAGTATTTCCCGTTCGACTTGCATGTGTTAAGCACGCCGCCAGCGTTCATCCTGAGCCAGGATCAAACTCTCTGATAAAATGTTTGATTCACTCAAGACAACCAACTAGCTTAGTTATCTCTCGTCATTACTGTTCTAAAAAGTTCATTCTCTTCGAATGATGTTTGTAAAAGAAATTTTCGAGAATCGTATGTGTTTCACTGTTTAGTTATCAAGGTTATTTGCTGTTGTTTTCAAAACAGCTTGTTCATATTATCATATGTTCAAATGTTTGTCAACAACTTTTTTAAATTTCTTTTTCAAAGAAATTCAAAGCGGAGAAGGAGGGATTTGAACCCTCGCGCCGCTATTAACGACCTACTCCCTTTCCAGGGGAGCCCCTTCGGCCAGCTTGGGTACTTCTCCAAATTGTCCTACTTACTAAGTAGTTCTCTGTGTTGTTGTTTGCTCTCTTACGAAAGCTTGTTTAGTATAACCGATGTTTCTTAATTTGTCAAGAACTTTTTTTAATTATTTTTCAAAGTTCTTAACAAGCGGAGAGAGTGGGATTCGAACCCACGCGCCCTTGCGGACAAACGGTTTTCAAGACCGCCTCGTTATGACCACTTCGATATCTCTCCATAAATGATCAAATAAAACCGTTTCGCACATCAGGAGTTGTCCTTCACTCAAGAGGTTGTCTCTGTCAGTGCAAAACGTATTTTATCATCAAATCCTTTTGGTGTCAACAAGATTTTTTATTTTTTTCAAAAATTCGTTCAATATCGCAAAAAAGCCTCCGCAACCGCCAGATCTTCCGGGGTTGTGATCTTAATATTCTGATAAGATCCCTCCACCAGAAGGATCTTCGTTCCCGTCTCCTGCTCTACTACCATGGCGTCATCTGTCACATTACTCATGTCTTTCTTACGGATGCTTTCATAGGCTCCGCGAATCAGATCATAAGAAAATATCTGAGGAGTCTGAATATTCCATACATTTTTGCGGTCCGGGGTCTCTTTAATATAGCCTGACGGATCTGCAAGCTTCACGGTATCCTTGGATGGCATGCCCATAGCGCACGCATTTGTCCTTTTCACAGCCTCATAGCCTCTCTGGATCATCTCCTCTGTGACAAAGGGTCTGGCTCCATCATGAATATACACATAATCGGTATCCTGACAGCACAAAAGTCCCGCATACACGGAATCATAGCGCTCTTTTCCGCCTGCAGTCACTTTGCAAACCTTGGTAAAGCCATATTTCTCCACAATTTCACTCTGGCAATAGGAAATCATATCTTCTCCCGTCACCAGAATTATATCCTGGATCAGCGGGCTCTTCTGAAAACACTCCATAGAATAATACAGAATGGGTTTCCCTCCTATTTCCAGAAACTGTTTCTGTATTTTGCTGTGCATTCTTTTGCCCTGTCCTGCTGCCAGAACAATGGCTGTACATCTGCCCTGCTCCATTATCTTTCTCCCAGCTTCAGATTTGGAACCGCATTCAGATCCCAGCCGTGACGGGTTCCTTTTATATACTCATAGTAAGCCGCAACGCCGATCATTGCCGCATTGTCTGTACAGAAGATCGGGGACGGACGGTAGAATTTGTATCCTCTTTTTTCACATGCTCTGGTCATAGCCTCACGAAGGGCACCGTTGGATGCAACGCCGCCTGCAATGGCAATTTTATCCATATGATAGTCCTTGGCTGCAAGCATGGTATGCTCCACCAGTACGTCTACCACAGATTTCTGGAAGGAAGCGGCAAGATCTGCGCGGTTGATCTCCTCCCCTTTCATCTGGGCATTGTTGATATAGTTCAAAACTGCAGACTTCACGCCGCTGAAGCTGAAATCGTATGGGCAGTCCCCCAGCTTTCCTTTTGGGAAAACAATGGCATCCGGATTTCCCTCACGGGCCAGTTTATCCACCTTAGGTCCTCCCGGATAACCAAGTCCAATGGCACGGGCAACCTTGTCAAAGGCCTCTCCCGCTGCATCATCCCTGGTGCGTCCCAGAATCTCAAACTCGCCGTAGTCCTTTACGATTACAAGATGGGTATGTCCGCCAGATACGATCAGACACAGAAACGGCGGTTCCAGGTCAGGATGCTCAATATAGTTGGCGGAAACGTGTCCCTCGATGTGATGAACGCCTACAAGGGGAAGCTTCTTTGCATATGCAATTGCCTTGGCCTCTGCTACGCCTACAAGAAGGGCACCTACAAGTCCGGGACCGTAGGTAACACCGATTGCATCCAGATCATCCAGGGTGACACCCGCCTCTTTCAGTGCCTCCTTGATCACCTGGTTTATTTTCTCAATATGCTTGCGTGACGCGATTTCCGGCACAACGCCTCCATATAAGGTATGAAGTGCGATCTGGGAAGAGATCACGTTTGATAAAATGGTCCTGCCGTTTTTTACTACGGAAGCTGCAGTTTCGTCACAGGAGCTCTCTATTGCAAGAATTAATGTATCTTTCATTCTTTAATCCTCTTCAAAATTTAATTCCATTGTTTTTCCATCTTTGCCTGGATAAGCATTGGGGAAAATTCCTCTTACCATATCCATATATTCATCCGGGCGGATCAGTGACGGGCTGTAATGGGTCAGCCACATTTCCTTCACTCCGGCGTCTCTTGCAAGGGCGGCAGCCTCGCGGAAGGTCATATGCTTATAACCCTTTGCCTTCTCCAGCTTGTCATCCTCCCCGTACATTCCCTCGCAGATAAAAAGATCAGAACCCGGGGCATGCTTCACAATGGATTCTGTTGGGCGGGTATCTGTGGTGTAAGTAACCTTCAGGCCTTTTCTAGCAGGTCCTAACACCATATCCGGTGTGTATGTCACGCCGTCTGCCTCGATTACATTTCCCTTCTGCAGCGGATTCCAGTATTCCAGAGGAATTCCCTGCTCACGGGCACGCTCCGGGGAAAATTTCCCCTGACGAAGAATCTCCAGAGTATATCCGTAGCAAAGTACATTGTGGTTTACGCGAAATGCCGTGATCCGGTAGCCATTAATCTCAAAAACCTGTTCCGGACCGTTGATCTCAATAAATTTCAGTTCAAAAGGAAGCTCAGGCGCGATCACCCGAAGAGCATTTACCACTCTCTCAAGGCCTTTCGGGCCAATCAAAGTCAATGGCTCTGTGCGCTCCGCATTTCCCATTGTAAGAAGAAGTCCCGGAAGGCCGCTGATGTGGTCGCCGTGAAAATGGGTGAAGCAGATCACGTCAATGGGCTTGAAGCTCCAGCCTTTTTCCTTAATGGCAACCTGGGTTCCCTCACCGCAGTCAATGAGAAGACTGCTTCCTTTATACCGGGTCATCAGGGCAGTCAGCCACCTTCTTGGAAGTGGCATCATTCCTCCGGTTCCAACCAGACAAACATCTAACATATATTAAAATATCCTCTTTTCATTTAACATTCTCTGGGAAAGTTTAACACAAGCGGTTTACTAAAACAAGTGGCTGGACTTGTGAATCGGGAAAATATTCAGAAATTCTTCAGATTTTCCCGCCTTTTCTCTTAAGCTTTTCCCTGTAAAATCAGGCACTGTAACTTGACAAACGGCATACAATGTGTTTTGATATCAAAATTACAGTTAACAACCTGCCACAACAGCTTTAGGACTCAAGAAAGGACTTACTATGATTTTCTGCAGCAGACCTCAAAAATTCACCCGGAGAAATTTTGTTATTTTATTGCTTCTTCTATCTGCGGGAAGCTTTCTCATCTGGAGACTGATTCCGGAGGGATCCTGGTTTGGTTCCCAGACAGACTGGTACTCCCAGCATATGACCATTGCGGATTATATGAGAAAAAATTTCTATGCTACCGGACAGCTTTTTCCAGATTTCACAGGGCTCGGCGGAGGAACCAACTTCTTTTCCCTGTCCTATTACGGTTTCATGCGGCCGGATGTGCTGATTTCCTACCTTTTCCCAGGTATTGCAATGGCCTATTTCATTCAGGGATACGCCATACTGGAAATTCTTTTGGGCGGAGGACTTATTTATTACTGGCTTCACAGAAAGGGATTTTCTGATTTTACCAGCTTTGCATGCGGATTTTTTTATCTCACTGCAAACTGCTTTTTCCAGGCGCACAGACAGATTATGTTTGTAAATTATATGCCATTTCTGATCCTGGCCTTTATGTTTCTGGATCAGATCCTGGATGTGCGAAAAGCCGCAAAATACCGTTTTCGTCCCCATGTAGGGCTGGTGATTTCCCTGTTTTTCTGCATTTTGCACAGCTTTTATTTTTTCCCGTCCTGCTTTACGGCGTGCATTCTTTACATATTTCATCTGCTGCCGGATTTCCTCCAGAATGCAGAGGAAACCATCCGTAAAAAATTAAAGCATAAAATCTGGTGGAACTATATTCTCGACGTGTCCATTGCGGTATCCATGAACATGTTTCTCCTTCTGCCAACCGGACTTGCTATTTTGGGGAACAAAAAAGACACTGGAAACAGCACCTCCCTTTTAAAGATCCTGGGTGTGAACCCAACCCTTGACAGCATCCTTTACAGTCCTTACGGCTGCGGCCTTACGGTAATCTGCCTCTATGCCCTGTTTCTCTGTATCCGGGAAAAAAGGACCCGCAAGCTTGCCATTGCTATTTTTGCACTGCTGTTTTTTGACATTTTTTACTGGATCTTAAATGCAACTTTATACGTGCGGCCCAAAAGCCTGATTCCTTTCCTTCCCCTGATCCTGTATCTCACAGCCCAGGCGCTGGAAGGCCTTCATTTGAAAAAAATACGCCACAGCCTGCCCCTGACGCTGCTTTGTGCCATTCCGGTGATCGTGCAGCTTGTTTTCCTGCTTCGCAATGACCAGGTGCGTCACCTTACTATGGCTGACCTGATTTTGCTTCTTTTGGTGGTGACGATTTCCCTTTTCCTGGAAAAGAAGGAGTTTTCTCTTCCATGCAGGCCGCTTTTTGCAAACATCTGCGGACTGGTTCTTCTTTGCGCGGTCCCGGCTATGCTTTATCTTGCCAAGGGTCAGGAAGAACGGTACGCCTCCCGCTCTGATGAATCCAGGGATTATTTTTCCCAGGAGGATCTGGAAGGTTACTGTGAAAATACGCAGTCACGTTTTGACATTATTGAGCATCCTTCCAACAATACCAATTATGTGATCACCGGAGATCAGAACAAGAGTACCCTGTATTCTTCTATTACCAACAGTACCTACAACAATCTGATTTATGACATTCTGAAAATGCCCATCAGCATCCGCAACCGTGTGGCAATGACTGCCGATGAAAATCCTTTCCAGGAATACCTGATGGGCGTGCGCTACATTCAGACCAAGGCAGATAAGGTTCCTGCCGGATACACGGTGCTTCAGGAAAAAGAGGGACATGTGCTTGCGGAAAATGAAAATGTTCTGCCCTTTGCCTATGGAAGCACGGCGCTGATGACAGAGGACGATTACGACCAGCTTTCCTACCCGGAAAACCTGGATACCCTTGCAAACCGTACGATTGTTTCTGGTGCCAGTGATGATACGGCATTAAAATCCACGCCCTATGTTTCCCAGATGAAGAACTACACGCTTCCCGGAGATTTCTTCTCCAGGGAAACTTCCAAAAAGAACATCACAGTGGAGAAAAAGCTGCCCGAAACGCTGACAGCTTCCACTATTTTGCTGATTTCCTTTGATGTAGAATACGACGGGGAACGGGACGTTTCTATTATTATTGATGGCGTCCGCAACCGGCTTTCCGGTTCCCTGGCTCCTTATCCAAACAACAATCATACCTTCAGCTATATGTTATCCAGTGACCAGGATCGGGATTCCCTGAAAATCACATTTTCCAAGGGGGATTATGAAATAAAAAATGTTTCCGCTTACACCATTCCTTTGTCTGCCCTTTCCCATCCGGGAGTGGTAACGTTTCAAGAACATGACACCGCTGGAAAACAGATTGTAAACGGCACCATTACCATGCCAGAGGATGGCTATTTCGTTACCTCCTATACCTATTCTAATGGCTATAAAGCTTATGTGGACGGCACTGAAGTGACCCCGGTTCAGGTTAACAAAGCCTTCGTTGGATTTCCTTTACAAAAAGGGGCACATGAAATCGTACTTGAATTCCATGCGCCCGGTAAGTCCCTTGGTCTTATATTCAGCTGTCTTGCAGCCTTGTTCTTAATTTTGTGGAACCTTCTGTGCCTGCCTCGTCATAAGTAAAGCATCTTCCACGGGATCCGTATAATATTTTTTGCGGATCCCGTCTCTTGTAAATCCCATTCTTTCGTAAAGACGGATTGCCGTCCTGTTTCCAACACGAACCTCAAGATGGATGGTGGTAATCCCCTGCTGTTCCGCAAGGCGGATCAGGCTGTCCATGAGAAAATGCCCAATTCCCTCTCTCTGTCTGTCCGGACGCACTGCCACATTGGTAATGTCCCCTTCATCCAGAACCATAAGAAGCCCGCAGTAAGCCAGGATTTCCCCTTTCTCTTCCACCACCAGGAACATGGCGTCCTTACGTGTGAGATAGGTAAAAAATCCCTCCTTGGTCCAGGGCGGTGAAAAAAGCTCTGTCTCGATCTTCATTACCTGTTCCAGGTCATCCACCAGCATTTCCCGAAGGATCATGGCTGCACCTCGTTCTTTGCAGCCTCGCCTGCAGCTTCCTGCTCCTTCAGCTTCTGCGCACGTTCCCGTTCAGCCTGGGAAACCCTTAAATATTCCGGCACATGCTCCATGGCCGTTACCACCTTGCCCTCTTTCGCGTAGAGTGCGCCAAGAGCTGCGACTGCTGCGGCTCTCTGCTTGTTCACATGTGCAGGTGCGAAGGAATAGGGCACCTTCAGATTCTCCTGGATCATTTTCGCAAAAACAGGAACACCGTCTCCAAGGAAGATTACCTCTTCCCCTCTCTCATTCAGCTTGTCGATCATTTCCATCATAGGCACTGCCATCTGTGCTTCCACCGTCACCAGCTTATGGTCCTCAAAGCGGTAGATTCCCGTATAAACCTGGCTTCTTCTTGCATCCATGATCGGGCAGATCAAAGCCTTCGCATCATATAAATTGTACGCCAGAGCGTCCACTGTGGGGATCTCCACAAGAGGCTTCTTCAACGCAAGACCAAGTCCCTTGGCTGTGGCAGATCCGATACGAAGTCCGGTGAAGGAGCCCGGTCCTGCTGCTACTGCGATAGCATCAATGGTGTCCATGTCCAGTTCTGTCATCTTCGCCAGCTCATCCAGCATGGGAAGAAGTGTCTGGGAATGTGTCTTTTTGTAATTCACTGTATATTCGGCGATCAGGTTGTCCTCCTCCACTATGGCTACGGAAGCGACGATTCCTGAGCTGTCTAATCCTAAAATCTTCATATTTTCTCCTTGTCTGCCCCGCTTTTGGCTTTTTTCTCTGAAGCCGGAAGTCTTGTCCGGGGACTTTTATTCCGGAAGTCCGGTTACCGTGATCTTACGGTAGTCGAAACCTTTCTCCAGATTTTTCTCAATGGTGATCTCAATGATGTGTTCCGGCAGGATTTCCTCGATCAGGTTCGCCCACTCGATGAGGCAGATTCCGTTTCCGTAGAAGTAATCATCGTAGCCGATTTCCTCCATCTCTTCAATGTCCCCGATCCGGTATACATCAAAGTGGTAAAAGGGCATGCGCCCTGTCTCATATTCCTGAATAATGGTAAAGGTGGGACTGTTCACAGGCTCTGTGATGCCAAGCCCTGCGGCCACTCCCTGGGTGAAAACCGTCTTGCCTACCCCTAAATCTCCAACCAGGGTATATACCTGACCGGGAAGGGCATTTTCCCCGATCCATTTTCCAAATGAAAAGGTCTCCTCGGGGCTGAATGTTTCTTTTATCATAGCTTTGTAAAGCTCCTTTTTAACCGTTTTTCCTTGCAGAATTGTTCTTTGCATATTATAATAGAACGAATAACGAAATACAATACTTTTTGAAAAAGGAGATTAAACTATGGCAAATCCAGTTGTTACCATCACCATGGAGAATGGCGATGTGATGAAAGCAGAATTATATCCGGAAATCGCACCGAATACTGTAAATAACTTTATCAGCCTTGTGAAGAGGGGCTTTTATGACGGACTGATCTTCCACCGCGTTATCTGCGGATTTATGATCCAGGGTGGATGCCCGGACGGAACCGGAATGGGCGGCCCGGGATACAGCATTAAGGGTGAGTTCGCACAGAACGGCGTGAAGAATGACTTAAGACATACTGAGGGCGTTCTTTCCATGGCAAGAGCCATGCATCCGGATTCAGCAGGAAGCCAGTTCTTCATCATGCACAAGAATGCTCCGCATCTTGACGGCGCATACGCTGCTTTCGGCAAAGTGATCGAGGGAATGGATGTTGTGAACAAGATTGCCGAGACCGATACCGACTACAGCGACAGACCTCTTGACGAACAGAAGATCAAATCCATGACAGTGGATACCTTCGGCGTAGATTATCCGGAACCAGAGAAATGCTGATCATAAATCACATATGAGTGCACAAATGCTCAGGGAAATTCGCAGCTGCCGAATATTCCCTGAGCATTTTTATTTTTAATGGTCAAATACTATGATCTCGCCGTCCACATCCGCAAAATACAACTCTTTTTCCTTCTCCATCTTCACTCTTCCGCTGGTGGCTTCTGTGATGGTTTTCTCAATTCTTCCTGCCTGGTCATTTGGCACAAGAAGGTGCATAATCACTCTGTCCGTATATTCTGTGTCAAGAATGGGCAGCTGATTTTCCCCGGCAATGTACTGCAGCTTGCCGATGGCTGTATAATCCGCTGTAAGCGCCAGGGAAATGCCGTGATGCTTCTCAATTACCTTGCTTGCCCCAAGGCCTGCCTGCACGGCTCCGGAATAAGCCCTCACAAGACCGCCTGTGCCAAGAAGCACGCCTCCGAAGTATCTGGTGACAACCACGGCTACATTGTAGATGTCCTCTCCGAGAATCACATCCAGCATAGGCCTGCCTGCAGTTCCTGAGGGCTCGCCGTCATCACTGCATCTTGTAAATTCCCGGTGTTCCCCGATGGAATAGGCGTAACAGTTATGTCTGGCGTCCCAGTATTTCTTCTTCATTTCTTCTATAAAAGCAAGAGCGTCCTCTTCTTTTTCTACCAGACGGACAGTGGCAATAAAACGGGATTTTTTCTCTGTGATCTCTCCCTCACCGCCAGCATAGATGGTCTTATAATTTTCCAGCATACCGGAACCTCCAAGCTTGTTTCTCCACAGATGTCCATTTCCTGCCTGGACATCCGTTTTCCTATAGTTTAACATGAATTCTCCCTGGTTTCCACCCCAGGAAAATGCATTTTTCAAAAGAGCAGCCCACCATCTGCTATAATAAAGCATAGAAATTCTTTTTTCTGGAAAAAATGCCTTAAGATGGGAACGAATTTGGTAAAGAGTTCACAGAAATATTCGATTTTAGGGTTTATTTACGAATTGAGATTTGATATAATAGAACGGATTATAAAGGAGGTTTATCATGAACTACGGAAAAAAATCGGCCTCTAAGAAGCGGAATTCTCTTATTTCCCGCTCGTCCATGATGGGGAAAAGAGCTCATGTTTCGTTTATCAGAGTCCTTTTCATCGGTCTGATTGCCCTTTGCGTCGGGGTATCCAGTCTTGGAATCGGTTCCATCCGCGGAATCCTTGCCAATACACCGAATGTAGATGAAGTGGACATCATGCCCCTTGGCTATGCTACTTTCCTCTACGACTGCAATGGAAACCAGATCCGTAAGCTGGCAGCACCTAATGCCAACCGTCTTCCGGTATCCATCGACCAGATTCCCGAGGATCTGCAGCATGCAGTCGTTGCCATTGAGGATGAGCGTTTTTACGAGCATAACGGAATCGATGTGAGAGGTATTCTCCGTGCCGGTGTGAAAGCACTTACCAGCGGAGGCTTTTCAGAGGGTGCAAGTACCATTACCCAGCAGCTTCTGAAGAACAATGTCTTCACCAACTGGACCAACGAGTCCACCCAAGTTGAAAGATTTACGCGTAAGCTTCAGGAGCAGTACCTTGCCATTGAGATTGAGAAGAAGATCAATGATAAAAATGTAATCCTTGAGAATTACCTGAATACCATCAACCTTGGTGCAGGCGCTTACGGTGTGCAGGCAGCAGCCCGCCAGTATTTCAATAAGGATGTATGGGATCTGAACCTTTCTGAGTGTGCTACCATCGCAGGTATCACCCAGGCTCCTACCAAATACAATCCCATTGAGAACCCGAAAGAGAATGCCAAGAGACGTAAGGAAGTTCTGGATCACATGCTGGATCAGGGATATATCACCCAGGAGCAGTATGACGAAGCCATTAATGATGATGTCTATACCCGCATTCAGGAAGCACAGGCTTACAATACACAGTCTCAAAGCAAGACTTACTCCTATTTCGAGGATGAGCTTACCCAGCAGGTTGTCAATGACCTGATGAATATCAAGGGATATACCAAGACCCAGGCACAGAACCTTCTGTACAGCGGCGGTCTGAAGATCATGACCACCCAGGATCCTGACATTCAGAATATTCTGAATGAAGAATACGCAGATCCGTCCAACTATCCGGATTATGTGCAGTATTCCCTGGAATATGCCCTTACTGTGAAGAAGCCTGACGGCACAGAGGTCAACTACAGCAAGGAAATGCTGAAGCTCTACTTCCAGAACGAGGATTCATCCTTTGACCTTTTGTTTGACTCTCAGGATGAGGCACAGACCTATGTAGACCGTTACAAAGCGGATATCCTTTCTGACGGAAGCACAGTTGTGGCAGAGCGTGTGAATTTCATACCTCAGCCGCAGTCAGCAATGACCGTCATTGACCAGCATACCGGATATGTGAAAGCGATCATCGGAGGACGCGGTGAGAAGACAGCCAGCCTGACGCTGAACCGTGCTACAGACAGTACCCGTCAGCCTGGATCTACTTTCAAGATCGTATCCACTTATGCACCTGCTCTGAATGAGAAGGGCATGACTCTGGCTACCACTTATGAGGATGAGCCTATCACTTATGAAAATGGCGCTCCGGTCAACAACGCCAGCGGTTCCTTCAATGGTACCACTACCATCCGCACCGCGATCCGTAATTCTGTCAATACCGTTGCAGTCCAGTGTTTCGAGGATGTTACCCCGGAGCTTGGTCTGAAATATCTGGATAACTTTGGTTTCACCACTCTTGCCCATGGCACAGAGGCTGACACAGATGCCAACGGCAATGTGTTTACAGATGCCAACCTTCCTACAGCACTTGGCGGTCTGACCTACGGTGTTACCAACGTAGAGCTTTGTGCAGCATATGCAGCCATTGCAAATAACGGCAATTATATCAAGCCGGTTTACTACACCAAGATCCTTGACCACAATGGAAACGTACTCATTGAGAACAATTCAGCAGGACGTTCCGTAATCAAGGAGACCACTGCTTATCTTCTTACCAGTGCTATGGAGGACGTTGTACAGAACGGTACCGGTACTGCATGCCAGCTTGACAATATGGCAGTTGCAGGTAAGACAGGTACTACAGAGGATTACAATGATCTCTGGTTCGTAGGCTACACCCCATATTACACCTGTGCAGTATGGTCCGGTTACGACGGCAACCAGAAGATGCCGGAAGGCGATGCCCGCAACTTCCACAAGACCCTGTGGCGCAAGGTTATGAACCGTATCCATCAGGGAATGGAATACAAGGAATTCGAACAGCCGTCCGGTATTGAGCAGATCAGCATCTGTTCTGAGACAGGACTTCTTCCAAGAGCCGGCTGCCCGGTTACAGAGGAATATTTCGATGTGGGAACCATACCAACCGATTACTGTGATCAGCACTTCTATGATTATGATGAAGATGAAGAAGAAATGGAGATTTTTGACGAACAGCTCACTCCAACTCCTGATCCGGAGAACCCGGACGGTACCACTGAGAATCCGGATGACGGAGTAATCGATGTTCCGGATGACGGAAGCGGCGACGGCGGTGATAACGGCGGTGAAGATGCCGGAGCTGATAACGGTGATGATAATATTTACTATTACGATTAAGCAGAATGTCAGATCAAAACTTTTATATTTGAAATCTTAAATGCAAAATAAAATGCCCAGCGAGGAAATGTTCAGATGAACAGATCTTCGCCGGGCGTTTTTTATGTATTACATGTACAGTTAAAAGTGAGCAGCCAAATGCTTCGCACCTGCTGATTTTTGGAGCATCAGTCCTTGATCACCATACGTGCTGCACCGTAGATACCAGCATCATTTCCAAGGCTTGCAAGAATGATCGGTGTGCTCTTGCAGGACGGGAATGCATATTTCTGATAGTATTTCTGGATGCAGTCTGTAAGAGCTTTACCAGCCTTGGATACACCGCCGCCGATTACGATGGCCTCCGGGTCCGTTACGCAGGCAAACATAGCAAGTGTGCTTCCCAGAATATCTCCAACCTTCTCCATTGTCTTAACAGCCAGTGCATCTCCTTCTTTGTAGAAGTCAAGCACGTTCTTTGCGGAAAGCTTCTCCACATGACGCATTTTGCTGTCTTCCTGGCTCTCCTCCAGAATGTCATTGGCTACGCGTACAATACCGGTAGCGGACGCATACTGCTCCAGACATCCGTGATTGCCGCAGTTGCATGGACGAACCTCGTTATGATTTACACATGCATGTCCAATCTCACCGCCGGCACCATGATGGCCTGCAATAATCTTGCTGTCAATGATGATACCGCCTCCAACACCGGTTCCAAGAGTTACCATGATCACATTCTTAGAGCCTTCTGCAGCACCCTTCCATGCCTCTCCAAGAGCTGCAATATTAGCGTCATTAGCTGCCTTTGCAGGAAGTCCTGTCAGTGCGCTTAATTCGCTTGCAACGGCCTTAAAGCCCCAGTGAAGGTTTACTGCCATAGGAACCTCTCCATTCTCATTGACAGGTCCTGGAATGCCGATACCTACACCATCTACATTATCCTTGGTAATTCCTCGCTCATCCAGCTTTACCTTAATTGTGTCTGCAACATCCGGAAGAATCGAAGAACCGTTATTCTCCAATCTGGTAGGGATCTCCCACTGCTCAACCAGAGTTCCATTGGTCAGGAATAATCCGCATTTTACGGAAGTTCCGCCCACATCAATTCCAAAACAATACATACCCATTGTAAATTTCCATCCTTTCTAACTCTATGCAATTAACTGCCCGAAAAAAGCGCCGCAGGCTTCCTGGTTCCCTCTCCCTGCCGGGAAAGTCCCTGTATAAAGCTTACTCCTCACGCTTTCTGGCAATATTTGCCTGAACACGCTTGTACAGCTCCTCAGCTGCATTGTAGCCCATCTTCTTCTGTCTGTGGTTGACTGCCGCAGACTCAACGATAACCGCCAGATTACGTCCCGGACGAATAGGAAGGGAATGACACACGATCTTATTTCCAAGATACTCTGTATATTCCTCGTGAAGTCCCAGACGGTCATATTCCTTGTCGCGGTCCCACTCCTCAAGCTTGATGACCAGGTCAACAGACTGGGTATCCTTAACGCTCTCAACACCGAACAGGGTCTTCACATCAATGATGCCGATACCGCGAAGCTCAATAAAATGACGGGTGATATCCGGTGCGGAACCAACCAGTGTTACATCACTTACCTTGCGCAGCTCTACCACGTCATCACTTACAAGACGGTGACCACGCTTGATCAGCTCAAGGGCTGCCTCGCTCTTGCCGATTCCGCTCTCGCCTGTAATAAGGACACCCTCACCATAAACATCCACAAGCACACCGTGAATGGAAATGCAGGGAGCCAGCTGAACGCCAAGCCAACGGATGATCTCCGCCATAAGGCTGGATGTGGTTCTCTCTGTAACGAAGGTCGGTACATTGTACTTATAGGCAAGATCGATCATATCCTGGGACGGTCTTGTCATGGTGCTGAAGATTACGCAGGGAATCTTGCTGGAGATAAAACGCTCGTACTTAAATGCCCGCTCCTCATCACTTAACTGCATCAGATAAGTATACTCTACATATCCGATGATCTGAACACGCTCGTTTGCAAAATGCTCCAGGTATCCTGTAAGCTGCAAAGCCGGACGATTTATTTCTGCTGTCTTCACATAAATTTCTGTAAGGTCAATATCAGGCGTCAGGTTGGTCAGATTCAGTTCCTGCGCCAGCTTGGTAAGCTGTACACCTTTCATGCTTTTATCTCCTTTTTATTTGATGTTTTGACGGAAAACCGCACTCTTTTTTATTATACACAATTCTTCTTATAACTTCAATGTTGAATCTTGTGAAAAAATGCATATACAGATTCTGCACTTTGCATATTCATGGATTCTGTCTGGCTTAATTCTTCCACGGAAGCATCCCGGATATTCTCAATAGAGCGGAACCTGCGCATCAGGGCCTTGCGCCTTGTTTCCCCGATTCCAGGGATATCATCCAGAACAGAGTGCACCTGCTCCTTGCTTCTGAGGGAACGGTGATATTCGATGGCAAAACGATGAGCTTCATCCTGAATCCTTGTGACCAGATGAAAGCCCTCACTGGATGTGTCGATAGGAATCTCCACATTGTTGAAATACACCCCTCTTGTGCGGTGGTTGTCATCCTTTACCATGCCGCATACCGGAATGTCAATTCCAAGCTCGCCAAGAACCTTCAGGGCAATGTTTACCTGGCCCCGGCCTCCATCCATCAGGATCAGATCCGGAAATCTGGAAAAGCTGTCGAATTCCCCCTTGGATTCATGGGTAAAACGCCTTGTAAGCACCTCTTCCATGCTTGCGTAATCATTTGGTCCCTGCACCCATTTGATCTTGAATTTGCGGTAATCACTGCGCTTGGGCTTGCCTTTTTCATAAACCACCATGGAGCCTACTGATTCAAATCCGCTGATATTGGAAATGTCGTAGGCTTCCATACGCACAAGGTTCTTCAGTCCAAGCCATCCCTCAATTTCCTTAACTGCACCGATGGTACGGCCTTCCTCTCTTTTGATCCGCTCTCTGTCCTTGGAAAGAACCATCCAGGCATTTTCTTTGGCCAGCTCTACCAGCTTCTCCTTGGTGCCTTTCTTTGGCACCCGGATATGAACACGCTGCTTTCTTCGGGAGGACAGCCAGTCCTCAATAATATCCGCATCTTCGATTTCTTTCTGCAGCATGATTTCCGCAGGAATAAATGGGGTACCCGCATAAAACTGCTTCAGGAAACTGGACAGCACCTGTTCCTTGGTATCTCCTCTTGCAACCCGCAAAAAGAAATGGTCTCTTCCGATCAGCTTGCCGCCGCGCATGAAAAATACCTGCACCACTGCGTCCTGCTCCCGCAGATCCTCGCTTTCGTCCATGGCCACTGCAATAATGTCCCTGTCCTCTTCCCCGTAGGTGGTGATCTTCTGCCGCTCTCCAATCCGTTTGATGCTGTTGATCAGGTCACGGTATCCAGCTGCGTCCTCAAAGCGCATATCCTCTGAGGCTGCCATCATTTTCTCCGTCAGCTGGTCAATGGTTTCCTGGAAATTTCCGTTGAGAAAGTGGAGCACCTGAGCAATGTTTTTCTTATATTCTTCCTCGCTTACATTTCCCTGGCAGGGGGCTGTGCACTGCTTCATGTGATAATACAGGCAGGGGCGGTCTTTGCCGCAGTCTCTTGGCAGCGTGCGGTTGCAGGAACGGACCATGTAAATCTTCCGCACCAGCTCAATGACATCTTTGACTGCGGTGGAACTTGTGTAGGGACCGAAATATTTCGCCTTGTCCTTTTTCATAGTTCTGGAAAAAAGAACTCTGGGGTAGGGTTCATTTACAGTTACTTTGATAAAGGGGTAGGTTTTGTCATCCTTTAGCATGGTATTGTATTTTGGACGGTGCTCCTTGATCAGGTTGCACTCCAGCACCAGTGCTTCTAACTCGGAATCGGTGACAATATATTCAAACCTTGTGATGTGGGTGACCATCTGCTCAATTTTGGCACCTTTGTTGCGGCTGCTCTGGAAATACTGGCGGACGCGGTTCTTCAGGCTGACAGCCTTGCCTACATAAATAATCTCGTCCTTCTCCCCGTGCATAATGTAAACTCCCGGCTTACCGGGAAGCTTTTTTAATTCTTCTTCGATCAGGAACATACTATTTCTCCTTCTGAAAAGAACCGGGAATGCTCCCGGTTCTTATTCTGTCCTATATTGTCATCTGTATGTGAAAATTCTGAAATTTACAGATTCTGGGGGTCGGCTGAGTCTGCCGGGTTCTCGGAAGAAGCTGTAGCTTCCGCTGTATCCACTGTGGCAGCAGTCTCAGAAACAGCTTTTGCTTCATTGCTCTCTGACTCTGCACTGCCTTTCTGCTCCGCCTGACCGTCTTCGCCAGACATCTTTGCATCTGTATTGTTTTCAGCCTGCTCTTTTTTCTCTGTCAGTGCCTTCACAGCCTCATCCAGAGCCTTCAGCCCTTCTTTATCCAGCTCGTCAGAAACCTCCAGACCATGTTCTACAGCGCGGAAAATGATCATAAACTCTTTGCCGGTGATGGTCTCCTTGCGGATCAGATATGCAGCGATCTTGTCAAGAGCTTCTCTGTGGCTGCTAATCAGGCGCTTGGCTTCCTCATAAGAAACCCGAAGCAGTTCCATTACCTCATGGTCAACCTCTGTGGCTGTATCGTCGCCGCAGTTCAGCACTGCGCGGCCATTGAGGTACTGGTTCTCCTGAGTGGCAAGTCCCATAAGGCCGAATTTCTTGGACATACCATACTGGGTGATCATGGCACGGGCAACCTTGGTCGCCTGCTCAATATCATTGGACGCACCTGTGGTCACACTGTCGAATACGATTTCCTCTGCAGCGCGACCGCCCAGATAGCCTACCAGCATGGCTTCCAGCTCCTTCTGGGTATTCAGGTACTTCTCTTCCTCCGGAACCTGCATTACGTAGCCAAGTGCGCCCATAGTACGGGGCACAATGGTAATCTTCTGAACCGGCTCTGCGTCCTTCTGAAGAGCGCTTACTAACGCATGTCCAACCTCATGATAAGAAACAATGCGGCGCTCCTGTGCGCTCAGAATGCGGTCTTTCTTCTCTTTACCAACAAGCACCACCTCTACAGACTCCTGCAGGTCCTTCTGGGAAACTGCATGCCTGCCGTTCTTAACTGCCAGGATGGCTGCTTCATTAACCATATTTGCAAGGTCAGAACCAACAGCACCGGATGTGGCAAGGGCAATGGCCTCGAAATCAACGGTATCGTCAAGACGCACGTTCTTGGCGTGAACCTTCAGAATATCAATACGGCCTCTCAGATCCGGACGGTCAACGATCACACGGCGGTCAAAACGGCCTGGACGAAGAAGTGCCGGGTCCAGAACCTCCGGACGGTTGGTTGCAGCCAGGATCAGAAGACCCTTGGAAGTATCAAATCCATCCATCTCTGCAAGCAGCTGGTTCAGAGTCTGCTCACGCTCATCATTCCCGCCGCCGTAATGAGAATCACGGCTTTTACCGATGGCATCAATCTCGTCAATAAACACAATACAAGGAGCATTCTTCTTGGCTTCCTCGAAAAGATCACGGACACGGGATGCACCTACACCTACGAACATCTCCACAAATTCAGATCCTGAAAGGGAGAAGAACGGGACATGTGCTTCCCCTGCAACTGCCTTGGCAAGAAGGGTCTTACCGGTACCTGGAGGTCCTACAAGCAGAGCTCCCTTGGGAAGCTTGGCTCCGATTTCCACGTATTTGCCTGGATTATGGAGAAACTCCACAACCTCCTGCAGGGATTCCTTGGCCTCGTCCTGACCTGCCACATCCTTGAATGTGATTCCGGTCTCCTTCTGGACATAAGCCTTGGCGCGGCTTTTCCCAACGCCCATGACGCCACCGCCGCCTTTGTTCATGCGGCGCATGAAGAACATCAGAAGCACAAACAGCAGCACAGACGGCAGAAGCACGCTGAGCATCATTGCCATAAATTCGCCGAATGCATCCGGCGGCTCGGATTTGAAAATGATTCCGGTACCTTCCAGACGCTTGGTAAGTGCAGTCTCATCTTCTGTCAGATTGGTGTAATAGCTGATCTCCTGATAAGGGCTTACCTGCTTCTTCGGCACGATGGTCAGGGTATCAGACTGAAGTGTAACGGATTTCACTTCATCATTGTTCACCATGTCAATAAACTTATCATACGTAATCTCACTGGAATTATCCTGCAGCATATTGGTAAACAGGCTGAAACACACCAGAGTAACCAAAAGACATATCAGAAAAGCCAGAATGGACTGATGATTTTTCTTATTGCGGTTCGGATCCTGATTTCTTCTCGGATCCCCTTTATCAGGGCGGCGTCCGCCTTGATTGTTATCCAGATTATTATCCATTTCGTTCCTCCTTATTATCCTTTTTATTATAAAGAGAAAACCCGGATAAATCAACTGCGATATTGTGAAAACCCTCTGAATTTTTGAGAAAAAAGATGCAAAAAAATTTACATTTCCAAATCAAATAGATACTTTTTTTAACGGGAAAACTGTAGTATACTAGGAACGTGGTTTTTTTGACTTATATCACACCGCAAACTGTCTGCTTTTTGCAGGCATCATTTTATTTTAAATACAATGGATGAGGAACCAGAGAAAGAGAGAGGAAAAGCAGAATGAAAAAAATTGGATTCGATAATGACAAGTATCTGAAAATGCAGTCCGAACACATTCGTGAGCGTATCAGCAAATTTGACAACAAACTTTATCTGGAATTCGGAGGCAAATTATTTGACGACTATCACGCATCCCGTGTTCTTCCGGGATTTGAGCCGGACAGCAAACTGCGTATGCTTATGCAGCTTTCCGACCAGGCAGAGATCGTAATCGTCATCAGTGCGCCTGATATTGAGAAAAATAAGGTCCGCGGCGATCTTGGCATCACCTATGATGAGGATGTGC
This sequence comes from Blautia segnis, assembly GCF_014287535.1. Taxonomy (NCBI): domain Bacteria; kingdom Bacillati; phylum Bacillota; class Clostridia; order Lachnospirales; family Lachnospiraceae; genus Blautia; species Blautia segnis. Next base: position 199,187 of record NZ_JACOOT010000010.1, on the reverse strand, counting down.
TCCGCCTGATGCATGAATTTACCAGCAGAGGCCTTTATGTAGGAAGCGTATGCATCACACGCTATTCCGGACAGGAAGGGGCAGATGCATTTAAGAAGCGTCTGGAGAAGCTTGGCATTAAGGTTTATGTTCTTTATAATATTCCGGGATATCCAAGCAATACTTCCCTGATCGTAAGCGATGAAGGATACGGAAAGAACGACTATATCGAAACCACCCGCCCCCTCGTTGTGATCACAGCACCAGGACCTGGAAGCGGAAAAATGGCCACCTGTCTTTCCCAGCTTTATCATGAATATAAGAGAGGCGTCAGCGCAGGCTACGCCAAATTCGAGACTTTCCCAATCTGGAATATCCCGCTGAAGCATCCGGTGAACCTTGCTTATGAGGCTGCTACAGCTGACTTAAATGACGTAAATATGATCGATCCTTTCCATCTGGATGCCTATGGCGTTACCACAGTTAACTATAACCGTGATGTTGAGATTTTCCCGGTTGTACAGGCTATGTTTGAGAAAATTATGGGTGAGTGCCCGTACAAATCACCTACAGATATGGGTGTAAATATGGCAGGAAACTGCATTATAGACGATGAAGTCTGCCAGGAGGCATCCCGTCAGGAAATTATCCGCAGATATTACAAAGGCATGGATGCTCTGATTGCAGGCACCGGCACTGAGGAGGAGGTTTACAAGATTGAGCTTCTTCTGAAGCAGGCTCATGCTGCATTGGAAGACCGCAAGGTTGTTCCGGCTTCGCTTGAACTGGAGAAGGCTGCTGGTGCTCCGGCTGCTGCTATGGAGCTTGATGACGGAAGAGTGATCACAGGAAAGACTTCTGATCTTCTTGGCGCATCTTCTGCTCTTCTTCTGAATGCTCTGAAGGAGCTTGCAGGAATCGACCATGCAGTGCATGTAATCTCTCCGGATGCCATTCATCCGATCCAGGAGCTGAAGACAAACTACCTTGGAAGCAAGAACCCAAGACTGCATATGGATGAGACTATGATCGCCCTTTCCATCAGCGCAGCTACCAACCCGGATGCCCGCCTTGCCCTCGAGCAGATTCCGAAGCTGAAAGGCTGCCAGGCACATACCTCCGTTATGCTTTCCTCCGTGGATATCCTCTCCTTCCGCAAGCTTGGCATCGAACTCACCTGCGAACCGAAATTCGAGCAGGGGAAGAAACTGCAGTAAGGCAGAGCCGCTGGCTGAGTGTAATATAGAATCAGCTTTAGAATTTTTCTTATAGAATAGTTCGTAAAAATAGAACCAGGAAACAACAGTTTTGGACTGTCATTTTCTGGTTCTATTTTTGATCGCCTTTTTATAATCTTCTCAAAATTCTTTCCGCAGCGCCTCTTCCATAACTTCCACCGGAGCTTCCTCTCCGGTCCAGAGGGTGAAGTTGAGGGCGGCTTGCTGCACCAGCATGCCAAGGCCGTTTACGGTTTTGGCGCCGTTCTTTTGGGCTGCCTTAAGGAACAGGGTATCACATGGGTTGAAAATTACATCGCATACGCACATGTTGGGGCGAATGGATGTATAATCAACATCTGGTTTCTCGGTTACATTCGGTGAAAAACCGATGGAAGTACCATTGATTAAAATGTCCGTATCTTCCGGGATTACTATATTTCTGGTCCAGGGAATATAGGCGGAATCACTTTTGGTTCTGCTCCTGATCAGGGCGGCAAGCTCCATTCCTTTTTCCTGGCTTCTGTTGATAATATGAATCTGTCTTGCCCCATTTAACGCACACTCTACCGCAATTGCTCTGGCTGCGCCTCCGGCTCCCAGTATGGTGACCGTCTTATTCTCAAGCGTTTCTCCGAATGCTTTGAGTGCTGTTACAAAACCCTTGCCGTCTGTATTTTCTCCATATAATCTGCCGTCCTTCTGAATGACAGTATTTACAGCACCAATAATCTCAGCTGCGGGACTCAGCTCGTCCAGATAGGGAATCACCTTAATCTTGTGAGGCATTGTAAGGTTAATTCCTCTCATATCAAAAATACGGACACTGTTCATTGCCGTCTCAAGGTCTTCCGGCCGCACCTTAATAGTCAGATATCTGTAATTCAGGTTCTTTGCCGCAAAAGCAGCTTCTTCCACTACGCCAGTTGGATTGTCATCCACAGGATCACCAAATACGCCAGTCAGTTCCGCTCTGTAATTTTTCATTTTCCCAATCCCTCGATTCTTTTGAACTTTCCCGTATACTATGATGTTAGGGTCAAAAATTCTTTTGCCCCTAACATGATATCCACGAATTGCTCCGCTGCAAAGCAGCTCCCGCAATTCTACTTCTTCATAAAATGTTTGATAAACAAATACATCAAAATCACAAGTGCTCCAAAATATCCCAACACGCCCAGCGCCGGAATTCCAAACATCTTCGGCATCATATCCGTAGTACAGATAATACTGGAACTGATCAGCAGCGCCATAACCCAAAGCCCCAGCACAATATTCCGGATCAGCCGGCGCATCAGCCATGCCAGATCATCGGAGGCATGCAGATCCAGATTGATCTTCGTCTCCCCCTTCATACAGCCCTGGAGAAAATCTGCTGCAAGTGTGGGAATATCAATCGCCCGAAGCACAGAACGATACAGCTTCTTGCCAGTCCCCTTCAGCTGCTTCTTCCAGTTTTCTTTCTCCAGAAGATTTCCTTTCATACGCGCAGCTGCAATCTGCACCATATTGATCTCAGGACTGATGTCGGCAAGTACACCCTCCATATGAGTCAGTCCCCTGGCAAGCATGGTAAGACCGTGGGGCATAACAATTTTGTTTTCCTTCATCACATCCATTAGGTCTGTAAAAATTTCCACAATGTCAATCTGACCCAGATCAGCGGTACCGTATTTTGCCATAAGATCCCGGATATCCGTGTAAAGACGGCTCTGATCCGGCTTGCCCTTAAACTCCCCAAGCGCCAGCACTGCATCCTGGATTTTCCCGATGTCATTCAGCGCCACGCCTTCAATTGCCTCCCCGATCAGTTCCCGGTCGCGGTCACTCAGCCGTCCCATCATTCCCATATCGATCCACACAATCTTGCCGCCCTGGATCATCACATTTCCAGGATGGGGATCTGCATGGAAAAATCCATCGTCCATTACCTGCTTAATAAAATTATCAACAAATTTGCTTCCGATCTCGTCCAGATCATAGCCTCCTGCCAGCAAAGTCTCCTTGTCGTCAATGGGAATGCCGTCAATGTATTCCATCACAAGCACGCTGGCAGTGGTGTATTCCCGATAAAGGATAGGCGTTTTCACAAATGCAACGTTCTTGTTTTTCCTGGAAAATTCCTCCATGTTGGCAGCTTCGGTAAGGAAATTCATCTCCTCCTGGGTAACCCGCCACAGCTCTTCCAGAACCAGATTCAGATCCACGGCCTCCTTAATACTCACTGGCGGCAGCAGCTTCACCGCCTTTTTCATAAGACCGATATCACGGGCCATGACCTCATAGATGCCCTTTCGCTGAACCTTCACCACCACTTCTTCCCCTGTTTTCAGGACGGCGCGGTGCACCTGGGCGATGGAGGCTGAGCCAAGGGGCTTCCTCTGGATTTCCTGAAATTCTTCCTGCCACGGACATCCGAAAGCTTCCTGCAGCACTTCTTCCACCTCGGAAAAAGGCATGGGCTCTACATCTGAGCACAGCTTCATCAGTTCGTCGCAGTAGCGTTTGGGCAAAATATCAGAACGCATGGACATGACCTGTCCCAACTTGATAAACGTAGGGCCAAGATCTGTAAGGATCAGACGCAGTTTCTCCGGGGAAACGCCTCTTGTGATGGCATGCTTGTGAAGAACCGCTGTAATCTCTTTCAGCCGTTCCTTGTAGCCGTTTTTGTCTTTGTCTGATGAATTTTTTCCAGATTCAAGAACAATTTTCTCTTTCGGGACAGTCCCGGCTTCTTTTCCGGTATTTTCTTTGTTGTGTGTCAGCTTCTCATTGGCTGTGTTTTTTGCCTCTGTCGGTTCCATATCTGTCCACCTGCTTCAAGGGCAGGACTTGGAAGATGCTGCACCGCTTTCCAACGGGCTGCAGCAAAACGCCTGGTCCTGCCCTTATTGTTTCCTTTACTTAGTTTTCTTCTGGCTCTTCTGCAGGAGCTTCTTCTGCCTCAGCTTCCTTCGCTTCTTCCGGCTCTTCTTTTGCTCCCTCTGCATCCACGTCCTTCGCCTGCATCTGTGAGATCTGCTCCTTCAGGGCTGCTAGCTGGTCTGGTGTCATTTTATTCAGCACATCTTTCAGTTCATCCGGATTGGATGGCTTCAGAGTAACGTTCACATTTTTCTTAACGCTTTCTTTGATGTTGTGCTTCAGTTCCTGATTCAGGACCTTGCCCTGTTCTACAGTGAGCTCGCCTTTCTTCACAAGTTCGTCCAGAACCTCTTTGGATTTCTCAGCGGTCACTGCTGCTGTACCGATTCCTGCAAGTAATAATTTTTTGATGCCTTCTCCAAGTTCCATAATATATGCTCCTTTCTGCTCTGTGAAAAATGCCGGACAGTTTCCGGTGTTCTGGCATAAAACTCACAGGCATCATTGCCTGTAAATCTGGAATTCTCACAAAATTCCCAGAAATGCCAGTCCTTTGGGAACGAAAATGATCAGACCTGCAATCGCCGCCATAATCGCTGCGATAAGAACTGCCCCTGCTGCCGTATCCTTGGCAATTTTCGCCAGTGGCCTGTACTCACTGGTCACAAGATCCACCACTGATTCTACCGCTGTATTCACCAGTTCCAGCGCCATCACCAGCCCGAAAAGAGCCAGACAGATACACCATTCAATGGGGGAAAGTCCCAGGATCAGTCCTGCAATCACCACAAGCACAGCCATCACGCAGTGAATCTTCATGTTCCGCTCCCTGCGGATACAGGTAAAAATTCCCTCAAATGCATAGCCAAAGCTTTTGGTAATAGGCGGTTTCTTAGGTTCTGTCATTGCGTCCACTTCCTGTCCTTTTATTTGGCACAAGTATAGCAGATTTTGTTATTAATTACTATATTTTTCTAATAATTTATATTTTTTTTAACATTTATGTCATTCTTTATAGAAATCACATTTTCTTTTTTTGCCTGCCGCTCCTGTATTTTCTTCATAACAGTGGGATAGCGCTGGAAATCCGTATGAGGCAATGCCTGTGCAGCTACCATCAGCTCCAGGAAATCTTCCACCTCCGCAAACTGGATATACACCATTTCTTCCAGAATCTGGTCAATATCTTTAAGAAGTGCCCGGTTCAAAAGCAGCTTTGCCGCTCCTTCCAGGGAAGAGTTTCCTGCATTTATAATGTGGTCCCGGTCCATATCCGGATACATGCCGATGGTAATGGCAGACTCCTTGGATACATGCTTTCCAAAAGCCCCTGCCACATAGAACCGTTCTGCCTGGTCAAGTTCCAGCCCGGATTCCCGAAGCATGATTTCCACCATGGTGTGCGCAGCAGATTTGGTACGGATAAATTCGTCAATATCCTTCTGGTAAAAATGCAGGCCAGGCGCATACTCCACGCACCACTGCCCCTCCTTTTTCTGGATCAGCGGACTTTTCTCCGGGGAAAATTTCCCTCGGATGTCAATCCAGCCCTCCAGGAAAAGCTCCGCAATCAAGTCAATAATACCGGACCCGCAGATTCCCTTTGCCTCTATTTGCAGAGGTTTTCCGCCATTCTTTAATGCCTCTTGCTTATCAGATTTATTGCCAAAATCCATTTTCTGAAATTCCCCGTCTTCATTTCCAATCACATGCACCAGGATTTTTCCGTCCCGTATTTTTACCTCATCTACAGCGCCTGTGTCTGCCCGCATTCCGGTGCTCACCACGCCGCCCTCCAGTGCAGGACCTGCTGCCCCCGCGCCGCAGAGAAGGAACTCCTTATTTCCGATTACCAGCTCTCCGTTGGTGCCGATATCAAAGAAAACGCTGATTTCCTCCTTCTTGTACAGTTCGGTATCGATCATGCCGCTGATAATATCACCGCCAAGGTAATTGGATTTGGATGGATAGCAATAGACGTACCCCTTTATCGGAATTCCCAAATCCTTCGCAGGCTGGAAGCCAGGCCTGTCCCCATGAACTGCATGAGGAGTGTAAAATACGCAGAAAGCATCCATTCCAAGGAGAAAATGAATCATGGTAGTGTTTCCCGCAACTACCATAGAAACGCAGCTGCGAGTAATACTCTCGGCATCAGAATCTTCTCGGCACGAAGCACCGCCTCGCCTTGCTCCATCCACTTCTGTATTATCGCATTCTTCTGTCTTTCTTTGTACTTTTCTATCTGCTTCTTTTGCCCTGCATTCATCCAACCACTGCGCGTCTAGCTTATCCATGCATTCCACAATGGAGTCCACCGTAGCCTGCCGCACTTCTTCCAGCTTCCTGGGATTATCCTTACAGTAAAAAATCCTGGAAAGGATATCCGTTCCCCACTGGATCTGGCGGTTAAAGCAGCTGACTTCCTTCACTACCCTGCCGGAAACACAGTCCAGAAGTCTTGCCACCACGGTAGTGCTTCCAAGATCTACCGCCAGTCCATAATGATGCCCGGTCTGATTTCCAGCCTCTATGTCTAGTATTTCCCAGTTTTCCCCATTCCAGCCAAGAGATACTGTGATTTTCCACTTTGCATTTTCAACCAGTGGGTATATCATTCGCAAAATGTGGACAGGCATATGAACCTGCTCCTCTATCCCTTCCGCACTCAATGCTTCCAGAATGCGCTGCTGGTCAGAACGGGAATCCTCTTCCGTCGGCGCGGATAACTCAAGATATATTTTTTTGCTGAGACCTTCCATATAAATTTCTCTCCTAAAAACAAACAATACAATGACAAACACGCTCTAACTGTGAAAATCCCCACCAGTTCATTCTGATGGGGATTTTTCTGCACTACTTATATAACAGCTTTTATAACTTGGCAGCGTGATTATTTCGCAACAAAGTTTACAATCTTATTCGGTACATAAATCTCTTTTACAAGAGTTTTGCCCTCTAAGAAGGAAGCAACTCTCTCATCCTTCTTAGCCAGCTCAAGAGCTTCCTCTTTGGCGCATCCGTTCGGGATTACGATGGTTCCGCGGACTTTACCGTTAACCTGTACACCAATCTCTACGGAAGCCTCTACAGTCTTGCTCTCCTCGTACTCCGGCCACTGGGAAAGGGAAAGCAATCCTTCTCCGCCGATGGTCTCCCAGATTTCCTCGCAAAGGTGAGGTGCAAATGGGCAAAGAAGCTTGATGAAGATTACAAGGTCATCTCTGCTGATCTTGCCAACTGCATAGATCTCGTTAATCAGAGTCATGAGGCACGCAATTGCAGTATTGAACTTCATAGCCTCGATATCGGAAGATACCTTCTTGATTGCCTTGTGGATCTTAACCTCCATATCCTTGGAAGCAGGCTCATCAGTCATAATATCGGTAAGTCCAGCAACTCTCTCAAGGAAACGCTTGCAGCCTCTTACAGAGCTGTCATTCCACGGAGCAGCAGCGCCGTAATCCCCCATGAACAGTACATAGGTACGAAGTGCGTCTGCACCATACTCGTCTACAATATCCAGCGGATCTACTACGTTGCCCTTGGATTTACTCATCTTATCTCCGTCAGAACCAAGGATCATACCCTGTGCAGAACGCTTCGCATATGGCTCAGGAGTATTGACGATTCCCATGTCATACAGGAAATGATGCCAGAATCTGGAGTAGATCATATGTCTGGTTACGTGCTCCATACCGCCGTTGTACCAGTCAACCGGCATCCAGTATTCCATCTTCTTGCGGTCTGCAAGAGCTTCTGTATTGTGCGGATCCACATAGCGAAGGAAATACCAGGAAGATCCAGCCCACTGAGGCATGGTATCAGTCTCTCTCTTGGCATCGCCGCCGCACTTCGGGCATTTGCAGTTTACAAAGGATTCAATTCTTGCAAGAGGTGACTGTCCATCCTCTCCTGGCTGGAAGTCCTCAATCTTCGGCAGACGAAGCGGAAGCTCCTCATATGGAACCGCTACATCACCGCATTTCGGACAGTGAACGATCGGGATTGGCTCGCCCCAGTATCTCTGGCGGTTGAATGCCCAGTCCTTCATCTTGTACTGAACACCAGCCTTGCCGATGCCCTTCTTCTCCAGTTCCTCAAGCATACGCTCGATGGAGTCCTTCTTATTGGTATATCCGTTCAGGAAATCAGAGTTGATCATCTCGCCGTCGCCTGTGTAGGCTTCCTTCTCGATGTCGCCGCCCTTGATAACCTGGATAATGTCAATGCCAAATTTCTTTGCAAAATCATAGTCTCTCTGGTCATGTGCCGGTACTGCCATAATAGCTCCGGTACCATATCCCATCATTACATAGTCTGCAATGTAAATCGGGATCTTCTTGCCGTTTACAGGGTTTACGCCCTCAAGACCCTGGATGCATACACCAGTTTTTTCTTTTACAAGCTGGGTTCTCTCGAACTCTGTCTTCTTGGCACACTCTTCACGATATGCCTTGATCTCATCCATGTTTGTGATGCGTTCAGCATATTTGTCGATCAGAGGATGCTCCGGTGCGATAACCATAAAGGTTACACCGAACAGGGTATCCGGTCTGGTGGTATAAATCTGAAGTGTCTCATCAATTCCGTCAACTGCGAAGTTCACGAAAGCACCTGTAGATTTACCGATCCAGTTCACCTGCTGCTGCTTGATGTTTGCAGGATAATCTACATCCTTCAGGCCCTCAAGAAGCTTGTCTGCATACTGGGTAATGCGCAGATACCATACGTCCTTGGATTTCTGGATAACATCACTGTGGCAGATATCGCATTTGCCTCCCTGGCTGTCCTCGTTGGAAAGAACGACCTTACAGGACGGGCAGTAGTTAACCAGTGTCTTATCACGGAAAACAAGTCCGTTCTCAAACATTTTCAGGAAGATCCACTGTGTCCATTTGTAGAAATCCTCCTGTGTGGTATCGATCACACGGCTCCAGTCAAAGGAGAATCCAACGCTCTTCAGCTGATTGGTGAATTTCTCAATGTTCTGGTCTGTGATCACACGGGGATGTGTGTTTGTCTTGATCGCATAGTTCTCAGTCGGAAGTCCGAAAGCATCGAATCCAATTGGGAACAGTACATTGTATCCCTGCATTCTTCTCTTTCTGGAAAGTACCTCGATACTGGAGTATGCTTTGATATGGCCAACGTGCATTCCGGCACCGCTTGGGTACGGGAACTCTACAAGGCCGTAAAATTTCGGTTTATCACTTCCGTCAACAGCTTTAAAAGCCTGCTGCTCTTCCCATTTTTTCTGCCATTTCGGCTCGATTTTTTTAAAATTGTGTTTCATCTATGGTTCCTCCACATTAAATCTTTTATCATTCTAATCCAACACAGTCCTTTTGTCAACGAGAAACCGCCTGTATTGCCGCCTGAAGCTGATTATCTTCCTCATGGCTAATCTCTGTCTTATTCAAAAGGCTGGCATCCAGCTTCACTTCCACATCCGGCGTGATTCCCACCTTATGGATGTCATTGCCCTTTGGAGTAAAATATTTGGCTGTGGTCAGCTTCACCGCACTTCCGTCTGACAGCTGGCGGATACTCTGGACGATTCCTTTTCCATAGGTGGTTGTTCCCACAATGGTGCCGATTTCGTAATCCTTCACCGCTCCTGCAAAAATCTCGGAAGCACTGGCGCTGTTCTCATTTACCAGCACGGCAAGAGGAATGTCGATTGGCGTATCCCCGTCACACTTCATCTCATTTCTTTCCCCGTATTTGTCCTCTGTATACACGATCAGTCCCTCGGGCAAAATCTGGCGAAGCACATCGCACACAGAAGAAAGCACACCGCCCGGATTGTCGCGAAGATCCACAATCAGCTTCTCCATGCCTTTTGCCTGAAAATCCTGGTAGGCATCCTCAAACTGCTGGGGCGTCACAAGGGTAAACTCCGTAATGCGAAGATATCCGATAGAGTCCTCCAGCATCTCATAAGAAACCGTGGGCAGCTCCACATTGCTGATGGTAACCGTAATCTCTTCCGGCTCATCTGCTTCCTGGTGATAAACCGTCAGCACAGAGGTTCCGTCCTCTTTGTTTCGGATCATTTCGGAAACCTCTGAAGGAGTCATTTCTGTCACATCTGTTCCATCCACTGCTGTAATTACGTCATTTACCTTAATTCCCGCAAGATCAGCCGGACCGCCCTCATAACAGTCCACTACCAGAATTCCGCCTTCCGAATTCTGGGTGATGCTCACGCCGATTCCGGAGTAAGAGCCTTCCGTATCGCGCATTTCCTCCTCATATTCTTCCTCTGTGTAATACCGGGAATAGGGATCTCCAATGCCATACAGAAGACCTGTATAGAGTCCCTCCTTCAGGGAATCCTCATCTACCTCATCCAGATAATTCTGATCAATGATATCCTCCAGGTATTTGATTTTCTGGGGCACTGCCACATCGGACAAAACCGTGCTTCCCGCACGCCCTGCTTTCTGCAGACCCACGTAGCCGCCTCCCAGCGCTAAAGATGCACACAGCACACCGGTTATGGCTCCCTTTATAAATTGTTTATCTGCCATTTATCGTTCTCCTCATTTTCGCTATCTAAGTTCTATTCATATACTATCATTTGCCTAAATGTATCCACCCCGAGCACACACTCTTTTTTATACAAAAGGGCTGCCGGATTTCTCCAGCAGCCCCCATATCTTTTCTCATATTCTCTGGCGGAATGCGAATAACCGCCTTTATTGTAAAACAGATTTCTCACACCTTCAAGTGTTTTCTTGTAGTAATAAAACTTCCCACAAGACCGATTCCAAGTCCTAATGCCAGCGCAATGGGAACCAGTGTCTGGTAGATCTGTCCTACCGGAATGAAATCCACAACGCCCATCAGCACGCTGAACTTGGTGTACACATAAGTTACCACACTGTTGTAGCAGAAATACAGGATCACCAGCGGAATGCCTGCACCAATCAGGCCAAGCACCATACCTTCCAGAAGAAACGGCGCACGGACAAATCCATCTGTAGCACCTATGTATTTCATGATTCCAATCTCTTCCTTACGAACTGTAATACCAACAGAAATGGTATTGCTGATCAGAAAAATGGAAATGATCAGCAGGATCACAATGACTGCCACAGATACATAGGAAACAATACGGTTGATCGAGCCAAGGGTTTTGGCCGCCTGCTCAGATTGATTGACCTCACGGACATTGTCCAGGGTCTTAATGTATGCAACCAACTCAGACTGTTTCTCAATATTGTTCATGTATACACGGTAGTTGGAAGAGTTTGCAAGAGGATTGTCATCCTTAAATCCGTCTGCTGCCTCCGCATCGTCTCCGAAGTATTCCTTCTTCATCTTCTCCCATGCTTCATCCGCAGACTCGAACTCAATCTTGGACACCTCAGGGCGCGCCTTGATCAGCTCGCCTACCGCATCCATCTGTTCCTGAGTGGTTCCTTCATTAAAAAGCACCGTGATCGGCACATCTTCCTCAACCTTATGTGCCAGGGTATTTACATTATTTACAATGGAAAAGAAAATTCCAAAAAGAAAAATACATGCTGCCATAGTGATAACAGAAGCAATGGAAAACATGAAATTCCTCTTAATGTTCTTGACACCCTGCTTCAGGGTATACCAGATCGTACTAGGCCTCATAATATTCTCCCTCTTTCTCGTCGCTGATGATCACTCCATTGTGCATGGTCAGGACACGCTTCTTCATGGAATTGACGATCTCTTTGTTGTGGGTTACTACCAGAACGGTGGTACCGCGCTCATTGATCTCCTCAAGCAGCTTCATGATTTCCTCTGAGGTCTTCGGATCCAGGTTGCCGGTAGGCTCATCTGCCAGCAGAATATCCGGGCGGTTTACAATGGCTCTGGCAAGGGCAACTCTCTGCTGCTCGCCTCCGGAGAGCTCATCCGGGTATGCCTTATATTTGCCTGCAAGTCCAACCTCCTGCAAAACCTCAGGAACACGCTTGCGGATCACTCTTGTCGGGCGGTTCACCACACGCTGTGCAAATGCCACATTCTCATAGACATCCCGGTCCTTCAGAAGACGGAAATCCTGGAATACAACCCCCAGCTTACGGCGGTACTTGGCAACACGGCGGTGCTTCATTCCCTCAAGCTTCTCACCGCTTACGATCGTAGTACCGGATGTGGAATCCAGTTCCTTGAGAAGAAGCTTGATCAAAGTGGATTTGCCGGAACCGCTGCTTCCTACTATAAACACGAATTCCCCTTTATCTACATGGAGATTGGCGTGATTCACTGCCGGCAGGCCCTGTCCATAGGACTTGCTCACATCTATCAGATCAATCATGATATCCTCCTTCATTTTTCTTCAAATAAGCATTTTGTTATTTTCTTAATTTTTATGTAACAATATTGTAATATATATCAGGTGAAAATGCAACCTTATTTTTTCACCTGCCTGTAAGCAGTAATTTATTAGTTACTATTCACTGGTAATGTTCCGCGAGGTGTTTTTTGTGAACAAAGTTCACAGAAAACCTGAGAATTAAGTTTTCGCAGCAAACGCTACTTCTTGTGCAATGCACAAGAAGGTTCGTCTTTCTGGGCATCGCGAAGCGTGTTACTAGTGTGCCGACAAGTTGATTCTTGTAACAATCTTGCAGGATAAATTTTTTATTTCAAGGCGGAGGAAGGAGGCGTAGCGGTGGCTACGGCGACCGACGACAACGCAGAAATAAGAAATTTAGACGCAAGATTGTTCTAGAAATCAACTTGTCGGTACACTAGGCACGGAGTGAACAGTAACATTTATTATACCAAAGAATAAGGAGAACGCAAGGGATTTCACAAAGGAAACACATAAAAAATGCCTGCCGCTTTCTTCAAACGACAGGCACATAAAATACTGTTGTAAAAACCAGATGCAGTCATCAAAATGCCCTGGCTGTGCATTTGGAATCCGTCTCTTAGTATTCCAGAGTCTCCATATATTTCATATAGCGTACAACCATCAGCGCAATCTTAAATGTGATGGCATCCTCGAATACGCGAAGATCCAGTCCGGTACTCTTCTGGAGTTTATCCAGACGATATACCAGAGTATTACGATGAATATAAAGCTGTCTGGATGTCTCGGATACATTCAGGCTGTTCTCAAAGAACTTGTCGATTGTGACCAGAGTCTCCTCATCAAAGTCATCCGGGGACTTGCCGCCGAAAATCTCCTTGATAAACATCTTGCACAGCGGGATCGGAAGCTGATAGATCAGACGGCCGATTCCAAGAGAACTGTAAGCGATCACATCCTTCTCCGGTGAGAAGATCTTGCCTACATCAAGAGCCATTCTGGCTTCCTTATAGGAACGGGAAACCTCCTTCAGCTCACTGACAATGGTTCCATATGCAATATGAGTATCATTCTCCCTGTCAAGTCCAAGAGTATCCAGAATGGTCTGGGCCAGCTTGTCCATCTCCTCATAGCCCTCATTCTCCTCAAGCTCCTTGACAATAATAATGCTCTTCTCGTCAACTGCTGTGATAAAGTCCTTGCTCTTGCCTCCGAACAGGCTCTTCACGCTCTCCATAGAGCTGTGCTCTCTCTCCTGCTCAAGCTCCAGGATCATAACCACGCGGCGCACATCTGCCTCAATATGAAGCTTCTTCGCACGATTATAAATATCTACCAGAAGCAGATTGTCAAGCAGCAGGTTCTTGATAAAGCTGTCCTTGTCAAAACGCTCTTTATATGCCACGATCAGGCTCTGGATCTGGAAAGCAGCAAGCTTTCCTACCATATAAGTATCTTCATCTTCTCCGTGGGCAACCAGAATGTATTCCAACTGATAATCATCACAGACCTTGAAATACTGGTAACCTTTCACAAGCTGGCTGGCAGCCTGGGATTCTACAAATGCCTGGACATCTTGCGGCTGAATCTCAAAATCACTGTAGGTGGACGCCAGTGTCTTGCCATCTGTATCAATAATGCAAAACTCCGTCCTGGATATCTCCTTGAGCCCCTCAAGTGTATTCTGCAGTACCTGATTCGATATCATTACCCTTCCATCCCTTCTTGTAAAATATATGTGTGCCGGATAAACCAGCCTAAACGGACATGCCGCATTGCGGCAATATCACCATGAATAAAAGTCATTCCGATATTCATGGAACTATTTTAATACAAATTCACCAAAAAAGAAAGAGGAAATCAGAAAAAATTTACAAATTTTTGATGTATTTTCTATTTTCTTTCTATAAAGCCTTCTCCAAGAACTTCTCTGACATCCGATACGATCACAAAAGCATCCGGATCAATGGAATCCACCAACTCCTTTAATGCAACGATCTCCTTGCGGCCAACTACACAGTAAAGCAGCAGCTTGTCCTGATCAGAATACATTCCTTTTCCATGGATTCCGGTAACGCCGCGATCCAGCTTTTCCATGATCTCACTGGAAATCTCCTGGGGCTTGCTGGTAATGATATACGCCTGCTTGGAAAATTTCAGACCCTCGATCATACTGTCCGATACCTTGGTCACGAGAAATACAGCGATGATAGCGTACAATGCCTTTTGCACGCCAAACACGTACATACCAACAAGGACAATGGCGCCGTCAATAAACTGCATGATCTGCGCGATGGAATAATGTCTTAATTTTCTCTGAAGCAGTGCCGCCATCATATCGGTACCGCCTGTGGTTCCTCTTCCCAGAAATACAAGGCCGATTCCGATTCCCTGGATCACGCCGCCGTATACGGCTGCCAGCAGCAGGTCATTTCCTGCAAGATCAAAAGCAGGCAGCACAGCCAGCCAGAAGGACAGACAGACCTCTCCCACCAGGGCTTTTTTTACAAACTGAAATCCGCCGATTTTCATTCCGATCAAAAACAGGGGAATATTCAGACTCATATTGGTGATCCACAGCGGTATTCCTCCCGGGATCACGCCCTGTGTCCACTCCTTTACCAGAATGGCGATACCGGAAAATCCTCCGGTTACCATTCCGGACATATCGAAAACACTGTTTATGGCAACTGCCATCAGCGCAGTTCCCACAATGATCATCAGATAATCCAGATACGCTGCTCTTTTGTTGTTCTGAAACATAGTCACACTCCTTCTTTTATAGTGATTCCCTCCCGCAGGAGGGTCTATCCGTTTATTCGTCATCCTCCAGCTGTTTGGTCAGATAACGTCCTACGATCTTGGAAAAGCCTGTAATATTGCGGATGTATGCAAAATCCTTTCCAAAAATCTTCTTCTCCGTTGCAAGATCCTTCTCCTCCCCTGCAAAAACACCCAGAACGCTTACGCCCTGGCTTCGCAGCTTCCGGATCTGGGCTGCAGTATCCGTGATGGCATATTTTCCATGGTAAGGCTGGGGATTTCTGGCATTTGGACGGTTTACCACCACATCATAAGGACGTCCGTCACTTAAAATGATCAGGATCTTTTTCTCCTCTTCCCGCATCAGAAGTCCATAGCCAGCTGCCCGGATGGCAAGTCCGTCCCGGTTGTTGGAAGAGGTCACATAATTAAAGATATTTTCATTGGCACTTCTTGGATCGTCATATTCCCGGAAACGATGGAGAATGGTGTAATCCCAGAAGGTGCAGTAGCTCATCACCCTGTGGGGAAGTCCTGCGTTGCTTAAGGATTCGCTGATGATATAGGCCTGCAGCGCCACCTCGCCCTGACGGCTCATCTGGGAACCGCTGGCATCGATCAGCACATCCACCACGAAATCTGAGGAATCTCCTTTTAATTCCCGCTTGAAAACCTTTGCATCGCCGCTTCTTCCAAGACGCCACAGTCTGGACGGCACAATGGTTCCACGGTCCGAAAGGATCTCCTGGCTTTCACTTTTGATCACCAGAGACTTCTTCAGCATTTCTGTGAGAAGGGCAATATTTCGCTTCACGATCCGGTGTTTGTCATGGTACAGCCAGATATTCTTATTTTTCAGCCTTTTTGCATATTCATACTGGTAATTTCGCCTTACCGGATTTTTCAGGATTCCTTCCGTAAAATACAGGCTGCAGTCACCATGGATATCACGGCACATCAGCTGGTTCATCCGCTTCTCTTCCATCTCATTCAGATAGGTTTTGCCAAAATTCAGTTCTACATAAGTATGGGCTTTTTCCAGTGCTTCCGGCGGCACCACCTTAATCTTGTGCTTTGTCTGCCGTTCTTCCTCCATCTCCTGGGTCACATTGGCATTCTCCATGCCTGCCGCGTTGGAGGTCAGCTGCTCCATGTAGCTTTCCAGAGCATCCTCGTACATTTCCTCGGAAAGATAATCCCGCCAGTCAAATTCTGTCAGATCCTCTACGGTGACAGCAAGAACCTGCTCAAGGGTTGTCTTTTGGGAAAAATCAGGATCCGCCACTTCATTATATACGGTGTCGATCATGCGGATTAAGGACATGGTGTCCTTTACATCAGCCGCACCAGCTATCATATTTATATAATGATAGATTCCTTTGGAACGGTCTGAAGCGCTTAAGGAAGCACTGTCTTCTGCAACTTTTTTCGAAACAGCAGCACCTTGTTTTCCTCTGTCAATCCTTCTTCGCAGCATATTCACCCTCAGGTATCCAAGCTTGTCTGCTGCCGACGGCATCCGCTCATATTCCTGGTCCAGAATATCCTCACAGGCTCTTCTTTGCATTTCCCAGATTCCAGGGCGCTCCTGGCAGATCCGGTCTCCAATGGCTTCCTCAATACAAAGCTGGGAGACAAAGGTAAGAGCCGTCTCATCTGCACCCATAAAAATCTTCTTCACCAGATACATTCCCAGGAAATCCTTATCAAAAAACTTCGCCAGTGCTCCCTGCTTGATCCCGTCGTAAAGGGCAATGTCCTTAGAGCGCAGAAAAAGAGAAACATCTGGCTTCATCTGCTGGGTATAGTCCCCGCTGATGGTCCACAGAAGATTTCGGATCCGGTTTTCCAGTTCTAACTGATAATCCTGAATTCTAAGTTCTTCCTTGTCATTCCACTTGGCCTGAAATTCTTCTGCATCCTCAAGATCAACTACTTTTGCCAAAAGCTTCTCAGACTCACCATCTGCCCTTTTTCCTGTGGAAGGCTTCATTTCCAGGGAAACTTTTTTCGCCTTATCTTCCATAAACATCTTCCCATGTCCAGCTTAGAGGAATTCTGGTTCTCACCACATCCTCCACGATTTCCTTTTCAAACACATCGAATGTCTTATTCACAATTCCCATGCGCACAGCCTGCCATGGGGAAAGTCCGGTGCGCACGATCTTCATGGCTGCCAGAAGTCCGCGAAGATCCAGAGGCTTTGTGGAAATCTCACTGTTCATGGATTTTTGCTGCAGGTCCATAAACACGCCGATAAACTGCTCTACAGCTTCCTTCTTTGCATCCGGGAACATCCTGTGAAAAATAAATCCAAGGGTCTCCTCGTTCTGTGCAGGCATATCGATTACCAGGAAACGGGACACCAGCGCCTCATTCAACTCCTTGGTTCCTGCATATCCGTAGTTCATAGTTCCGATAAACCTTGCCGCAGGGTGCAGGTCGATCTTATCGTATCCCGGCACATCAATGGAACGGCGGTAGTCCAATGTGGCATGAAGCACGGAAACTGCATCATTTTTCGCCATATTGATCTCATCCAGAATTCCAAATCCGCCTTCCTGGGCGCACTGGTATATGCTTCCCTTGCGAAGCTTCACCTGATTGTCCTCAAAGGTATCGGTCCCGATCAGGTCTCCGCTGTTGGTATTGACATGGAAAGATACGTTATACACCGGACGTCCGAAAATATATGCCAGATTCTCTGCCAGCACATTTTTCCCAGTTGCCTTGGGGCCGGCAAGAAGAAGATTCTCCCCTTCCAGTATAGCAGCCATTCCCATTTCCAGGGTTTCCTTTCCATAAAATGGAAGGGACGGTTTCATAAGACGGTGCTTCGCCTCTTCTGAAACACCATACTCTTTCCGGTAGTCTGCTGCTGCCTGAATCAGCCCTTCTGCAACACCCTGTTCCTCTAAAAAATCAAACTCATTCATATATTCTGAAATCTCCTGTTACTTTTGACACTTTATCCCTTTAATAGAAAAGAGGACTGTCTGTACAGTCCTCCTAAAAAACTTACGGCTCGAAAACAAGATCTCCGTAAGATGGCATCGGCCACATTTCCTTGTCAACCAGCATCTCCAGCTCGTCAACCGGCTGTCTTAATTTTTCCATTGCAGGTACCAGCTTCTCTCTGCAGAACACTGCTCTTTCACGTCCTTCCGGATGAGCCTCCACCTGATCTACCAGCTTGCTTAACTTATTCATGGCACTGTTCACTTCCTTCAGAAGCTTGCTTGCCTTTTTCAGAAGATCCATCTGTACGCTTACATCAATGGGTCCAACTGCTTTCACCTGATTGATGGATTCTGCAAGGACCGTTGTGTACTTGATCACTGCCGGAATGATCTGTTTGGTAGCCATGTCGATCATGGTCTTGGCTTCAATATTGATTGCTTTCGCATAAATCTCATACTGGATTTCCGCTCTGGATTCCAGCTCTGTTTTTGTAAATACGCCGAATTCTCCGAAAAGCTCCACTGCCTTATCGGTAGTCAGTGCCGGGATGGCATCTACCATAGACGGCAGAATTGGAAGTCCGCGGCGGCGTGCTTCTTTTTCCCACTCTGGTGCGTAGCCGTTGCCGTTAAATACGATTCTCTGATGCTCTGTTGCATATTTCTTGATCAGGTCATGGACAGCCAGATCGAAGTCCTCGGCTTTCTCCAGAATGTCGCAGGCTTCCTTGAATGCTTCCGCTGTAATGGTGTTCAGCACTACATTGCATGCGGAAATGGAATCCTTGGAGCCAACCATACGGAACTCGAATTTGTTTCCGGTAAAAGCAAATGGGGAAGTACGGTTGCGATCTGTGGCATCCTTCATAAAATCCGGAAGGGTCTTAACGCCTGTAGCAAGCTTCTCGCCAGTCTTGCTTCTTGTTGCGGTTCCGGTGCTGATCAGCTGCTCCAGCACGTCCTCAAGCTGTTCTCCAAGGAATACAGAGATAACAGCCGGCGGAGCCTCATGTCCTCCAAGACGCTGGTCGTTTCCAACATCTGCTGCGGACTCACGAAGAAGATCTGCATGCTTGTCAACTGCCTTTAAGATACAGGTAAGCACCAGAAGGAACTGGATATTCTCGTGAGGTGTCTTGCCAGGCTCCAGAAGATTGATTCCATCGTCTGTAGTAAGGGACCAGTTGTTGTGCTTGCCGGATCCGTTCAGTCCTGCAAATGGTTTCTCATGAAGAAGGCAGCGCATTCCATGACGGCTTGCTACTTTCTTCAGAATGCGCATCATGATCTGGTTGTGGTCTGCTGCGATGTTAACCGGAGCGTAGATTGGAGCCAGCTCATGCTGTGCAGGTGCTACTTCATTATGCTGTGTCTTGGCTGTCACGCCTAACTTCCAGCACTCTTCATTTACTTCTTTCATGTATGCAGAAACTCTCTGACGGATAGTTCCGAAATAATGGTCATCCATCTCCTGTCCCTTCGGCGGCATTGCGCCAAAAAGAGTACGTCCGGTGTAAACCAGATCCTTTCTCTGCATATATTTTTCTTTATCTACAAGGAAATATTCCTGCTCTGCGCCAACAGAAGGAGTTACTCTTCTGGAGGTTGTATTTCCGAAAAGTCTGAGAAGGCGTAATGCCTGTGTGTTGATTGCTTCCATAGAACGAAGAAGCGGGGTTTTCTGATCCAGCGCCTCTCCTGTGTAGGAACAGAATGCAGTAGGGATACATAAGGTTCCGCCAGCTGCGTCATGTCTTACAAATGCCGGTGAGGTACAATCCCATGTTGTATAGCCTCTCGCCTCAAAGGTTGCACGAAGCCCGCCGGATGGAAAAGATGAAGCATCTGGCTCACCTTTGATCAGCTCTTTGCCGGAAAAGCTCTGAAGAACCTTTCCATTCTCCATAGGTGCGGTGATAAATGCGTCATGCTTCTCTGCAGTTACGCCTGTAAGGGGCTGGAACCAGTGGCTGTAATGAGTAGCGCCTTTCTCAATGGCCCATTCCTTCATCTCATGGGCAACCACATCTGCGACCTCCATGGAAAGCTCCTTGCCTTCCTCAATGGTCTTCTTCAGTTCCTTGTAAACTTTCTTCGGCAAACGTTCCTGCATGACGGAATCATTGAATACATCACATCCGAATAATTCCTTCACATTAACATAATCTCCCATTGTTCCTCTCCTCTCATTCATCACACATTACTGGTTTTATTTTATCTTGGGCAACTTGCTGACCTTTCGCGCAGGTATTTTCCCTACTCTACTGTGCACTTCTCAGGCGAAGATTCAAAGCCTGCTTCAGATTCTCAATCTCCACAACCTCAGGGCTTCCGCCGTACTCACCGTCCAAGGTCCACGCAACCGCCTCATCCGCTTCAATGGTAAGCTTCCTTGCCTTGAAGGAATAGATCAGGTCAGAATTGTCTTCCATGCTAAGAAGATTCCGGATAATTTCCTGCATTTCCAAAGGATTCTTCGGCTGTACGATCAGGGTGACCTCAAAAAGGCCGTCATTCATATCCACATCCTTGGTCAGGTTCTTAAAACCGCCTACGGATCTGGAATTGGTGACCATGCCGTAGATGAAATTATCCTCGATCACGCCGCTCTCTGTCACTACTTTCATATGGTAGGATTTGATATCCAGAAGTCTCTTGGCACCCTCCAGAACATAGGCCAGATGGCCAAGAATATTCTTCAGGTCCTGGCTGGTCTCGTAGGACACATCTGTAAAAAGGCCAAAGGCAGCCACATATGCAAAGGTCTGATGATTGAATCTTCCAACATCACACTTATAGATCTCCCCGTCCATGATCATAGATGCAGCATCCAGCATATTCTTGGGCATAAAAAGACTGTTGGCAAAATCATTGGTGCTTCCGGCAGGAATGTAGCCGATCGGCACATTGCTTCCCACCTCGGTGATTCCGGTTACCACTTCATCCAGGGTACCGTCACCGCCGCTGCAGACGATCAGATCTACCTGGTCTGCATATTTTTTCACCTGTTCGTAGGCATCTCTGGGGGCCTGAGTGGCACGGATGATCACTTCATAGCCGCATTTGTTGAAGATATCTACAATCTCCATCAGAGATGTTTTGATTTTTCCTTTCCCTGCTTTGGGATTAAAAATAAATACCAGTTTTTTCTCCAACTTCATTCCTCTTTTTCATTACCTTATTTTACACATAAAATTTGATTCACATATGATACTATAAAAAAAAGAGGGCAAATTGTCAACGCTTTTGCCCTCTTTTATACTCTTTTTAGAATATTGATGCACAAAAAAATTTTTATTTGCACTTCTTATTTTTTTAGGCTTCTCTGACTGCATCCTTCATGGATTTCACATATTCCTTTACATAAGGAACACAGTTTTCCCCGTGGGCTGCGCACAGCTTCACAATAGCAGATCCTACAATAGCACCGTCAGACTGGGCTGCCATCTTCTTTGCCTGCTCCGGGGTGGAAATTCCAAAGCCAACCGCACAGGGAATATCCTTGACTGCTTTTACAAGCTTTACCATACCTCCGATATCCGTTGTGATCTGTGTTCTGGTTCCGGTTACACCAAGGGAAGATACGCAGTATACAAAGCCGTTTGCCTCTTTTGCAATCTGGGTAATGCGCTCATGGGAGGTTGGAGCGATCAGGGAGATCAGATCCAGACCATACTGTTTGCATACGGTATCGAACTCTTCTTTTTCCTCAAAAGGTACATCTGGAAGGATCAGTCCATCCATTCCCACTTCTGCTGCTTTCTTTATGAAGTGCTCTGTTCCATAGGAAAAAACAACATTGGCATAGGTCATGAACACCATAGGGATGGCTGTTTTCTGACGGATCTTTGCTACCATGTCAAAAACCTTATCTGTGGTTACGCCGCCGCTTAACGCGCGGACATTGGCTTCCTGGATCACAGGACCTTCTGCTGTGGGATCGGAAAATGGAATTCCAAGCTCGATCAGGTCTGCCCCTGCCTCTTCCATTGCGTATACAAGCTGCTCTGTGATTTCCAGTGACGGATCTCCGCAGGTAATAAACGGAATAAATGCTTTTCCTTTTGCAAACGCTTCTGTGATTTTGTTACTCATGGATATCCTCCCCTCTGTATCTTGCAATTGCCACGCAGTCTTTGTCACCGCGGCCGGAAATGGTGATGACAACGCTCTGGTCTTTTCTCATCTTTGGTACGATTTTTCTTGCATAGGCAACTGCATGGGCGCTTTCGATTGCCGGAATGATACCTTCTGTTCTGGAAAGATATTCAAACGCTTCTACCGCTTCTTCGTCGGTTACCGGCACATACTGGGCGCGTCCGGTATCATAAAGATGGGCATGCTCCGGTCCGATTCCCGGGTAATCCAGGCCTGCGGAAATAGAGTATACTGGAGCGATCTGGCCGTACTCGTCCTGACAGAAATAGGATTTCATTCCGTGGAAAATGCCAAGCTTGCCTGTGGCGATGGTGGCTGCTGTTTCTGCTGTATTGACGCCTCTTCCTGCTGCCTCACAGCCGATGAGCTGTACGTCTTTGTCTTCAATGAAATGATAGAAGGTTCCGATGGCATTGGAGCCGCCGCCTACGCATGCAAGGACTGCATCCGGGAGCTTGCCTTCTTTTTCCAGCATCTGCTCTTTGATTTCTTTGGAGATAACTGCCTGGAAATCACGGACAATAGTTGGGAAAGGATGGGGGCCCATAACAGAACCAAGTACGTAGTGGGTGTCAGCAATTCGGTTGGTCCACTCGCGCATGGTTTCGGATACGGCATCCTTCAGGGTTGCAGTTCCAGAGGTCACAGGATGGACTTTGGCACCAAGGAGACGCATTTTGTATACGTTTAAGGCCTGACGTTCGGTGTCCTCTTTTCCCATGAAAACTTCACATTCCATTCCCATGAGGGCTGCTGCGGTAGCGGTTGCTACGCCGTGCTGGCCGGCTCCGGTTTCTGCGATCACACGGGTTTTTCCCATCTTTTTGGCAAGGAGAACCTGGCCTAAGACGTTGTTGATTTTGTGGGCGCCTGTGTGGTTTAAGTCTTCTCTTTTGAGGTATACTTTGGCTCCGCCTAAGTCTTCGGTCATGTGGGCTGCGTAGTAGAGGCGGGAAGGACGGCCGGCATATTCATTTAAAAGTTCGGTAAGTTCCCGGTTGAATTCTGGGTTGTCTTTGTAGTGATTGTAGGCTTCTTCTAGTTCAATTACGGCGTTCATCAGGGTTTCGGGAATGTACTGACCGCCGTGAATTCCAAATCTTCCTTTTGACATGGTGTTGTTCCTTTCCTTTATACTTTAGGAATCTGCCTCGCGCTCTTTTTTGTAAGCTTCCAGAGTGTTGATCTGTTTCAGCATTTTAGAGAGCTGGCGGATTTTGGCTGGGTCTTTTTTGCCATCGGTTTCAAGGCTGCTGCTGATGTCTACCGCCCAGGGATGCAGCTTTGCAATGGCAGTTCGAAGGTTTTCGGGGGCGAGGCCGCCTGCCAGGAAAAAGGGACGCTTTACAGGGGGAACCAGATTCCAGTCAAAGGTTTCTCCGGTTCCGCCGGCTCCCTGATCCAGAAGGATATAGTCGGCAGGACTTCGAAGGGCACGCTTTACGTCCTCTGGAGTTTTGATGGAAAATGCCTTGATCACGGGCTTTCCGGTCATGTTCTGGATCTTTTCAATATAGTCTTCGTCCTCGTTTCCGTGAAGCTGTGCTGCCCACAGGGTTCCATCTCTTAGTAATGAGATGGGCAGTTCCGGCGGCGCATCTACGAACACGCCTATCGGAAGGGTCTCTTCATTCAGTCCCTTAACCAGGACTTTCACCTGTTCTGGTGTAACGCTCCGGCGTCTTCCCGGTACCTCTATTACGAATCCTGCAAAGTCTGGCTTCACCTCATTTACTGCTGCAACATCTGCCTCACATGTCAGTCCGCAGATTTTTAATTTTGCCATATTGTTCTATTCCTTTTCACTTTTTAAACAATGTCTTTATTCAGTTCCTCAAGCGCTGCCTTCTTATCCGGGCTTCGCATAAGGGTTTCGCCGATGAGTACGGCGTCCACTTTATTCTGGTACAAAATACGAATATCCTTAGATGTTTTAATTCCGCTTTCTGAGACAAATACTGTATTCTCCGGTGCCATCTTTCGAAGCCGCACGCTGTTTTCCATATCTACGGTAAAATCATGAAGATTCCGGTTATTGACTCCCACGATCTTCGCCTCAAGATTCAGCGCCCTGTCTACTTCCCACTCATCATGGGCTTCCACCAGGGCATCCAGTCCCAGATCCTGCGCCAGTTCTCCAAAAGCTTTCAGCTGTACATTGTCCAGAATGGCACAGATCAGAAGCACGGCTGAAGCACCAAAAGCCTTGGCCTGGTAGATCATATACTCATCTACCGTAAAGTCCTTGCGAAGCACCGGAATGTTCACATTCCCTGCAATCTCCTGCAGATACCTGTCAGATCCCTGAAAATAAAAGGGTTCTGTAAGGCAGGAAATTGCGGAAGCACCTGCTGCCTCATACTCTTTTGCAATATTCAGATAAGGAAAATCCGGCGCGATCAGCCCTTTGGAGGGGGACGCCTTTTTCACCTCGCAGATATAAGACATTCCCGGCTTTCTTAAAGCATCCAGAAAACTCTGCTTCTCCATTGCATGCTTCGCCAGTTCCGAATCCAGCTGTGACATCAGGACCCTTGTTGGAACCTTAAATTTCTCTTCTTCAATCCGTTCCCTGGTTCGTGCTGCTATTTCCGTTAAAATACTCATGATATCTCCTACTGCTGTTTTATTTTATCATTTTTGTTATAAAATCTTTCTCTATTATGTTATTCCATATTGCTCATTTCAATAAACTCTTCCAGCTTCTTCAAGGCTGCGCCGCTGTCGATCAGCTCTTCTGCCAGCTTCACTCCGGAAGCAAGATCATCTGCCTTTCCTGCAATATAAAGTGCTGCACCAGCATTCAGGCAGACTGCCTGGCGTTTTGCCCCAGTCTCCTGGCCTTCCAGAATTGCTCTTGTGATTGCGGCGTTTTCCTGTGGGGTTCCTCCCTGAAGTTCTTCTCTTTGGCAGCGCTTATATCCGAACTGCTCTGGAGTCAATACATAGGAAGTAAATTTTCCATCCTTAATTTCGCATACAGAAGTAGGTGCGCTCATAGAGATCTCATCTAAGCTGTCCTGTCCAAATACGACCATTCCTCTTGTCACGCCTAAGTTTGCCATAACCTGTGCCAGCGGCTGTACAAGAGCCTCATCATAAACACCCATCAGCTCCATATTGGCGCCAGCCGGGTTGCTGAGAGGTCCAAGAATATTAAATACGGTGCGGATTCCCAGCTCTTTACGGATCGGTGCTACATACTTCATTGCAATGTGGTAATTCTGGGCAAACAGGAAACAAATCCCGATTTTTTCCAGAAGTTCCTGGCTTTTTTCCGACGGAATGGTGATCTTTACACCAAGTGCTTCTAACACATCCGCAGCACCGGATTTGGAGGAAGCGGCACGGTTTCCGTGTTTTGCTACCGGTACGCCGCCTGCTGAGATCACCAGGGAAGCAGTTGTGGAAATATTAAAAGAATTGGATCCGTCTCCGCCTGTTCCCACGATTTCCAGCACATCCATGTCATGGAGCAGCTTAATGCAGTGTGCTCTCATGCCTGCTGCGGATGCTGTAATCTCGTCGATGGTCTCACCTTTTAATGCTAATGCAGTCAGATAAGCGGACATCTGAACCGGAGTTGCTTTTCCGCTCATAATCTCATCCATAACCTCTTCTGCTTCCTGATATGTTAAGTCCTGTTTTTTGGATAATTTGATAATGCTTTCTCTGATCATTTTTCTGCTCCTTTCAAGAAATTCTCTATCATCTTTTTTCCGTCCGGGGTCATAACAGATTCCGGATGGAATTGCACGCCGTATACCGGATAATCTTTATGTTCTACTGCCATGATTTCTCCATCCTCTGACTTGGCAGTCACGATCAGTTCCTTTGGAAGGGTTTCTTCCCTTGCCGCAAGGGAGTGATATCTGGCTGCCTGGAACCGTTCTGTCAGTCCATTTAGAAGGACACTGTCACAAGTACGGATCATCTCATCCTGCTTGCCGTGCTTTAATTCCTTTGCGTAAGAGACAACGCCGCCAAATGCTTCGCAGATGCTCTGATGGCCAAGGCACACGCCCAGAATTGGGATTTTGCCTGCAAACTCTTTTATTACAGGAATACAGATTCCTGCATCCTCCGGTCTTCCCGGTCCCGGGGAAAGCACGATGGCTTCCGGTGCCATCTTTTCAATCTCCTCAAGGGAAACCGCATCGTTTCTTACCACCTGCACATCTGGATTTACAGATCCGATCAGCTGATACAGGTTATAGGAAAAGCTGTCGTAATTATCAATTAGTAAAATCATTCCAATCCCTCCTCTGCCTGGCTGATGGCCCTTACCACTGCTCTTGCCTTATTCTGGCACTCTTCAAATTCTTTTTCCGGTATGCTGTCTGCTACGATTCCGGCGCCGGAACGGATACAGATCTCATCCTTCTTTTTGTAAACCAGGCGAATCGCAATGCACACATCCAGGTTTCCTGTGAAATCCACGTATCCAATGGCTCCGCCGTAAATTCCTCGTTTGCTTTGCTCTAATTCCTGTATGATCTGGCAGGCACGGAACTTTGGCGCTCCTGAAAGGGTTCCTGCCGGTAAAACAGCATCCACTGCATCAATGGCATCTTTTCCTTCTTTGATAACGCCTGTTACGGTAGAACCAAGATGCATCACACAGGAATATCGTTCCACGGTCAGGTATTTTTCCACCTTCACGCTGCCAAGCTTACTGATCTTTCCAATGTCATTTCTTCCAAGATCCACCAGCATATTGTGCTCTGCCAGCTCTTTTTCATCCTGAAGGAGGTCTGCCTCAAGGGCCCTATCCTCTTCTGCATTTTTTCCACGGGGTCTTGTTCCAGCAAGAGGGAAGGTGCTTAAGTTTCCATGTTCCAGCTTCACCAGTGTCTCCGGGGAAGCTCCGGCGATCTCAATATCATCGCTGGAAAAATAGAACATATAGGGGGATGGATTGGTTGCACGCAGCACTCTGTAGGTGTCAAATAAGCTTCCTTCTGCTTTCGCTCTCATAGGATTGGAAAGAACTACCTGGAAGATATCCCCCTCATGGATATAATGCTTGGCTTTTTCCACCATGTCACAGTACTTTTCCTTTGGGAACTGGGGCTTGATCTGGGACTGAAGCCTGATCGGAGGAAAGATTTTTTTCTCACCCTTTTTGATCAGCTCCGTCATTTCTTCCAGTTTTTCACTGGCCTGTTTATAGGACTTTTCCGGATCATCTGTCATCACCCCTGTGATGAGAAGAACCTTCTGGCGGTAATGGTCGAACGCGATCACATCGTTAAACAGCATCAGATCCAGATCCCGGAAATCCTGGGCTTCTTCGTCTTTTAATTCCAGCTTTGGTTCGCTGTATTTGATGTAATCATAGGAGAAATAGCCCACCAGACCACCGGTGAAGGTAGGCATGTTGTCCATCACAGGGCTTTTATACTGCTGGATGATTTTCCGGATAGCGTCACCTGGATGAGCAACCTGCATGACCGCTTCTGACTGTTTTTTTCCAATATGAAGGGCATCCGCTTTGTTCGTTTCCGCTTTTCCAGTTTCCAAAGCATCCGTTTTCTTTTCAAACAATTCATCCGTCCGTCGGATTCGCAGTGTCCCATCTGTACAGGTAATTTCCATAGAAGGGTCATATCCAAGAAAAGAATATCTGCCCCACACCTCGTTCTGACTGGCACTTTCCAGCAGATAGCAGTGATGACTGGCTTTGTGAAGGATCCGCATCATCTCCACCGGGGTGTAGCTGTCTGCGTACAACTCTTTGCAGACCGGAATTCTTTTGTAGGTTCCTGCTGCTGCCATTTCTCTGATCTCGTCAAATGTTGGATACATCTTTTAACACCTCCGTATATACTAATGTAGCAATAGAAAAGACCCGTCCTTGACAGAACTTCTATGTCTGTCAAGGACGGGTCCCATAATATACTCACCCGCGGTGCCACCTTGATTCACGATCAATCAATCGTGCTCTTAACGGAATACTATCATACTCCTGACAACTGACGTATGTCTTACGTCGCACGCTACTTGGCATCTGATGCAAAACTCTCTTGGCCATTTCTAAGTCTGCCCTGTTCTGCTTCCTGTCCGCCTTTCAATGCGCCCTCAGCGGCCCATTTGATAAACTGCATTACCATCCGGCTCTCAGCCTCCCGGACTCTCTGTGGGTGCACGATCATCTTTATCCCCGCTTCAACGGTTTAGTCTGTTAAATTAAATTTTTATATAAAATAGCACAGAAAAAATTTATTGTCAAGTATTTTTATATCTTTTACAATTTTTTGCAAATAAAAAACCTGTCCAAAGAAGCATTGAAGCTTGCCCTAGAGCGTGTTTGAAAAAGGCTTTCTGCAAGATGTGCGTCACAATTTGTGGGAGATTTTGTCCGGATGAGGGCGCCGTAGCGGGCTACGGCAACTGAATTCGGGCAAAATATACCGCAAAGTGGGGCGTGCAGATTGCAGGAATGCTTTTTCAAACACGCTCTAGGCAGGTCTTATATAAATTTACTGCTCTTTTTCGTAAAGGAATTCTTCCGGCAGGGTTACGTGGAAATCTTTGGCTACTGCCCGGAAATCATCTGGTGTGATGGTCTGCAGCTTACGTGGAGCCATGGACATTACCTTTACCAGGATCTCAGCGGACTTCTCTACTGTGTGAAGAAGACCAAAGGTCAGGTCAAAGTCCTCTCCGGAGCAGAACATTCCGTGATGTGCCCAGATGACAACATCATATTTTTTCATCAGCTCTGCAGTCTTTACTGCGATCTCTCTTCCGCCTGGCACCATCCAGCCAACAACGCCTACACCATCTGGGAAAACTACCGGGCACTCTGTCGCAGACTCCCACAGCTCTCTTGTAAATACCTTGTCATCCAGAGGAAGCACAAAGGTAAGCGCAATGGTGTTTGTGGTATGTGCGTGATAAATAACACGATGCTTTCCATTTGTCAGCTTTTTCTTTACTTCGTGGTTCATCAGGTGGGTGGGAAGCTCACTGGTTGGGCGGCCGCCTTCTACAAGGCCCCAGCGGATTCTGTAATTAACGCCCTTGTCGTCCAGCTCGATAATAGCCAGGCATGCTTCCGGGTCTACTGCTATATTTCGGAAATATTTGCCGCTTCCGGTTACCAGGAAAAACTCTCCTGCAAGTCCCGGCACCTCTGTGCCGATTGGCTGCCACTCTCCCGGTGCATTCAGACGGGGGCGGATCATTTCTACTTCCTCATTTTTCAGACGATAGCTTAAGTTTCCGCCGTTTCTCTCGTGCCAGCCCTGCTGGAAACCATCGTCTGCCATTTTAATAAAGCCCTTCATAAATTTGGAATCTAAAATCTTCATACCATCTTCTCCTTTTCTCGTATCGCCAATCTTTCCTTCTTTAGAGCCGGTTTGAAAAAACTCCGGAATCAGAAGGCTGGTCGCAATTATGGTCCCCGGCTTTTTGTGAGCCATTCTTCTTTCATGCCTGCCGCAAATTCCGGGTCATGCATGTTGTGGGACCATACGAATACTCTGTGCCAGGCAGTGCCTTTTCTTGTTTCTGACAGGTATTCGGTATGTTTTGTTTGCTTCTTTTTGTTTACAAGCACAGTATAACACTTAACTTGATTTTGAAAAGAACCTGGCTTGCCTTGTTTGCATATTCCCTTTGCAAATAAGGACCCAAAATAAAAGGCTTATTTTGTATTCGAAAAAACTTTCAAAAAAATTTCAACTTTTTTAAAAAAAGCTGTTGACAATTTGCGACAGTTGATAGTATAATAGCAAAGCGAGCTGCGGAAGAGAGATAAATCTTCACAGATTGTATATGGGGTCTTAGCTCAGCTGGGAGAGCATCTGCCTTACAAGCAGAGGGTCATAGGTTCGAGCCCTATAGGCCCCATACTTATGAAATAAATATGGCGAGATAGCTCAGTTGGCTAGAGCACGCGGTTCATACCCGCGGTGTCGAGGGTTCGAATCCCCCTCTCGCTACTTTGCTGATAGTCTTTTATACGCACAGACTTTTCAGCAAATCTTTTCTAAATTGAATATGGCGAGATAGCTCAGTTGGCTAGAGCACGCGGTTCATACCCGCGGTGTCGAGGGTTCGAATCCCCCTCTCGCTACTATAGATGTTGCGAATTGCAGCATCTATTTTTTTGCTTTATTATTAGAGCGTGTTTGAAAAAGGCTCTAACTTACAAATTATACCTGTAGTTTATACTTTCAATATATAAAGGAGTATCTGCATGAACATTGATCCATCCATACGTAAACTTCTTGATAATGAAACAACGATCCACGAAGCACAGATCCGTGCTTTGTTCCAGTCCCTTGACCGCAAGTTTGGTCTTCGGGGAGCTTCTGTACCCATTCGCTTCGGCTACGATGAAGCTTTACTTGGCTCTTATACACCGGCTTCTGCCCACGAGAAGGAAAGCTTTTATTTTTCCCTGCTGTTCATCGGCTATGCAGTAAAAAAGCCACTCTCTAAAGAAGACCGTCTGGATCTCTACAAACACGAATACGCCCATTATATGCAATACAATATGAAAATCCCTGCACAGTATAACTGGCAGTCCGGCAAGCACGGAAGTGCCTGGAAATACTGCTGTTCACTTGTAGGCGCCGCACCAACCCCTTATTATAAAATCGGAGAAAGCCTGTTAAAGCACGATTATGACAAGGCGCTAAAAAATCCAATTCACGATAAAACGGTTCAGATTCGTGACACTTACCGCCGGGAACAGGCTTACCAGAGTACCAGGCACAGCGAAATCAAATTTCAGGTCAATGATGTGGTAGCACATCCGAAATTTGGCGAAGGCATTGTGGAAGAAGTAGTTCAGCTTCCAAATTCCGTCAGGCTGCACATTCGCTTTCCTGACAATGAAGTAAGAAAAATTGATCAGAAGTGGCTGCTGCGATCAAAGCATAAATAGGACTGGCCAACTATCAGCCAGTCCCTTTTTCCTTCTCAAGCACACTCTAATCCACTATCTCACTGCTTTTCAAGACATCTGCAGCATAACCGGCTCATAGGCAATGGAATTTTCGTAATCATATGCCCGGATGCCAATTTCATCCGGCAGATCTGTTTTCTCATACATAATCTTCCATACACCCTCTTTTGTGTTTTGTGTAGTTTCAGCACTACCACCAACACTGGTCATATTCCAGAGGTTTCCATTTGCCTCTGTCACATCCAGTGCGATATTGGAAGCATCCCCCAGCACCATATAATGAATAGCTGCATATTCTCCAATTTCGGATTCTTCCACTTCCACAGACAGGATTTTCACCTTCCCATCAGCCGTAATAATGCCGTCTTCTGCATTTTTCGGCACATAAGTAACCGTTCTTTTCTGGCTCTTATCTTCCAGCTGGAAAGTAATGTTTGTCCGCATCACATCATCCACACTTTTGGCATCCGGAAGCATAGCTACTCCCACGCAGGAAACAGTAAGATTGCTGCTCTGGTTCCCTTTTACTGCGGAAGAATAAATCATCAGAACATCGTCCTCCTGGGAACGAAAATCACCGGATGCACTGCTGATTCCAAGCTTCTCCCCGAATTCAAAGTGAGCGTTCACCCTTACCACTGTAAGCCCTTTTTCTCCCGCATATTCTTCTATAGTTTGATTACTGTCAATTCCAAGATTGCTTACAGGATCGTCGTAACTGGAATCCTCTCCTACCAGGAAATATTTTCCACGCTCCTTTGCAGCTGCTTCTACCACGATCTGGACACTGTTCTTATCACACAAAGCTTCTTTGACTGTAAAGGTAAGGATGGAGTCCCCATCCTCCTGCTGTACCGGTTCATTTTCAATCAGAGCCTGGGCTTCCTTGGACAGCCTGGCACCTCCATTGCTAAAGAAGCTGGAAATCCCCATATATTTCTCAGCAGCAAAAACGGTGGCCCCAAATGCCATCACAGCTGCAAAGGAAAGGACCAGGCTGCGCTTCCAGTTTTTCCTGTTGGTTCGTCCCCCTGTGCTTCTTGTTTCTTTCTTTTTATCTTCTGTCCTTTCCAGCGTGTCCAATGTCTCATCAATTCTATCCAGTACACATTTTGGTACAGTTGTCTCTTCTGAAAAAATATCAAACAGTTTATCATCCATGAATGTACCCTCCTTCATACTCTGCGCGAAGCTGCTTTCTTGCACGTGAAAGTCTTGTCAGCACTGTATTCTGACTGATTCCCAGAAGTGCTGCAATCTCCTTTACACTAAGTGCCTTGCTGTAATACAAAAGAATCACTGTCTTGTATTTTTCGTCCAGTGACGCCAGGATTTCCTTCCACTCGCAGTCCAGATACCCTGGTTCCTCAAAGGTTCCCTCTTCCATCTCTACAGCAGGAAATACCCGTCCTTTGTGTCGCAGCATTTCATTGCAGTTATTAATAAGAATCCGGATCATCCAGGTTTTGAAATAGGAATCCTTTTTCAAAGTGGAAAGCTTTTCATAGCAATTTAAAATGGTTTCCGAAATGGCATCTGCCACATCCTCATCATTTTTCAGATAGGCCCAGGCGACCTTGTACATGCTCTGGGTGTTCATCCTGATGAGTTGGGAAAACGCATTCGAATCTCCGGATTTTGCCTTTTTCACCAAATTTTCCATAAGGTTCTTTCGCTCCTTTTTTGTGTTCTGCAGTACACGAAATTTATTGCTTTTTCCTTTTACATACATTAGATGGAAAAGGGTGGGGGAATATTTCATGGAATTAAATTTTTCGCTAAAATGGAACTTAGTTAATCAAGGCGGACGCGTTCCCCCAGGTGTGCCGGAACAGCCAATGACGAATTTCGGGATTTGGCTCCGTCGCCTATTGACAGGTGGGGAAGCAAACTCGCCCTATCGGGCTCAGACAGTGCATCCCCACCTGTCGCTTACTCACCAAATTCCCGAAATTCGCCAACCGTCTGTCCCGGCACACCTGGGGGAACGCTGGCTATTGAAAACTATTCCCGCAATCTGCACATCCGAATATTGCAACGCACAGCGGTGAATTAACGGCTAAGGGCGCACCTGAAATGACCTGCTTAGGAGTAACAGGTGTCCAGAGGCTGTGCATCGGCTGGAATTCCCCTTAATGCCAGTAAATAAGTATCAGTCTGAATTCCCTCTCAGTGCCAGTGAAGAAGTATCGTTTTAGCACATTCTCCTTACCAGTAACCAGTGAGTTCGCAATGTATATTCGTGAACAGGTCATTTCAGGAGCGCTTTTAACGTAGACGAGATCCACTGTCTACGAAGACTTAACATCGAAGGCTCTCCTGAGATGTTTAGTCGCAGTTGACAGTTAGCTCGGCGAAGTGTTGCGACGACCTGCGATGAATATACATTGCGAACTCACGTCCTGCTAACAATTGCTTCACTAAATTACGTTTAATTGAATTGAAAGGAGCCGGCACCTGTAATCTACATTACAGCTGCCAGCTCCTTTTCCCTATAACTTATTCATCTTAGAGCGTGTTTGCACATTATTTAAAGTACTCAACACCGGACTCAAAGATCTGAATATCCTGCTGTCCGTAAATATTGATAGCAACACCATTGTCACGACGCTCACTGTGAGCCATCTTACCAAGAACACGTCCATCCGGGCTTGTAATACCCTCGATGTTGTAGGTAGAACCATTGATATTGGACTCTTCAGACTGATCCAGATCTCCATTTGGATTTACATACTGTGTAGCCACCTGACCATTTGCAAGAAGCTTTGCAAGCCACTCATCATTTGCTACGAAACGTCCCTCACCGTGAGAAGCCGGGTTGCAGTATACACCGCCAAGAGCAGCTTTCTGCAGCCATGGTGATTTGTTGCTTACTACCTTGGTGTAAACCATCTTGGAAATATGGCGTCCGATGGTGTTGTAGGTCAGTGTCGGAGAATCCTCCTTCTGTCCGCAGATCTCACCGTACGGAACAAGTCCCAGCTTGATCAGTGCCTGGAATCCGTTACAGATACCAAGTGCAAGACCGTCTCTCTCATTTAACAGCTTCATAACCGCCTCTTTGATCTTTGCATTCTGGAAAGCGGTTGCAAAGAACTTAGCGGATCCATCCGGCTCATCACCGGCAGAGAAGCCGCCTGGGAACATGATCATCTGTGCCTGGTCAATAGACTTCTCAAAGATCTCCACAGAATCGCGGATATCTTCTGCACTTAAATTCTTAAATACCTTAACATCAACCTCAGCGCCTGCTCTCTCAAAAGCACGGGTGCTGTCGTATTCGCAGTTGGTTCCCGGGAATACCGGAATGAATACACGAGGTTTTGCTACTTTATGCTTGCATACGTAGATCTTCTTTGTATTGTAAACACCGTTCTCATAGGTTGCTTCTTCCTCTTCCGGTTTCACCCAAATTGCTTTCGGGCCATCGTTTGTCTCTCCTGAAACAGTCTTAAATACTTTCTCCAGAGTGCCTGTCCATGCATTGTATGCCTCTGCCAAAGTAATCTCCACATTTCCATAGGAGAATTTACCATCAGCTGTTACCTCACCGATTACAGTGTAAGTAATGGAAAGCTCTCCAACCTTTTCAGCCGGAACCTCCAGAACCAGATCACCGAAACCAGGAGCAAAGAAATCTCTCGGATCCAGATTATGCTCGATCTTTACACCCATTGCATTACCGAATGCCATTTTGCCAACAGCTGCTGCAATACCATGACGGTCAAGTGCATAAGCAGAAACAACCTTTCCTGCCTGTATGTCATTATGAAGCTTTTCATACTGATCCATAATACCTGCATAATCCGGTAAATCGTACTGATCCTTTGGTGCACGAAGCCATACCAGTTTGTTACCAGCCTTCTTCAGTTCAGGTGTAATTACATCCTGAAGCTTGGCAACATCTACAGCGAAAGAAACCAGTGTCGGCGGAACATCAATATCATTGAAGGTTCCGGACATACTGTCCTTGCCTCCGATAGATGGAAGGCCAAAGCCCATCTGTGCTGCATAGGCACCAAGAAGTGCTGCAAAAGGCTGGCTCCATCTCTTTGGATCTTCTGTCATGCGACGGAAATATTCCTGGAAGGTGAAACGGATTTTCTTATAATCGCCGCCTGCTGCCACAATTCTTGCAACAGATTCCGTCACTGCATAGGCAGCTCCATGGTATGGGCTCCAGGAGGATAAATATGGATCAAAACCATAGCTCATCATGGTTACAGTATTTGTAGTTCCGTTCTGTACAGGTACCTTGGCAACCATTGCCTGAGTCTCTGTAAGCTGGTTTTTACCGCCATAAGGCATAAGCACGCTTCCTGCACCAATAGAACTGTCGAACATCTCTACAAGGCCTTTCTGGGAGCATACATTCAGGTCTGCAAGTGTGGAAAGCCATTTTTCCTTCACATCTGCTACGTCCGGACGCTCCTCAAAAAGGTTGCCCTCTTTATTGGGAATCTCCACCTCTACGGTTGTCTCCTGATGGGCACCGTTGGTGTCAAGGAATGCACGGGAAATATTGACAACTTCTTTTCCTCTCCAGGAAAGTACCAGTCTTGGCTCTTTGGTTACCACTGCAACCGGAACCGCCTCTAAGTTCTCTTCGTTTGCAAAGCCAAGGAATTTGTCTACATCCTCTGGTGCAACCACAACAGCCATACGCTCCTGGGATTCGGAAATAGCGATCTCAGTGCCGTCAAGGCCTGCGTATTTCTTCGGAACCTTATCAAGGTCGATCTGAAGTCCGGGTGCCAGCTCTCCGATTGCTACGGATACACCGCCTGCACCAAAGTCATTACATTTCTTAATGATATGGCTAACTTCCTCACGACGGAACATACGCTGGATCTTACGCTCTGTAGGTGCGTTTCCTTTCTGTACCTCAGCACCGCAGACTTCAATAGAAGCCTCTGTATGTACCTTGGAGGAACCGGTAGCACCACCGATACCGTCACGTCCTGTACGTCCGCCAAGGAGGATGATAATATCTCCCGGATCAGAGTTCTCACGGATAACTGCGCGTCTTGGAGCAGCACCCATAACAGCACCGATTTCCATACGTTTCGCAACGTAGTTCGGATGATAGATTTCTTTTACATAGCCTGTAGCAAGACCGATCTGGTTACCATAGGAGCTGTATCCATGAGCAGCACCGCGAACCAGCTTCTTCTGAGGCAGCTTGCCCTTGAGCGTTTCTTTCACGGAAACAGTAGGATCTGCTGCTCCGGTTACACGCATTGCCTGATATACATAGGTACGTCCTGAAAGCGGATCTCGGATAGCACCGCCAAGACAGGTAGCTGCACCACCAAACGGCTCAATTTCAGTAGGATGGTTATGTGTCTCATTCTTAAAGTTGATCAGCCATTCCTCTTCTTCTCCATTTACATCAACAGGAACTACAATACT
The DNA here is from genome assembly GCF_014287535.1 of Blautia segnis. NCBI lineage: Bacteria > Bacillati > Bacillota > Clostridia > Lachnospirales > Lachnospiraceae > Blautia > Blautia segnis. Next base: position 162,602 of record NZ_JACOOT010000010.1, on the reverse strand, counting down.
GCAGGCGTTGATCTCATCGGACTCTTCCTGATCCTGAAGCTTGCCTTCGGATTTCAGCTTTTTCATGGCCATAAGGGCAAGGTCCATCAGGCACACGAATTTATCGTCCCGTCCTTTATAAAGGACTTCTCTGTCAGCAAGATATTTGTGATAAGTATCCACGATAGGAGCTTTGTAATCGCCCTCGTCAAATTTTACATCTGTAAGTTCTGTAGAGAAAGTGGTGTGACGGCAGTGGTCGGACCAGTAGGTATCCAGCACACGGATCTCTGTCATGGACGGATCACGCTTCTCCTCGTTTTTGAAATAGTTCTGAATGTGAAGGAAATCCTTGAAGGTCATTGCAAGGTTCAGGGAACTGTAAAGCTCTTTTAAAGGAGCCTCCTCCATATCGCGGAAGCCGTCGAAGATCTTCACATCTTCCGGATCCTTGAACTCTGCAACCAGTGTCTCCGGCTTCTCAAGTCCGGTCTCACGGGAATCTACCGGGTTGATGCAGTGGCTCTTGATTGCCTCAAACTCTTCCTCTGTAATGTCACCCTCGATCACGTAGGTGGTAGCAGAGCGGATGATCGGCTGTGCGTTCTCGTCTAAGAACTGGACGCACTGTACCGCAGAATCTGCTCTCTGGTCGAACTGTCCCGGAAGGAACTCTACAGAAAAAATACGGGTGCCGTCTGCTGCCTCAAATTTCTCCAGGTAAAGATCATCTACCGGAGGCTCAGCAAATACTGTATGGCATGCTTTTTCAAATACGTCATCGGAAATATTCTCAACATCATAGCGGATCAGTTCCCGCACATTTGTTACAGTCTTAATGCCCAGATAAGAACTGATCTCATGCTTCAGTTCTTTGGCTTTTACGGCAAAGGATGGTTTCTTTTCTACGTATACTCGTCTTACGTTACTCATTGGAAAACTCCTTTCGTGAATATAAAATATCATCAGGTGCCAGAGCCCGTAAAAATCCGCTCTTGCACATCGTCACTTATTATAGTATCATAGCTTTTATCATAAGTAAAATTAATATATCTTATATTATTTATTAATTCAACTTATTATTTTTCAGTTTGCAAGGTGTACAATACCCTTTAATGGATTCGGAGATTTCATACATGGATGTCAATCTTGAATTATATAAGTGCTTTTACTACGTAGCCACTACATTAAGCTTTTCTGAGGCCTCCCGCCAGCTTTTTATTTCCCAGTCTGCAGTAAGCCAGGGAATCAAGGCTCTGGAAAAAAAACTGGGGCGGGAACTGTTTTACCGAAGTACCAAAAAAGTATCTCTTACTCCGGAAGGCGAAGTACTTTTCCAGCACGTAAAGCCAGCTTTGGAAATGATTTCCCAGGGAGAAGCGCAGCTGCTTGCAGAAGATGAGCTTCAGGGACAGCTGAGGATTGGGGCAAGCGATACCATCTGCCGTTATTTTCTAATTGATTACCTGAAACGCTTTCATCAGGATTATCCCGGTGTGCGGATCAAGGTCACAAACAGCACCTCCATCGGCTGCGTGGAGCTTCTGGAAAATCGCCAGGTAGATCTGATTGTATGTAACTTACCTAACTCACGGCTTATCCCGCATATGAAGGTTCAGGTGGTAAAGGAATTTCAGGATATTTTTGTCGCCAATCCGGACTTTTTCCCCCTTGAAGGGAAGGCTCTTGAGCTAAAAAAGCTGATGGAATATCCTCTTCTCACACTTTCATCCAAAAGCACAACAAGCGAATATCTTCATCAGTTTTTCGCAGCACACAAACAGAACCTGATTTCAGAGGTTGAGCTTAACAGCAATGATCTGCTTATTGATCTAGCCCGCATTGGCCTTGGAATTGCCTGTGTTCCCGATTATATGCTGGCTTCTTTACATGGACAGGAGGCTTCCCTGATGCAGGTTACCTTGAAGCAACAGCTTCCGCCCAGACAATTGGCACTGGTATATCACGAAAACCTGCCTTTATCACAGGCCGCCCAGAAGTTTTTCGACTATTTTTCTGCCAAAAATGCATAAATACCGTTTTTTAGCATATTTCGATAGCTAAATACTGCTATATCATGTACAATATAAATATAGTCAGGCAGATGTTCACAATCTGCTTTGCTACTTGCATATAACCAGATAACAGCTTTGCAGTTTTGGTTAAATTATTGCAACAATATGGAGGTATTTAACTTATGGATCTTTCAACTTTAGTAAAAATGTCAAACACTTACGGCAGCAATCCCGCTTATGTTCTTGCAGGAGGCGGAAATACTTCTGTAAAGAATGACACCACCCTTTATGTAAAGGGCTCCGGTACACAGCTTGCCACAATCAAGGCAGAAGAATTTGTGGAAATGAGCCGTGCACGTCTCAATGAAATCATGAAAACAGAATATCCGGGAAATGACACAGAGCGTGAAGCTGCATATCTTGCAGATGTAATGGCTGCAGTAACAGATGCGGATAAAACAAAGCGTCCAAGTGTAGAGGCCTTGCTTCACAATTTATTTGCCTACACCTATGTGCTGCATGTTCATCCTACACTTGTAAATGGTCTGACATGTGGTAAAGGCGCAAGTACACTTTCCAGGCAGCTTCTTGGAAACGAGGTTCTCTGGATCGACATCTGCAAACCGGGATACACACTTGCACGTATTTGCTATGAGAAGATGAACGCTTACAAAGAAGAATTCGGAAAAGACGTTCAGGTTCTTCTGCTTCAGAATCATGGTATTTTTGTTGCCGCCAATACAGTAGAAGAGATTGGCGTTTTATTTGACAGCGTGATCTCCAGGCTTGAAAAGCAGGTAAAAAGAACAGCCGACGTAACCGATGCTGTTACACCGGAAAAAGAAGCCGCTGCACAGAAGCTTTCCCAGTTACTTGGACATGCGGTGGAGGTTGTTCCGGCCGCTGAAGCTGATAACTTTGTAAAAAATAAGGAGACTGCTGCACCGCTTCTGAAGCCTTTCACTCCTGATCACATTGTATATTGCGGTCCATATCCTTTATTTGTTGAGAACATAGATCAGACGAAGGAAGCACTGGATGCGTTCATGACCAAAAACGATAAGGAACCAAGATTAATTCTGGTTCAGGATGTTGGTGCGTTTATTATGGAGGATGATAAAGGCAAAGCTGCCAAGGCTCAGCTTCTGGCTAAGGATGCTATCAAGCTTGCTGTATATGCCCAAAGCTTTGGCGGTCCTCTGCAGATGACAGATGATATTACATATTTCATCACACATTGGGAGGCAGAGGCTTACCGCAGTAAGAAATAAATAAAAGAAAAAGATTCTGGTAAAAACAGGAGGTTACGTCTTGTTTCTACACAGAATCTTTTTTATTTGCTATAGCTTTCGCATTTCTTTACTGAGGCATAACAGCCTCTGCTGCCTCGATGTACGGGTTATCGATCTCATCGAATGCACCTTCATCTACCTTGGCTGCATAGGCCGGGTCGATTGGCATCTTGCCAAGTACCGGAACATTTAAGGATGCTGCAATCTCATCAATGTGGCTCTCACCGAATACCTTCAGTTCCTTACCGCAATCCGGACATTTCACATAGCTGTAGTTCTCCACAAGTCCTAAAACCGGCACATTCATCATTCCAGCCATATTGTATGCCTTCTTCACGATCATGCTTACCAGATCCTGAGGAGAGGTTACGATCACGATTCCCTCAATCGGAAGGGACTGGAATACAGTCAGCGGAACATCGCCTGTTCCTGGCGGCATATCTACAAAGAGGTAGTCTACATCGCCCCAGATAACATCTGTCCAGAACTGTTTTACCATGTTTCCAAGAATCGGTCCACGCCAGATTACAGGAGTGTCCTCAGTTGGAAGAAGCAGGTTGATGGACATGACCTTGATTCCATTCTTAGTTTCCATTGGGAAAATGCCGCTGTCGTTTGCCTGGGCAGCACCTTTCAGGCCGTACATTTTCGGGATGGACGGACCGGTGATGTCTGCGTCAAGGATTCCTACCTTGTAGCCTTTCTTTGCCATTCTGTTGGCCAGGGAAGCGGTCACGAAGGATTTGCCGACGCCGCCCTTACCGCTTACAATGCCGATCACATGCTTTACATCTGACATTGGGTTCATTTCCGCCTGCATGCTCTGCGGATTTTTCTTGCTGGCACAGCCTTCACAGCTTGATTTGTCGCAAGTCTTGCTGTCACATTCTTTTGCCATTTCTCTATATCTCCTTTTTCATTATATTCATAGATCACTTCATAAATCTGTCAATTGCACGTTCCAGTTCCTTGATGGCATCCTTGTCTCCATGCTCCACTGCATCTACGATACAGTGCTCAATATGATCCTGCAGAATGATCTTGCCTGTATTATTGATGGCAGATTTCACTGCGGAAAGCTGGATCAGAACCTCGCTGCAGTCCCGGCCGTCCTCCACCATGCGCTTGATGGATTCCAGATGCCCGATTGCCCGGGAAAGGCGGTTCAGTACAGCCTTGGTCTGTGCATGACTGTGATGATGTCCGTGTTCTCCATGGGAATGGGTGACTGTGGTCCCATCATCCAGAACATGGGTGTGAATATGCGCTTCCCCATCTTCATGGGAATGGTTTGGGGTATTTTCCTCGATCATGTCATCCTCCTTTAACTGCCAGGCATTCCGCTGCCGATGCAGCCCTGTGTCCGGCTTTTTTCCTTTGAAGCACGTCCAATTATTATAACATAGTTTGGCAGATTATGCACTATTTCCTGTAAAATATACCCGGGAAAATTCCCACCAAAGCTTATCCAAAATTACGGGAATGATTTTTTGGCACGCTCTAGATTTCCGTAAAGGAACACCTCTGCTTAATCTGTGAGGTGAGAATGTCAAACACAATGGTTCCGTCTGCAAGAACCGTCTTTTCGTAGGATACTTCCTTTCCTTTGAATTTATTCTTCACATATTCTTCCGGGTCTTCAATTTCTATTTCGTCCACAAATACATCCCGCATCTGATTCCTTGGACACTTGTTAAAAATCTCCCAGATTACTTCATATTCTTTCATTCCTATTCTCCTAATCATTCAGCAAATACTCTCAACAGCATTGGTTACATCCATTATAGATATTTTGTATTTTTTTGTCAAAAATAATTGCACTTCTTCTAATAATGTCGTATCATAGAAATATTAAAATCAGTCGAAGCAAATCGAAAAGGAGAATTGAGCCATGCAGCTTTTAAAAGATCGAATTCTGAAAGATGGCGTTGTGAAGCCAGGTAATATCCTGAAAGTAGACAGCTTTCTCAATCACCAGATGGACATTGATCTGATTAATGAAATCGGAAAAGAATTTAAAGCACGTTTTTCAGATTGTCCCATTACCAAAATTCTTACTATCGAGGCTTCCGGTATCGGCATTGCCTGTATTGCAGCCCAGTATTTCCATGTTCCGGTAGTATTCGCCAAGAAGTCCCAGAGTGTGAATCTGGACGGTGAAATGTACTGTACCAAGATTGAGTCCTTCACTCATAAGAAGGTATATGATGTTATTCTTTCCAAGAAATTCCTTGGACCTGAGGATCATGTACTTCTGATTGATGATTTTCTTGCCAACGGCTGTGCACTTCTTGGTCTGATCGATATTGTGAAGAAGTCAGGCGCCACTCTTGAGGGAGCAGGAATTGTAATCGAGAAAGGTTTCCAGCAGGGCGGACAGCAGATTCGTGATATGGGCGTTCGTCTGGAATCTCTTGCCATCATCGATTCCATGACAGATGATTCCCTGACTTTCCGGGAATAAAATCTTTAGGAAAAACCTCTCTTTCTGTAATGGGAGATTCCAACGGAATTTCCTATTACGAAAAAATATCCTGTCAAATCACTTCGTCACCAAATGCGTTGTGATTTGTACAGGATATTTTTATTATAAATGTTCTTCTTTCACAGACGGAACTTCTTCGGTTGTAATCTCAGGACCATCCCCTGAAGCAGGAGCCGCGTTTTTCCCATCTGTAGTCTTCTTATTATCTGGCGCAGGACTTGCTTCTGGAACCCCCGTTACTTCTGCTGCAGGAGTAGGGCTTACTTCCTCCGGTGCAGGTGAAACTTCCGGTGTCAGCGTAGGCGAAGCTTCCGGGATCTGTGTAGGAGAAGCTTCCGGCGCAATCATCTCCGCCAGATAGAATCCATTGTCCACAAGAATCTGGTAATTGTCCTTGTCGATCAGTTTTCCGTCACAGGTCACAGTGCCGATGATCTTCACCCCGTTGTCATACTGGGAGTAATTGCTGACTTCCACGTCATCGCCCTTCAGATAAGTGTCCACAAGGGTCGCACACGCCTCTGCAAGGTCTCTTCTGTCCATCATCACAGTAAATCCCATTTTGCCCTCTGCAACGCTTTTCACGGCGTCTGCATCTGCATTTAGCCCTGTGATCAGAGGCCAGTTCTCATCTCCCGGATAAATCTCCTCATTTTCCAGAATGTCCATTGCAGCCAGGGCGAAAACATCGGAAGCAGTACAGATAATATCCGGTGTCTTTTCCAGAGAATAGAATTCACTGATCACAGAATTCAGCTGTGTCATGACATCAGCTGTATTTTCATCCGCAATTCCATTCTGGTCAAAGGTAGTTCTTCCGGAACGGCACACCAATGTGCCATCCTCCACATATTCTCCCAAAACCTCCATGATTCCGTTAAACAAAAACAGAGAAGCATCGTCATCCAGGGAGCCCATCAGAAACTCGATGGTGCGGCAGCCTCTGTCCTCCCGGACCTTATCCAGCTCTGCCTGCTTCACAATGTTTTTGCCAATCTCATTTCCAATGGCACGGGTATTAAAGGTCACATAATATTTGATCTTATCCGTATCCATGATCAGATCATCATAATCAATGACCGGAATAGACTGATCAGACGCCTCCTGAAGCACATCAGATAAAGAATAGGGATCCACAGGTGAGATCACAAGTGCCTTCAGATTCTCATCCTGCAACAGCTCCCGAATCTGGCTGATCTGGGTATCTGCATCCTCTTTGGCGAAATAAAGGGCTGCGTCATAACCATTCTCCTCAAGACGGGATTTCAGCTCTGCACGCTCCAGACTGCCGTTCATATCACTTCTCTCTTCTGGCAGCAAAATTCCAATCTTGTCCAGAACTACTTCCGGTGCCTGATCTTCTCCACTGCTTTCCTCTGTGCTGCCATCCGTTTCTTCTGCATCGGATTTTTTGTCCTGGTCTTTTCCTTCTGCTTCTGTAGATTCTCCGTTTCCTTCTTTTTCTGTTTCCACGCTCTCCTTTACTGCCTGGGTGGCCTCATTTTTGCCGCAGCCGGCAAGGAACGCACTGCAAACAAGAAGTCCGGTAAGAATTCCTGCGATTTGCCTTTTCATAAAAAGTCCTTTCTGTTATTTATATTCTTTCAAAATACCCTTCAGATAATCCCGGTATGCCTGCACAGCCTTTTTGGGCTTCACAATCACCGCATCACGTCCCAGACCTGCCAGCCAGCCGAAAAACTGCGGAGTCTCCTCTGCATAAAATGCTGCAGTAAAAGTACCGGATTCCTTCTCTTTATACTGGGCACGGTTTCCAAGAGCCTCTGTGATCTCATCTTTTCTTTTGCTGCTGTAAAGAAGCTTCACCGGCTTGTCATCCTCCGAATCGGAAAATGGGAGAAGCCAGTCCGGTCTGGAGTTCTTCTGTACCGGAGGCATCTCTGCCGCATCTGCGGCTTCTGGAATTTCTACTGCCGCAGTCTGGGAGCGCTCTTCCCGTACACCATCTGCCAGCGCTTCTGTCGCTGCTTTTTGTCCGGTTACATAATAACCTGTGGACTTTCCTCTTTTGAACTTAATGTCCATGCCAAAGCTTCTAAGCACTTCCATGTCATCATAAATACTTTTTCTTTCTGCACTTATCCCATATTCCTGGAGTCTGCCCAGGATTTCCTGCATGGTGCAGGGATGGGTCTCATCGGTTCCCTGAAGAATTTTTTCAAGATAAAGGATTTTCGCTTTCTGATTCGTTGATTTTGCCATATCGTTCCCCTTATTTCTTATCTGTGTGTATATTTCTGTCTGCTTTTTCTGAATGTTTCTGAAAAATCAGCTTTCTTTTACAAATCTGTGGTATACGTAGTCGTTTGCAGCCTTCTCTTCTGTGTCATCAAGAGGTGCAAGCTCCACTGCTTTGCCATACTTTTTCTCAAGCGCGTGAGCGATCAGCCAGTCTGCCAGCTGCGGGTTCTTGGGAAGCAGCGGGCCGTGAAGATAGGTTCCGATCACGTTCTTATAAACTACGCCCTCATAGCCTGTCTGGCCGTCGTTTCCGGAGCCGTACAGAACTTTTCCAAGGGGCTTGCAGTTGTTGATGCAGGTCCTTCCGCCGTGGTTCTCAAAGCCTACGATGGGCATGTCAAAAAGGTCGCTTTTCAGCACGATGTTGCTGATCAGGCGTCCCTCGCCCTGCTCGGTATAAAGATCCACCAGATCAAGGCCTGTGATGGTTCCCTGTTCGGTCTTGTAGTATTTGCCGAGAAGCTGATAGCCGCCGCAGATGGCGATAACTACGCCGCCGTCCTCCACATATTTCTTGAAATCCGGCTGGATCTCTTTGAGCTTCTCGCAGACCAGCATCTGCTCCCTGTCGGAGCCTCCGCCCAGAAGCACAATGTCCAGTCTGGAAAAATCAATTTTGTCGCCTAACTCAAATGCAATTGTCTCTGCCTCGATTCCGCGCCACTGGCAGCGTCTCATCAGGCACTGAATGTTTCCTCTGTCTCCGTACAGGTTCAGGAGATCCGGATATAAATGTCCGATCGTCAGCTTCATTCCTTTTCTCCCTCCATTTTCTTCAGTATATTGTGAGTACCAAACAGTGCAGTGTAGTTTACCAGCACGTATAGGTTGCCCACGCCGTCTGCAATACGCTTGCGGATGGCTGTCTCCACATCTGCCTCCAGCTGCACCGGAATGTCCACATATTTCATACGCAGGCGCATATCCTGGCAGCGGATTCCGCTGACTGTAATGGAATGGATGCTCTCATCTCCCAGAAGGTCAAAGTCCACATCCCAGAGCCAGGAAATATCGGTGCCGTCCTGGGCATTGTCGTTAATGGTAATAATAATATCCTTGGGTGATTTATCCTGCATCACTGCGGAAATATTCTGGTTAAAGCCTGCCGGGTTCTTGGCAAGGTTCAGCATAACCCCTGTGCCCTTAATGCGGAACTGCTCCATACGGCCGTTCTCCGGATTAAACCCATTTAACATATCCTGGAAATGCTCCCCGGAAAAACCAGCAGTGCGAAGTCCTGCATAGGCAGCCAGAATATTGTATACATTGTAAAAGCCCTTGTAATTGGCTGTAAGGTGCTTGTCCTCCACCTGGAAGGAAAGCTGGTCGCCTACCTTTACATCATGGGCATCATACTGGATCGCCGGTCTTGCAAAACCGCAGGACGGGCATTTATAATCCCCTAACTGGCTGTAATGGTAAAAGCTGTATTCCAGCTTGGCTCCGCACTTCTTGCAGAAACGTCCCTCACGGATCTCGTTTGCGGCACTTTTCTGGACCGGTTTGCTGATTCCATAGGTAATGTACGGATTGCCGCTGTCCATGGCAAGGTACGCGGAAAGTGCATCATCAACATTGACGATGACCTGCATCTTTGGCACTGTGCGGATCATCTCTTCCAGAATATTCATGGTAATATCGATTTCCCCGTAACGATCCAGCTGATCACGGAACAGGTTTGTAAGAAGCATGTAGTCCGGCTTCAGGCCTGGGAATACATGCCTTGTGGAAGCCTCGTCAACCTCGATGCAGGCGTAATCTGCATCCAGCCTGCCTGTAGGTCCGGCAGCAAGCACAAAAGCCGCTACAACGCCGTTCAGCATATTGGAGCCGGTATGATTGCACACTACCTTCTGGCCTTCCCTTTCCAACGCCGCACAAAGCATATTGTTGGTTGTTGTTTTTCCATTGGTTCCGCAGGTTACGAAGATTTTGCCCCGGATCTGGGAGGAAAGGTCTTCCAAAATATGGGGATTGATCTTCAGTGCGATCTTGCCTGCCCAGGTAACACCCTGGCGTCCCATTTTCCTGCAGATAAAGCCTGCAGATTTCGCCGCACATACGGCTGCCATTGTTCTTATATTCATGTGTATTCTAATCCTTTTTCAAGTGTTGTGTTCGTTGTAATAGTAATGCTATTCCAGATTTTCTGAGATCAGGGTATCTGTGCAAACGCCCTTTGCCCCTGCTTTCACATACTCTCTGGCTTTCTCTTCATCATTTATGGTATAAATATATACCAAAATGTCCCGTTCGTCAAAAATTTTCTGCACATCTTCAGACCAATACTCGCAGTACAGGCTGACAGCCTGAATTTGGTTAGCCTGACAAAAATCAGCAATGTCGTTCAGCTCCTCTATGGAATACTCCTGCCACAGAGAATAGAGATAGGCCGGGAACTTGTACACAAGCGTTGTGCCGGAATACATGGCAGAATTGTAAAGCTCCGGGATGATCTGCCCCAGCGTGTGCTCCAGCCCTGCATTAATTGCAATTTCCCGGTACTGTGCATAGTCCTCCAGGGTCCGCTGATAATTGCGCACAGAATACTGTTTGGAATCTATGGTCACAAATGCATCCGGATATTCGTCCAGGAGCTTCAGAAGGTCTTCGAAGGACATTGGCGTATATTTCCCGTAAATGGGTGTGTTCAGAAATTCTTCTGCGGAAAGTACTTTCTTTTTGTCCCCTTCCCACTGTCCCATAGGTTCCTTCCAGTTATGGCGGCATACCCATACTCCATCGCTGGTCTGGGATAAGTCCACCTCAAAAAAGCGGCAGCCCTTGTCGTAATGGTTGATAAAGCTTTCCCGGGAATTTAAATAAGTGTAGCCATCAAGGCCACCCAGCGCGTGGGTTATGATATTGTAATTTTCCCAGTTAAATTCCGGCGTATTCACAGCAATTTCTTCTTTGGCATTCCCATATGGGACAGAACCTGTAAAGAGGCAGGCTGCCAGAAGGATTTCGATCAACAGTATAATTCTTTTCACGAATGCCTCCATATAGAAAAAAAGAGATATCTACGAAACGTAAATATCTCTTTTAATATGATCAGTAATTCAGTTTCGGATTAAACCAGCTCGATGAGCACTTCCATAGCGCCATCACCTTTACGCTGTCCAATCTTAACGATTCTGGTGTATCCACCGTTACGGTTAGCGTATTTTGGTGCGATCTCCTCGAACATTTTCTTAACCATATCTACTTCTTTAGTGTTTTTCTTCTTGCCAGCGCCCTTAGCCGGAACTTCTTTAACCGGGTAGAACACTTTCATCATCTGACGACGAGCGTGAAGTCTGGAAGGAGCGTCTTTTGTGATCTGCTTCTCAACTTCGTCATATACGGTTTTCTTCTTTCCGTCTACAACTTCTTTCACTCTCTTGCCTTCAGCGTCTTTTCTTGCAACCTTAGCTGTTACAGTAACAGTCTCAAAGTTGTCTTTCTCGCGAACTGCCATAGCAACAAGACCCTCAGCGATTTTGCGGATCTCTTTTGCTTTCGCTTCTGTTGTAACAATCTTGCCGTTGTATAACAGGTTTGTTACCTGGTTTCTTAACAGAGCTTTTCTCTGGTCAGCTGTTCTGCTTAATTTTCTATATTTTGCCATTTTAATTTTCCTCCATCTGTGGGACAGCAGTCCACGCTTGTTCGGTCTTACTGGACTGCTGCTTAGCAAATCCCCACTGTAATATGCTTACGAAGTGTCTTTGCAATCACTGCGATGCAGCGGTTCTTACTCCTCTGTTGGCTGAAGCTGTAAGCCCAGCTCTTTCAACTTGGCAAGTACTTCCTCTAAAGACTTACGTCCAAGGTTACGTACTTTCATCATGTCGTCGGAAGTCTTGTTGCAAAGCTCTTCAACTGTATTGATACCAGCTCTCTTCAGACAGTTATAAGAACGTACGGAGAGCTCAAGTTCATCAATGCTCATTTCAAGAACTTTTTCTTTCTCATTGTCTTCTTTCTCGATCATAACCTCAGCGGTCTTCGCATTCTCGGAAAGGTCAATGAAAAGGCTTAAATGCTCGCTTAATACCTTAGCAGCAAGGCTTACTGCCTCATCAGGATCCAGCGTGCCGTTTGTGTATACATCAAGTGTCAGCTTATCAAAGTCAGTCACCTGTCCTACACGTGTATTCTGCACGACCATGTTGACTCTGTCAACCGGGCTGTAGATCGCATCAACTGCAATCACGCCGATCGGCATGTCATCAGATTTGCCCTTATCCGCACTCACATATCCGCGGCCTTTTGTAATGGTAAGTTCCATTGCAAGTCTGCAGTCCTTACCACCGTTTAAGGTAGCGATTACCTGATCCGGATTCATGATCTCGATATCCTGGTCAGCCTGAATATCAGCAGCTGTTACAACACCTTTGCCCTCACACTCGATGTATGCGGTCTTCGGCTCATTGTCAGCACTGTTATTCTTGATTGCAAGACTCTTCAGATTCATGATGATCTCTGTCACGTCTTCTTTCACGCCCGGGATTGAGCTGAATTCGTGAAGGACACCGTCAATCTTAACCTGGCTTACTGCTGCTCCCGGCAGGGAGGACAGCATAATTCTTCTAAGAGAATTGCCAAGTGTCGTACCGTAACCTCTCTCAAGAGGCTCTACAACGAATCTTCCAAATTTTTTATCTTCAGATATCTCGGTAATTTCGATTTTTGGTTTATTAAAATCAAACACTATAAGTTTCCCTCCTTCTGGGTATTCAACATGTTGAGGGTATTATTAGGGCTCATTATTTGGAGTACAACTCGACGATAAGCATCTCATTTACAGGAACGTCGATTTCTTCTCTTGTAGGAAGCTCTTTAACAACGCCCTTAAGGTTCTCCTGATCAGCCTCAAGCCAGTTCGGAACAAGTCTTCCGCCTGTTACTTCCAGGATTCCTTTGTATCTCTCAGAACCTTTGCATTTCTCTTTGATCTCGATGCTGTCACCAGCTTTTACAAGATAAGAAGGAATGTTTACGCATTTTCCGTTTACAAGAACATGCTTGTGGTCAACGATCTGACGAGCTTCTTTTCTTGTTCTTGCGAATCCCATACGGAAAAGAACATTGTCAAGTCTGGACTCAAGCATGATCATCAGGTTCTCACCAGTCTGACCTTTCATTCTGTCTGCTTTCTTGTAGTAGTTACGGAAAGGTTTCTCCAGAACGCCATAAATGAATTTAGCTTTCTGTTTTTCTTTTAACTGAAGACCGTACTCAGATACTTTACGGTTTGCACGTTTTAACTGTCTTGTGGATTTTTTATCAATTCCTAAATAAATTGGATCCATTCCAAGGGATCTGCATCTTTTCAGGACCGGTGTTCTATCTACTGCCATCTTGGCTTACCTCCTAATTCAATTAGACTCTTCTACGTTTTGGTGGACGGCATCCGTTGTGCGGAACCGGAGTTACGTCACGGATACTTGTTACTTCAAGACCGCATGCCTGAAGGGCACGGATAGCAGCCTCACGACCTGATCCTGGTCCTTTAACCATTACGTCTACTGTTTTTAATCCATGAATTAAAGCAGCCTTTGTTGCAGTCTCAGCTGCCATCTGTGCTGCATAAGGGGTAGATTTCCTTGAACCTCTAAATCCCAGACCGCCGGCACTTGCCCATGAAAGAGCATTTCCTTCGTTGTCAGTCAGAGTAACAATTGTGTTGTTAAAAGAAGACTGGATATGTGCCTGTCCGTGTTCAACGTTTTTCTTGACACGACGTTTTGTAGTCGCTTTCTTAGTTGTTTTTGCCATTTTAAAACTAACCTACGCTTTCCTTAATCAATTAAAATTTATAGTTAGGATACTGAATTATTTCTTCTTATTTGCTACTGTTCTCTTCGGACCTTTGCGAGTTCTTGCATTAGTCTTAGTCTTCTGACCACGAACCGGAAGTCCTTTACGATGACGGATTCCTCTGTAGCATCCGATTTCCTGCAGTCTCTTAATGTTCAGGGCGATTTCTCTACGAAGATCACCTTCTACCATCATTGTCTCATCAATGACAGCCTGAAGTCTCTTAACTTCATCATCAGTCAGGTCTCTGACACGTGTGTCAGGATTTACATTTGCCTGAGCAAGGATTTTGTCTGCACTTGGTCTTCCGATACCATAAATATAGGTAAGACCGATTTCAATTCTTTTCTCTCTTGGTAAGTCTACACCAGCTATACGAGCCATGTACTGTTTCCTCCATTTTCTTTACTGAAAGTCCTGCGTCCTGTACACCACTTGTATCAGATACAAGGTGAAATGGGGTGCATCTTAACGCACTCTTTCTTCTTTTTTAGTTCCTAATTGGGGTGCCTCGGTAAAACACCCAGCTGCTTTTGGCGATTCGCAGCCTTTCCGAAATTTGCGGCCAACGGGCCAACGTTGCCTCCGGTATTAGGCAATACATGCTTAGTTCATTATTTGTCAGATGTTACAACCCGTCCGGGTGTTCCATCTACAGCCGCATTCACAAACTAATCGGATTCATCAACCCTGACGCTGTTTGTGTTTTGGATTCTCACAGATAATTCTGATAGAACCTTTTCTCTTAATGACCTTGCATTTCTCGCAGATCGGTTTTACAGATGATCTTACTTTCACTGGAAATCCTCCTTCCGTAAAATATAGCATTAAAATCTGCAGTTTAGGCGCAGCTATACATAGGTACAGGCGCGTCCGCATTGTATTGTAGCATTATGGTCTACAAAATGCAAGCAGTTTTTTTATTTATTTGCAAATTTTTTTCATCTTTTTGGAAATCCGCTCCCATAAGATGAGAAACGAATAGAAAAACTCCTACATCCGGGAATCTGGGATTCACAGAGGCAGGAGCTTCGTTTTATAAAATCATTTTCTATTATAGAAGAATAAGCGAATAATGATTATTTATCTCTCCAGATGATTCTTCCCTTGGAAAGATCATATGGGGAAAGCTCCATTGTTACTTTGTCTCCCGGAAGAATACGGATAAAGTTCATGCGCAGCTTGCCGCTGATGTGTGCAAGTACAACATGCTTGTTCTCAAGTTCCACTTTAAACATTGCGTTTGGCAGCTTCTCTAAAACAGTGCCTTCTACTTCAAGTACATCTACTTTTGACATTTTATACCTCCTGTATCGCCTTATATAATGATGTCAGGGTCAGAATCCTTTCCCTGATTCAAGTCTGGTGCCTGAAGCATCAGAACTTTGTGAGTGTCAGAATCTCCGGTTCGCCATCTGTAATCAGTATGGTGTTCTCATAATGTGCGGAAAGGGAACCATCCATGGTCACCACTGTCCATTCGTCATCCAGCCAGCATACATCTGCCCTGCCCATATTGATCATAGGCTCAATGGCAAGCGTCATGCCTGGAAGTAATTTCACTCCCCTGCGTTTCTGAGGGAAGTTGGGAATCTGCGGATCCTCGTGGAGATGGGTACCAATCCCATGTCCCACCAGATCTCGTACAATACCATAACGGTATTTTGCCGCATACGCGCCGATTGCCTTGGAAATATCATTGAGATGATTTCCTGCTTTCGCGAATTTTATTCCTTCAAAGAAGCACTGCTTGGTTACGTCCATAAGCTGCTTGGCTTCTTTGGAAACTTCTCCGACTGCATAAGTACGGGCCGCATCAGAATGATATCCTTTGTAAATCAGACCTGCATCGATCTTTACCAGATCACCATCCTGGATAATTTTGTCCTCCGAAGGAATTCCGTGGACCACTTCATCATTCAGGCTGATGCAGAAGGAGCCAGGAAAGCCTCCATAATTCAGAAAGTTCGGAATGCATCCCATGGAGCGGATCATATCTTCACCGATACGGTCGATCTCCTTGGTGCTCATTCCCGGTTTGATATAAGGGATCAGTCCGTCATGGACCTTTTCCAGAAGATGTCCGGACTCCCTCATAAGTTCAATTTCTTGTGCTGTTTTTATTGAAACTGACATTACTTCTTATCCTCTATTCTATTCGCCAAGGATCTTAACAATATCACCAAATACCTCATCCAGGTTCTTGGTACCGTCTACAGTTTTGAGTACGCCCTGTCCGGTATAGTAATCGATAAGCGGCTGAGTCTGCTCATGATATACGTTCAGACGCTTCTGTACAGTCTCCGGCTTGTCATCATCACGCAGTACAAGCTCTTCGCCGCATGTATCGCAAACGCCCTCTGTCTTCGGAGCTGCGAATACAACGTGATAGGTTGCGCCGCATTTTACGCATGCGCGTCTTCCGCCCATACGCTTTACAATGTTCTCATCCGGAACATCAACGTCGATTGCATAGTCGATCTTGCTTCCCAGCTTGCTTAAGGCATCGGTAAGGCACTCTGCCTGCGGAATGGTTCTCGGGAAACCATCCAGTACATAGCCGTTCTTGGCATCCGGCTGCTGGATTCTGTCCACAACAAGGTCGCAGGTAAGTTCATCCGGTACAAGCAGACCCTGATCCATATAAGTTTTTGCTTTCTTTCCAAGTTCTGTGCCATTCTTGATATTGGCACGGAAAATATCGCCTGTGGAAATGTGCGGAATGCTGTATTTCTCAGCGATTTTCTTTGCCTGGGTTCCTTTGCCTGCACCTGGTGCACCTAACATGATAATTCTCATAAAAAGCCCTCCACTTTCTCATACTACGAATTAAGGCTGTGACGCATAAGCACCACAACCTTTATTCTTTTAGTTGTTCAGGAAGCCTTTATAATTGCGGACAAGCATCTGTGACTCGATCTGCTTCACAGTCTCCAGGATAACTCCAACAATAATGATGATGGAAGTACCGCCGAAGGATACGTTTGCTCCGAATACTCCATTGAAGAAGAACGGAATAACCGCAACGATAATCAGGCCTACTGCACCTATAAATATAATATAATTTAAGATTTTAGTCAAATAGTCTGACGTAGGTTTTCCTGGACGGATACCAGGAATAAAACCACCCTGCTTTTTGATATTGTCTGCTACTTCCAACGGGTTGAATGTGATGGAAGTATAGAAATATGCGAAGAATACGCATAATACAATATACAGAAGCAGTCCCCAGCTATACTGAAGCTGATTTGGATTACACCAGTTATTGGATGATAATCCTCGGATGATCTCACTGCCGATTCCAGTTCCGTTTGCTTTACCTGCAAGCTGTGCGATTACGCCCGGGAAGGACATAATTGAGGAAGCAAAGATAACCGGGATAACACCAGCAGTATTCACCTTCAACGGGATATTGGTAGTCTGACCGCCCATCAGTTTTCTGCCGACCATCTTTCTGGAATACTGAACAGGAATTCTTCTCTCAGCACCGTTGAGGATCAGTACGAATACGACCATAACAACAATGATTGCAAGAATAATAAGTCCTGCAAGCAGTCCTTTCGCAATTGTTTTACCTTTGATGAAGTTCTCATAAAGCAAAGATAAATCACTTGGGATTCTGGAAACAATATTAATAGTCAGGACGATGGAAATACCATTTCCAACACCCTTCTCAGTAATACGCTCACCAATCCACATCAGCATGGCTGAACCAGCTGTGAGACAAGCAACTACAGTTAAGCCCTTGAAGAAATTCATATTCGGGATCAAGCCCTGGCGACCGAAACCGATTGCCATAGCTACTGACTCAAACAACGCAAGACCAACAGTTACATAACGGGTAATGGCAGTAATTTTCTTTCTGCCCTCTTCTCCATCTCTCTGCATCTCTTCCAGTGCCGGAATGGCAATGGTAAGAAGCTGCATGATAATGGATGATGTAATGTATGGCGTGATGTTCAATGCAAAGATTGACATCTGGGTAAATGAGCCTCCGGTGAACGCATCAAAGAAGTTAAATGCGTCACCGGTGTTTTTTGCAAACCACTCTTTAAAGAAATCGCTGTCTACTCCCGGAACCGGAAGCTGTGATCCAATACGGATGACAAGAATCATCCATATAACATAGAGGAGTTTACGTCTCATCTCTTTTACTCTGAAAACGTTTTTGAGAGTTTCAAACATTTGATCACCTCTATTAGATCAGCTCTACTGTACCACCTGCTGCTTCGATTTTCTCTTTTGCAGTTTCACTTACAGCGTTAACCTTAACTGTAAGCTTCTTGGTAAGTTCGCCGTTTCCAAGGATCTTAACACCGTCGCCGGCTTTGGAAATAGCGCTGCTTGCGAGTAAGCTCTCAACTGTTACCTCTGCACCGTCCTCAAAACGATTCAGAACATCAACATTGATAGCAATGATCTCTTTAGAGTTTCTGTTTGTGAATCCTCTCTTAGGAAGACGTCTGTATAAAGGCATCTGTCCACCTTCAAATCCCGGTTTCTTGTGTCCGGAACGTGCTAACTGTCCTTTATGGCCTTTACCGGCTGTTTTGCCGTTTCCTGAACCATGTCCACGGCCTCTTCTGAAGTTATCGCTGTGCTTAGAACCCTCTGCTGGTCTTAAGTTTGATAATTCCATTATGGCACCTCCTTTTTGTAATTATGCTTCTTCTACTTTTACCAGGTGCTGTACCTGCTGAATCATTCCTCTTGTTGCCGCATTGTCTGGCATTTCAACTGTTTTGTGCATTTTGGTAAGACCCATTGCCTTAACAGTAAGTTTGTGCTTCGGAACTGCGCCAATCGGAGATTTTACTAAAGTAACTTTTAATGTATTTGCCATTTTAATATTCCTCCTTAAGCCAGAATCTCATCAACAGATTTTCCACGAAGTTTTGCAACTTCTTCCGGAGTTTTTAACTGTCTTAAGCCTTCGATGGTTGCAAGAACAACATTCTGCTTATTTCTGGATCCCATACATTTTGTACGGATGTTTTTGATACCAGCTAACTCGATAACGGCACGAGCCGGGCCGCCGGCGATAACTCCAGTACCTTCCGGAGCTCTCTTAAGAAGCATGGAAGCGCTTCCATAAGAACCTACGAAGTCATGTGTGATGGAACCATTCTCATCTCTTGCTACGGTTACTAATTTCTTAATAGCGTCCTCTTTTCCTTTGCGGATTGCTTCCGGAATCTCGGCTGCCTTTCCAAGTCCTGCACCAACGTGTCCATTGCCGTCACCTACAACAACTAAAGCTGTGAAACGGAAGTTACGACCACCTTTAACAACCTTGGTAACACGCTTGATTGATACTACTTTATCTTCTAACTCTAACTGACTAGCATCAATAAGATTACGTTTCATGTGTTTCGCTCCTCCTTATTAGAATTTCAGTCCAGCTTCTCTTGCTGCATCTGCCAGTGCTTTTACTTTACCGTGGTAAATGTATCCGCCTCTGTCAAAAACAACTTCCTCGATGCCGGCTTCCACTGCCTTCTTACCGATTACAGTGCCAAGATATGCTGCTGCTGCAACATCGTCGGTGTTCTCAAGCTGTGCTTTTACGTCTTTCTGAAGAGTAGAAGCAGATACTAAAGTCTTTCCAACGGTGTCATCGATAATCTGTGCATAAATGTGTTTATTGGAACGAAATACTGCAAGACGCGGAGTTGTTGCAGTGCCATTTAAATGATGACGTAATCTTCTATGCTTTTTCTCGCGAATTTCCGCTCTAGATGCTTTATTAACCATTTTCTCACTCTCCTTAATTATTTCTTACCAGTCTTACCAACTTTACGTCTGATAACCTCAGTCTCATATTTGATTCCCTTGCCCTTATATGGCTCAGGTCTTCTCTTATCTCTGATTTCAGCCGCAAACTGTCCAACTTTTTCCTTGCTGATACCGGAAACGATAATCTTGTTACCGTCAACTTTGGTCTCAATACCTTCCGGATCTTCCATTTCTACCGGGTGAGAATATCCAAGGTTTAAAGTAAGCTTCTTACCCTGCTTAGCTGCTCTGTAACCAACACCGTTAACTTCAAGTGTCTTTGTATAACCTTCGCTTACACCAACAACCATGTTGTGGATAAGGCTTCTGGTTAAGCCGTGAAGGGCTTTCATTTTCTTTAAGTCGTTTGGTCTTGCAACAACTACATGACCATCTTCAACTTTGATTTCCATTTCTGTTGGAAGCGCTCTTTCAAGTGTTCCTTTTGGTCCTTTTACGGTTACTACGTTTCCTTCTGCAACAGATACTTCAACTCCTGCCGGGATAGCAACCGGAAGTCTACCGATACGTGACATACTATGTGTCCTCCTTACTTAGATTATCGGAGAGGTTACTGGAACCTCTCTGTTTTCAGTGTTTCGTCTACTTCTTGAATATATGGGGCCAAAGGCTTACCATACAAATGCAAGAACCTCGCCGCCTACCTGAAGTTTACGAGCTTCTTTGTCGGTGATAACACCTTTATTAGTGGAAAGGATTGCGATTCCAAGTCCTCCAAGAACCTTCGGAAGCTCATCCTTGCCAGCATAAACACGAAGACCTGGTTTAGAGATTCTCTTTAAACCTGTGATGATCTTCTCGTTTTTGTCTTCGCCATATTTCAGTGTGATATGGATGTTTTTTGCAACACCATCTTCAACTAAATCATATTTTGCAATGTATCCCTCATCAACAAGGATGTTAGCAATTGCAATTTTCATTTTGGATGCCGGAACATCTACTGTGTCATGTTTTGCAGTGTTTGCATTACGGATTCTTGTAAGCATATCTGCGATTGGATCGCTCATTGTCATGTTAGTTTCCTCCTCATATTCAGACTTTACATGTCATAGTGTATATAATAAATTTATGTGTTACCTGTAATAGCGGCTTACCAGGAAGCTTTCTTAACTCCCGGGATCTGTCCTTTGTAAGCTAACTCACGGAAGCAGATTCTGCAGATTCCGTATTTTCTTAAGTATGCATGTGGACGTCCACAAATTCTGCAGCGGCTGTACTCTCTTGTGGAGAACTTAGCTGGACGCTGCTGTTTGATTTTCATTGCTGTCTTAGCCATGAATCGTTCCTCCTATATCAGATCTGCTGACCCCGGCAAGAAGCCGGCGGTCAACTTTGGAATGTTCCTCTACTTATTTCGCAAAAGGCATGTTGAACAGCTTCAGTAACTCACGAGCTTCCTCATCAGTTTTTGCTGTTGTAACGAAGATAATGTCCATACCTCTTACTTTGTCAACTTTATCGTACTCAACTTCTGGGAAGATCAGCTGCTCTTTGATACCAAGAGCATAGTTTCCTCTTCCGTCGAAAGCGTTAGGATTAACGCCGCGGAAGTCACGTACACGTGGAAGTGCCAGGTTGATCAGACGATCAGCGAACTCATACATCTTCTCGCCTCTTAATGTTACTTTACATCCGATCGGCATTCCCTCTCTGATTTTGAAGTTAGCGACAGATTTCTTTGCCTTTGTAGCAATTGCTTTCTGTCCTGTGATCAGCTCCATATCTGCGATAGCAGCGTCAAGAAGCTTAGCGTTTTCTTTGGCCTCACCAACACCCATGTTAATTACGATCTTGTCGAGTTTTGGCACTTCCATAACGTTTTTATATCCGAATTTCTTGGTCATGGCATCCATGATCTCATTAGTGTAAAGTTCTTTTAATCTACTCACTTATGTCTGCCTCCTCTCTCAATTAATCGATAACCTTACCTGTTGCCTTAGCAACGCGGACTTTTTTGTCTCCATCCATCTTAAAGCCGACTCTTGTAGCTTTTCCGTCTGCCATAAGCATTACGTTGGAGATGTGAAGCGGAGCTTCTTTTGTAACGATTCCACCATTCTGGTTTGCAGCGGATGGTTTGGTGTGTTTTGTAACCATATTAACGCTCTCTACTAATACGGTATTGTCTTTTACGTTAACGGCAAGGACTTTGCCTTCTTTGCCTTTATCTTTACCAGCGATTACTGTAACAGTATCACCTTTTTTAATCTTCATAGCTGACATTAGGCACCCTCCTATAATACTTCCGGAGCTAAGGAAACGATCTTCATGAATTTCTTCTCACGAAGCTCTCTGGCAACTGGTCCAAAGATACGTGTTCCTCTCGGAGTTAAGTCGTCTTTAATGATTACGGCAGCATTTTCATCGAAACGGATATAGGATCCGTCTTTACGACGAGCGCCTTTTTTGGATCTAACTACAACAGCCTTTACTACGTCACCTTTTTTAACAACGCCGCCTGGTGTTGCATCTTTAACAGTAGCAACGATTGTATCGCCAATGTTTGCATATCTTCTTGTAGAGCCACCCATAACACGGATACAAAGGATTTCTTTTGCACCAGTGTTGTCGGCAACTTTCAGTCTTGTTTCCTGCTGAATCATACTGGTTATCCTCCTTATTTAACTCTCTCTACAACTTCAACCAGTCTCCATCTCTTGTCCTTGGACAGCGGTCTGGTCTCCATAACCTTTACGGTATCACCGATGTTGCACTCATTGTTTTCATCATGAGCTTTTAATTTATATGTTCTCTTCACGATTTTCTTGTAAAGAGGATGTTTTACATGGTCTTCAATTGCAACTACGATGGTCTTGTCCATCTTATTGCTGACAACCTTACCCACGCGGGTTTTTCTCAGATTTCTTTCCACGATTATGTCCTCCTAAATTCACTATTTGGAAGCGTTAGCTTTCGCAGTGATCACTGTCTGGATTCTGGCAATATTTCTGCGAACCTCTTTGATTCGTCCTGTATTGTCTAATTGATTGGTTGCATTCTGAAATCTCAGATTGAAAAGTTCTTTCTTAGCAGCTACTAATTCGTCGTTTAATTCTGCAGCTGATTTTGCCTGTAAATCTTCTACGAATTTATTAATTTTCACTGTTATCACCGCCTTCTAACTCTGCACGAGAAACTATTTTACATTTACATGGTAACTTGTGCATTGCAAGACGTAATGCCTCACGAGCGATTTCTTCAGAAACGCCTGCGATCTCAAACATAACACGTCCTGGTTTAACAACTGCTACCCAGTATTCCAGGGCACCTTTTCCGGAACCCATACGAGTTTCTGCTGGTTTTGCTGTTACTGGTTTATCTGGGAAAATCTTGATCCAAACCTTACCACCACGTTTGATATAACGGGTCATAGCAACACGGGCTGCCTCGATCTGATTAGATCTGATCCAGCAAGGCTCGGTAGCAACAAGACCGAATTCACCATAATTGATCTGATTACCTCTAAGGGCTTTTCCTCTCATGGAGCCACGGAATTGTTTACGACGTTTAACTCTTTTTGGCATTAACATTATTTATCGCTCCCTTCCTTAGTTCCTTTTGTTGGAAGAATCTCACCATTGTAGATCCATGCCTTTACACCAACTTTGCCATATGTGGTGTCTGCTTCTGCGAAACCATAATCGATATCTGCACGAAGTGTCTGAAGCGGGATAGTTCCATCGCTGTAGAACTCTGTACGAGCCATATCAGCTCCGCCAAGACGTCCGGATACGGATGTTTTGATTCCCTTAGCACCGGATTTCATTGTACGCTGCATTGTAGATTTCATAGCACGTCTGAAGGAGATACGGTTCTCCAGCTGAAGAGCGATGTTCTCTGCAACAAGCTGAGCATCTCTGTCTGGTCTCTTAACTTCTTTAATATCAACGATAAGCTTCTTGTCTGTATATTTAGCAAGTTCAGCTTTTACTTTCTCGATCTCTGCGCCGCCTTTACCGATTACGATACCAGGTTTTGCTGTGTAGATGATAACTTTTACTCTGTCAGATGCTCTCTCGATCTCGATTTTGGAAACACCTGCGCTGTATAATTTCTTTTTAAGGAATGTTCTGATGTTGTAATCCTCAACCAGATAGTCTGCGAAATCGCTCTCTGCATACCATCTTGAATCCCAATCCTTGATAACACCGACTCTAAGGCCATGTGGGTTAACTTTCTGTCCCATGCTTATCCTCCTTATTTCTCATCCAGCACGATGGTAATATGGCTTGTTCTCTTCTCGATTCTGTAAGCTCTACCCTGTGCTCTTGGCTGGATTCTCTTCATTGTAGGTCCTTTATTTGCATAGCAGGCTGCAACTACGAGATTGTCTGCGTTCATTCCGTTATTGTTCTCAGCGTTAGCAATAGCTGATTCCAGTAACTTTTTGATTACGCTGGAAGCGTATCTTGGGTTGTATGTCAGGATACCAAGTGCTGTCTGCACATCTTTGCCACGGATTGCATCTAAAACGTAGCAGGCTTTCTGAACAGAAATTCTTGCATAAGATAATTTTGCAGACGGTCTTGTCTCTCTATTATTCTCATTTCTGGCTCTCTTAATCTGGCTTCTATGTCCTTTTGCCATTTTAAAGTGCCTCCTTTCGTCATATTCAATATTCAGGGAAACACCGCGCATGCCCGAACCGCTCCTTGCGGATCAGGCAGCCTGGTGAAAAATTCTAACTAGCGAACACCGGATTTCTTTTCGTCTTTTCCGTGTCCTCTGTAGGTTCTGGTAGCAACAAACTCACCAAGTTTGTGACCAACCATATCCTCAGTAATATATACCGGCACATGTTTTCTTCCGTCATGGACAGCGATTGTATGTCCAACAAAAGACGGGAAGATTGTGGAACGGCGAGACCAAGTTTTGATTACGGATTTATCATTTGCAGCGTTTAATGCGTCTACTTTTTTAAGTAAGCTCTGATCTGCAAAAGGTCCTTTTTTCAGTGAACGAGACATTCTTAATCCTCCTTATTATTTGCTTAAAGCTTTTCCATCGCGTCTTCTTACGATGAGCTTGTTGGACGCTTTGTTTTTCTTTCTTGTCTTCAGACCAAGAGCAGGTTTGCCCCAAGGTGTACACGGACCTGGACGTCCAACCGGAGCGCGGCCCTCTCCACCACCATGTGGATGGTCATTCGGGTTCATGACAGAACCGCGAACTGTAGGTCTGATTCCCATGTGACGCTTACGACCAGCTTTACCGATGTTAATCAGGTTGTGATCGCCGTTTCCGATGATACCTACTGTTGCACGGCAGATGATCGGAACCATCCTCATCTCACCAGATGGGAGACGAAGTGTAGCGTACTTGCCTTCTTTAGCCATAAGCTGAGCGCAGTTTCCTGCGGAACGAACCATCTGGCCGCCCTTTCCAGGATGAAGCTCGATGTTATGAACCATAGTACCAACCGGGATAAGCTCTAACGGTAAGCAGTTGCCTACACGGATTTCAGCTTCCGGTCCGTTCATAACTTTCTGTCCAACTTTAAGTCCTTCTGGAGCAAGAATGTATGCTTTCTCGCCGTCTGCATAGCAGATAAGAGCGATATTAGCTGTTCTGTTTGGATCGTACTCAATAGATTTCACTACTGCCGGGATTCCATCTTTTCTTCTCTTGAAGTCGATGATTCTATATTTTCTTCTGCTTCCGCCTCCGTGGTGTCTTACAGTGATCTTACCCTGGTTGTTGCGTCCAGCAGTTTTCTTTAAGGACACGGTAAGGGATTTCTCTGGTGTAGTCTTAGTGATCTCAGAGAAGTCGGAACCAGTCATATGTCTTCTAGACGGTGTATATGGGTTATAACTTTTGATTCCCATTTCTTTTCTCCTTTCAAATTTGTTCTCACGCTTTTGAATGCGTATAAAGTGCTATCAATTAAAGGCCTTCGAAGATCTCGATGTCCTTGCTGTCCTCTGTAAGGGCAACGATAGCTTTTTTGGATTTAGCAGTTTTTCCAACTACCATTCCACGGCGTTTTTTCTTACCATCAAGATTCATGGTATTTACGCTCTTAACTTTTGTTCCATCGAACATTTTCTCAACAGCTTCTTTGATCTGAGCTTTGTTTGCTTCCGGATGAACAAGGAAAGTGTATTTCTTCTCACCCATAGCAGCCATGGATTTTTCAGTGATCACTGGTCTTTTGATCACGTCATAATATTTAATATCAGCCATTATGCGTATACCTCCTCGATGGATGCTACAGCGTCTTTAGTTACTACTACAGTACCGTGGCTCATAACATCATATACGTTGATGCCGTTAGCTGCTACTGTCTGTACGTTCTCGATGTTTCTTGCGGAAAGGATTACGTTCTTATCTTCCTCTGCTGTTACGATAAGAGCTTTCTCTGCTTTCAGGTTTGTAAGAACCTTCTGCATTTCTTTTGTCTTAGCTTCAGCAATTGCAAGGCTGTCAACAACTACGAATTTATTGTCCTGAACTTTGGAAGTCAGAGCGGATTTAAGAGCTGCTCTTCTTTCTTTCTTGTTCATTTTCACTTCATAATCTCTTGGAGTCGGTGCGAAAATAATTCCGCCGCCTGTCCACTGTGCAGCACGGATGGATCCCTGTCTTGCATGACCGGTTCCTTTCTGTCTCCACGGTTTTCTTCCGCCGCCGCTTACTTCAGAGCGAGTTTTCGCTTTCTGAGTACCCTGGCGTTTGTTTGCAAGCTGACGAACAACTGCAAGATGAACAAGATGCTCATTGATCTCAACGCCAAATACTGCATCGTTCAGCTCCATTGTTCCAACTTCATTGCCTTCCATATTATAAACAGTTACGTTTGCCATTTGTGTGCTCCTCCTTTCTTATTATAAGGACTTTACTGTCTCTTTGATTGTAACCAAGGATTTCTTAGGTCCTGGAACAGCACCTTTAACTAACAGTAAGTTATTCTCTGTATCTACGCGTACGATCTCAAGATTCTGAACAGTTACCTGCTCGCTTCCCATATGACCTGGCATGTGTTTTCCTTTGAATACCTTGCTCGGATCAGAACAAGCACCATTGGAACCTGCATGACGATGATATTTGGAACCGTGAGCCATAGGTCCTCTGGACTGTCCATGTCTCTTGATTGCACCCTGGAAACCTTTACCTTTGGAAACAGCTGTTGCATCGATGTGATCGCCAGCTGCAAAGATATCAGCTTTAATTTCCTGTCCTACTTCATATTCAGCAGCGTTCTCGAAACGGAACTCTTTTACGAATCTCTTAACTGCAACGCCTGCTTTTGCAAAGTGGCCTGTTTCCGGTTTGTTCACCAGTTTCTCTCTGATGTCGCCGAAGCCAACCTGAACTGCTGTATATCCATCGTTCTCATCTGTTTTAACCTGAGTTACAACACATGGACCAGCCTGTAAAACGGTTACCGGAATTAACATTCCATCTTCGTTGAAGATCTGAGTCATTCCGACTTTGGTAGCTAAAATAGCTTTCTTCATCTTTCTTCCTCCTATAGCGGATTGCCCTCTCGGGTAATCATATAATAAATAGCTAAATGCTTATGCATTTACAAGATTAATTATTTTGCCTTCATCTTGATGTCGATATGAACACCAGCAGGCATTTCCAGTCTGGACAGAGCATCAACTGTCTTCTGGGTCGGAGCAATGATATCAATCAGTCTCTTATGTGTTCTCTGCTCGAACTGCTCTCTGGAATCTTTATATTTGTGAACAGCTCTTAAGATTGTAACAACCTCTTTCTTAGTTGGAAGCGGAACTGGACCGCTAACTGTTGCACCATTCTTCTTAACAGTATCGATGATCTTTGCAGCAGATGCATCTACTAACTGATGATCGTAAGCTTTTAATGTGATTCTCATTACCTGATTTGCCATAAAAAAAGTCTCCTCCTATTCGTACTCACTATCAGTACGACAAGCGGCGACTGTACACATCTCCGTGTGTGTCCTAAAACACCTTCGTGCTTTGGTTCTTCACACACTCCCATCCCCTAGATGGCTATTGAACTTGTACAGTGACTTGTCGTCAGTTTCCTAACTTGACATTCGCTCCACGGAAAACCTGCCTTTCTGGCAGCAACCTCACGCTTCATTGCTATCATGTCACAGCAGATATTAGTATACACAAAGTTTTTACAGATTGCAAGTGTTTTTTTCAAAAAACCCAATTATTTTTTGTACTAATTTAAGTACAATCCAGTGATCGCCATCAGGGAATAAAATAGAAAAGAAGAGGCATTCTTTTCACCGAAATACCTCTTCTTTCCTATTATAATGAATATTATAATGATTAATTAATCTTCGTCTTCGTAATAGTCCTCATCGTCATCTTCATCATCTGTAAAAATATCAGAGTAATCAAACAATGTGACCTTGGTGATCTCGTCCTTCACGATGTCAGGAGCGTCTCCCTCTTTCTTCGCCTTGGCTGCAAGCTGTGCCGGTGAATATCTGGGGATTGCCAGTTTCTTGATCTCTACTGGCTCTTCCGCCTCTTCCTCGATCACTTCCGGTACTGCTCTTTTCTTGGGCGCAGCTTTTCTGGTCTGTGCTGCTGGCTTGGCAGACCTTCTGGCTGGTCTATGGTCCTCAGCAGTGGCTGCTGCGATTTCCTTCTTCAGAAGCTCATGCGCTTCGCTTGTAGCACTCTGCACAGCTCTCTGCGGACGTTCATCCTCTTCTGTATCGAAATCATCCTCATCGATCTCATCTACAAAACCGCCGGTGCGGATCTTGCGTTTCTCTTTCTTGCTGCGTTTGCTCTCAGCCTTGATCTCACGTTCCTCGTCACGGTACTCACGCTCTCTGCGCTTCTCTTCCCGTTTCAGTTCCTTGCGGCTCTTCACATATCCAGGCTCTGTGTCATCCGGGTAATCATCATAGTCATCATCCGGATCTTTCTTCCACAGCTCTGCGATCACATAGAGAATTACCAGGAACAGGACAACAAGTCCCAGAACGATCAGTCCCTCAATGCTCTTGGTAGCCGCCATCAGATAACCGATAAATGGGATCGTAGCAACGATCTTCGGAAGGTAGCTTCCAATTGCTACGTTAATCGGCTCTCCCTGTGAAACAGTAGGGTCCATGGCAGTTCCTGTGCCATTCTCCACATCAGCACTTGCAAGTGTATAACGATATACAGCATTGTCTTCGTCATTTACAAGGATCGGTGTACCCAGAGCTGCTTCTTCTGTTTTAACCGGAATTGCATATGTAACAGATCCCATTGCAAGATTGGACTCGATTGTGGAGTCGTCCCGAATTTCGGTAGTCACTCCGAAGAACGGAGGCACCGCTAATGCAACTACGCAAAGTATGGTGCATATCACAACAAAATGTACAATAAATTTTAGAAATTTAGACATTGGTAACCATCCTCACTTTTTATAGCATCCTTTACTGGTTGCTTAAGTACTGTTCAATACTGCTCATGGCAGCATCTTCATCTTCTCCGTTAGCTGAAAGTGTAATTTCCTCACCAGCATCCAGTCCCAGTGTCATCATGCCCATGATACTCTTGGCATTGACTTTCTTCTTGCCTACTTCAACGTAAATCTCACTGTTGAACTGGCTTGCCACCTGTACAAGCTGTGCAACTGGTCTGGCTTCAAGTCCTGTGGACAGGTGAATGGTGATTGGCTTTTTGATCATAATAACTCCTCCTTGTTTTCCCTCAGATCATCCGCGAGCAGGCTTAGCTTACGAAGTCGATGATTTACTCCGGATTTCCCGACCTGTGGGTTCAACATCAATCCTAATTCTTTAAGTGTTGCTTCCGGATACTGCAGCCGCAATCTTGCGATCTCTTCAAGTCCTTCACTCAGACTCTCCAGGCCCACCTTTTCCTCAAGCAGTCTGATATCTTCGATCTGCTTCACAGCCGCATTAACCGTTTTGTTGATATTTGCAGTCTCACAGTTGACCTTTCGGTTCACAGAATTACGCATTTCCTTCAGGATGCGGATATTCTCCAGATCCATCAGGGCCACATTTGCTTCCATGATAGCCAGCATATCCACAATCTGTGCACCTTCCTTCACATAGAACACATAGGACTTCTTGCGAAGCACGATCTTGGCATCTATGTGAAAGCTCCGGACGATTTCCTGTAACTGCACGCCAATCTCCTGGCTGGGACATACAATCTCAAAATGATATCCCTTCCTTGGATCACTGATGGATCCCGCACAGAGAAAGGCTCCGCGTACAAACGCCCTTTTGCAGCAATCCCGCTGATATACAATGGAATTAGATACGAATGGCATTCCTCCGCTGATTCCCGAAATTTCCAGTTTCAGAGAGTCCAGTATTTCCTTGATCAGAGCCTGATCGGTAACGGAAATACAGGAAAGATTCCCCCTTCTGAAACAGTCGGTCCGGGAATTTGATACATCTGTCTCTATATTAAATGTTTTTTGCAATAATGTAAAGCTTTTTCTTGCAAGTGCCTCATTTTCTGTCTGGATACGGAGGAAAAATTTCCCATCTGATCCAGTGCCCAGGCTGCCGCAGAAAGTGAAAATCGCAGCCAGTTCTGCAATCTTACAGTGCCTTCCGGTGCCTATATGCCTGGAAAGTTCTTCTTTCACCATCCCTGAAAAAGACATTTCCAAAACTCCTTTTTATTTTTTCAGCAGACGATCCTTATCCACATCCCTGTGCTCCAGCCGGAAACCGTATTCCCCGTTTCGGGCAATTCTGCTGTACAGCTCTCTTGCAATGGTAACAGAACGATGCTTGCCGCCTGTACATCCAATGGCGATCACAAGACTTGTTTTGCCTTCCTGGGCATACTTGGGAATGAGAAACTCCGTCATATCCTCCAGCTTGTTTGCAAAAATCCTTGCAGTCTCATTGTCCATTACATAATTAAAAACGCTCTCATCCATACCCGTCAGCGGCCGCAGCTCATCCTCGTAATATGGATTTGGAAGAAAACGGACGTCAAACACCAGGTCTGCATCTGCCGGGATTCCGTATTTGAATCCAAAGGACAGCACCGTAACCATCATATTGCAGAACTTTTCGTCATTTACAAAAATCTTCTCGATTTCCTGACGAAGCTCTCTGGTGAGCAGATGAGTGGTATCAATGATGTAGTCCGCTCTTTTCCGAAGAAATTCCATTTTCTGGCGTTCCAGCCGGATCCCGTCATCCACTCTTCCGGAAGCGGCAAGGGGATGACTTCTTCTGGTCTCCTTGTATCTCTTTACAAGCACGGAATCCTCCGCATCCATGAAAAGAATCTCAAAATCATATCCGGCTTCCTTCATGTGATCCAGAACCTGTGCCAGTTCTTCCAAGGAGCGTCCGCTTCTTGCGTCAATTCCAAGTGCCGCATTCTGCACGCCTTCCTCATGCACCTCCAGCATCAGTGAAGCAAATTTCTCCACCAATGGAATGGGAAGATTATCCACACAGAAATAGTGGGCATCCTCCAGCATTTTCAGCACGGTAGACTTACCAGCACCGGAAACGCCTGTAACTATTACAAATCGCATATCTTATCTCCTGATGGGACAAATTTTTATTTCGTCCTGAAACATAAATTTCTGGCCTGAATTTCTCAGTCAGAATTCTCCAAGAAACTTCACTTCCGGCTCCAGTGTCACGCCAAACTTTTCTCTGACAATCCGCTGTACATCTGCCATCAGCCTGCATACATCTTCTGCGGTGGCATTTCCTGCATTGATCACAAAGCCGCAGTGCTTCTCGGAAACCTGGGCACCGCCTACCTGATATCCCCGAAGTCCGCTGTCCATGATCAGCTTGCCTGCAAAATATCCCTCCGGTCTTTTGAAGGTGCTGCCTGCACTTGGATAGGAAAGGGGCTGCTTGCTGCTTCTCATGCCTGCCAGCTCCTGCATCCGGCTGCGGATTGCTTCCGGATCTCCCTTCGCAAGAGAAAGCACGGCCTCCAGAACAATATAGCCGGCTTCCTTTACAACGCTGGTCCGATATCCCATGTGAAGCTCATCTGCCTGCAAAGTAAGAATCTCACCTTCCGGTGTCAGAACCGTCACTTCCTTCAATACATCCTTCATCTCTCCGCCGTAAGCACCTGCATTCATCACAACAGCACCGCCTAAGGTTCCCGGAATTCCGCCGGCAAACTCAAAACCGGTAAGAGATGCATCTCTTGCCGCTGCCGCAATTCCGGATAAAAGAGCACCCGCCTGGGCATGAATTTCCTCCCCGGAAACCGTAATCTTCCCAAAGCCGCGATACAGCTGTACCACTACGCCGCGGTATCCCTTATCACTTACCAGAAGATTGCTCCCGTTTCCAAGTATAAAATAAGGAGCCTTCTCTTCCCTGCAGATTTTCAGGACTTCTGCGATCTCATCCACTGACTTCGGTACCACGAACAGATCTGCCGGGCCGCCAATGCGAAATGTGGTGTGTCTGCTCATAGACTCCGCTTCCAGAACCTGCTCCTTTTCCAGAACCGTCTGAAAACGCTGTTTTATTTTTTCATTCACAGATTTACATCCTCTATCTTTCTAACTGATTTCATAAGGTTAAGAATAAATTATTCCATCTGTGCAGCAACGTGATTCTTCCCATTGCCGCATCGTTCTATTATACTATCTAACTGCCCAAATGTACAGGAAAAACGTATATTTTTCAACATTCTTTCTATACTAATAAATGTTCCACAGAAAGGAGATATCCATCATGTTTCAGCAGATTTTTCTGGCAGTCATCGGCTTCTGTGCAGGAGTCATTATCGCAGGCGGTGTAGTGGGCCTTCTCATCGGTCTTTCCATTGTGCCAAGATACGCCGGCGTTACCCACACAGGAAAACACATATTATTATATGAAGATATTACGCTGCTCGGAATTGTTTTCGGCAATCTTTTCTTTCTATATCGCTGGCCCATTCCAGGGGGCATGGTGTTTCTTGGCCTTTGCGGACTTTTCTCCGGCATTTTCCTGGGGGGATGGATCATGGCACTGGCCGAAATGGCAGATGTCTTCCCCATCTTTTCCCGAAGGATCAAGCTGACAAACGGGATCCGCCTGGTGGTGATCGCCGTAGCCCTGGGAAAAGCACTAGGCTCTTTGTATTACTTTTATCAAAGATGGTTTCCGTAAACTTTCCTATAACAAATAGGAGGGAACATTCTTGCCCTTTGCAGCTGCGCCGGACTTCTTCGGCGCTTTTTCTTCTCCCTGATCCTGATTTGCTGCCGCTACCGGGCATTCTTCGTTAATCCCCTTGTACCACTTCCGGTAATCCGCAGGGGAGCATCCCATCTCCTTGCGGAAAGTCTCGGAGAAATAGCTTGCTCCAGCGAACCCATTGGCAGATGCAATCTCGCCCATGGAGGCCGTCTTGTCGATCACTGCATCCATGCTGTTCCAGATCCTGCATTTCTGGAGATATTCAAATGGGGTCATGCTCATATGTTTCTTAAAGAACCGGCAGAAATCTCCGGTGCTTACCTGGCATGCCTCCGCCATTCCCGCAAGGGTCAGCTTCTCATTGCAGTTTGAAGCCAGGTATCCGGTCATGCGGTTTAACTTTGTGCGCTCACGGATCACTGCATTTTTGCAGGATGGGGCAAGCTGAATGAATTTTTTGTAAAGACTTCCCCACGCAGTGAACATCCAGCTCTTCATGTCCAGCTCATAGGCCAGGTCTCTTCCAGCTGCAGTCTGCGCTGCTGCCAAAAGTGCCTGCAAAAGGATATCCTCATCTGTGTCTTCCTCTTCTGATGGCACGAATCTGCAATACGCAAAAGCCTCTGCCTCTGCCACAGGTGCAAGGTATTTCTCCCGAAGGCTCTCATCTCCTGCCGCCAGATAGCCTGCTGAAACTTCAATTACATAAAACCGACATCTTTCATTCCGGCTGGAGATCAGGCGGTAAGACTGATTCGCGTTGATAAACAACGCTTCCCCTGCCTGTAAGTCTGTTCTCTCCTGGTTTATCTGGCACTGCATTTGTCCCTCTTCGGCCAGAATAAAAGTAAAAAACTCCCCCTTTATACATGGCATATGTCCAAATTCAGGAGAAAGCAGCTCCAGCTGGCGTATCCGGATCTTTTCCTCGGATTCCTCTGTCAGAAGCTGCGCCCCTTTTCCTATATAATATTTTCCCATAAGGCACCTCTTTTCTTTTGTCCATAACAATACTAACATCATATTATAATTCCGCTGAAAAAGAAAGTATATTTTACATCTTTTTTCACATACTAACTGTAAATTCCATAACAATCTTATCCGCAGCAACTTTACATTTCCGTATACACAGGAGGCAGCAATGAATCAAGAACAGCAAAAAGAACAGCAGAAAAAATATGCCGATTATGTAAAAGAGGTCACACCGACTCACAGCCTGCCGCTTAACATGGCAAAAGCCTTTCTCACAGGCGGCCTGATCTGCGTTCTGGGACAGATCATAACAAATTTCGCAAAGTCACAGGGGCTGGATCAGGAGATGGCAGGAACCTGGTGTTCTGTTACCCTGGTTTTCATCAGCGTCATTCTCACCGGATTTAATCTTTATCCCAAAATCGGCAAATTCGGCGGCGCCGGAAGTCTGGTTCCCATCACCGGATTTGCCAACTCCGTGGCAGCACCTGCCATTGAATACAAAGCCGAGGGACAGGTTTTCGGAATCGGCTGCAAGATCTTCACCATTGCAGGGCCGGTTATCCTCTACGGAATCATGAGTTCCTGGGCCGCCGGAGTGATCTACTATATTCTGAAAATCATGGAGGTGATCTCATGAACACACAATCCCCCGCCAGACTTGCCGGCTCCGCCAGCATTGCCTTTCAGACTCCGGTTTATATTTCCAGCTGCGCATCCGTCGTTGGAAAAAAAGAAGGGGAAGGTCCCCTTGGAGATAAATTTGATCTGATCTGCGAAGATCCTATGTTTGGATGCGATACCTGGGAAGCAGCGGAAAGCACCATGCAAAAAGAAGCCGCCTCACTGGCTCTTGGAAAAGCAGGCCTTGCGCCAGGCGATATCCGCATGACCTTTGCCGGAGACCTTCTTGCCCAGACCACAGCTTCTTCCTTTGGCATTGCAGGTATGGGCATTCCTTTTTACGGACTTTTTGGTGCCTGCTCTACCATGGGGGAATCCCTTTCCCTGGGAGCCATGTCCATTGCCGCCGGATATGGAGAGCATATTTTATGCGCCACCTCCAGCCATTTTGCCAGCGCGGAAAAAGAATTCCGCTTTCCTCTGGCTTACGGTAACCAGCGCCCCCTTTCTGCCACCTGGACGGTAACCGGAAGCGGTGCCTGTGTTCTCTCTGGCGCACTGCCCCAGGAAGAAATCCCCCGGAAAACAAAACCTCTTCTCTCGGACAAGGGCTGCGTGCAGATTACCGGTCTTACCACCGGAAAGCTGATCGACTACGGACTTAAGGATTCCCTGAACATGGGCGGCTGCATGGCGCCTGCTGCCTGTGATACCATCTACCGGAATCTGTGTGATTTTGACAGAACACTGGAGGATTACGATGCGATTTTCACAGGCGACCTGGGGGCTGTGGGACAGAAAATTCTGTTTGATCTTCTGATGGAAAAAGGGTACGACATCCAGTCCATTCACCAGGACTGCGGACTTCTGATTTTTGACGGGGAGACACAGGATACGCACTCGGGAGGAAGCGGCTGCGGCTGCAGTGCATCTGTTCTTGCCGCCCACATTTTGCCGGAGCTTGCCAAAGGGACCTGGAAACGGGTGTTATTTGTTCCCACCGGGGCACTGCTCTCCAAAACAAGCTTTAATGAAGGCGATTCCATTCCGGGAATTGCCCATGCAGTGGTGCTGGAACATTGTCCTGTTTAATTCTTAGAAACGGAGGTTACACTATGGATTATTTCAATGCATTCTGGGTAGGCGGGCTGATCTGCGCCCTGGTCCAGATTCTGCTGGATAAAACAAAGCTGATGCCCGGCCGGGTTATGGTACTGCTGGTGTGTACCGGTGCCATCTTAGGAGCTGTGGGCATTTACCAGCCGCTGATCGATTTTGCAGGAGCCGGAGCTTCGGTGCCTCTTCTTGGATTCGGCAATACCCTTTGGAAGGGACTGAAAAAAGCCATCGACCAGGATGGCTTTATCGGACTTTTCACCGGAGGCTTCACTGCCTGCGCAGCCGGAATTTCCGCCGCACTTATTTTTTCCTATCTGGCCAGCTGGGTATTTAAGCCTAAGATGAAAGAATAATACAACTGGAGGTACTTTTCCATGAGCGATACCCTTTACATTCAGACAGAACAAAACGTGGAGGTTCATCACCCCCACGTTTATTTACAGGACATTGCCAAACTCTCCTGCAGCAATGCCAAAATATTAAACCGCCTGCGCGTAATGCCGGTAGCCAATCTGGACCCGGATAAGCCAGGACGCTACGTGATCTGTGCCATGGACTTAATCAAGGACATCCAGCAAAAGGAACCGGACCTGGACATCACCAACATTGGAGAGCCTACCTTCATCATCACTTATCAGAAGGAAGGCAGCGTCAATGTTGTTCTCAGATGGTGCAAGGTGATCTTCGTGTGTCTCGCCACCTTTTTCGGCGCAGGCTTTTCCATTATGACCTTTAACAATGACGTAGATGTCCCGGCGCTTTTTGAGCAGATCTACACTCAGGTCACCGGGCAGGCAACAGACGGCTTTTCTGTTTTGGAGGCTTCTTATTCCATCGGGATTGGGTTTGGCGTTCTGTTCTTCTTCAATCACTTTGGAAAAATGAAACTTACAGATGACCCCACACCTATGCAGGTACAAATGCGCCTTTACGAAGATGACGTAAATACCACCATCATGGAGGACGACTCAAGAAATTCGGAAAATAAATAACTATCTTCATACTTTGCCGGATCACAGAGAACACCATACATTAAAGCAGCTCCCATGATTCTTCATCATGGGAGCCTCTTTTTAACCCTCGTGTCCCTGGGTTTCCATAATATAATCTTTGCCATCCATTGTGATGATCGTGCACACATGCCCTCCGCAAAATGCAGAGCCGAAATGGTAATAGACATCACCGTAGCCTTTTTCGTAGTCATACTGAGGACCTACAAAACGGTATCTTGCAGTAAGTCCCAAGTCTCTGGCTGCATACAGAAGCGCCTGTGCGCCTGCATTACACATCACGCCATCGGTTGTGTAGGTATAATTGTCATAAATGTATTTCTTTATGGCAGTTAATTTTTCCATCACAGTCATGCCGCTTGTCCAGGCTTTCTGCTCAAGTTCATTCATCCATTTCCGGTATTTTACCACTTTGCTGTCTGCCCCTGTTACGGTTACCTGGCAGGTTCTAAGCAACGTATTTTTGTAATAAACACTTACTGGAAAAGTACCGGCCTGCAGCTGATTGTAAATTTCAACTCTGTGTTCCAGATACATTTCCGGCTCATAAGAAGTCTTTATATAAGCAACCATGTTTTTCCAGTCTGATACATAATAATCAGATTCATATTCGGTTCCATAACCTAAATGCAGATTTGGTGTTGCCGGGGAACAAAGCTGCTGTGCATTTCCATTTGCAATTTTATAGGTAATATCTGTCGGCTTAATTGTACTTTTCGGAATAACTGACAGGCATTCCATATCATCGCCTACTATTGCTGTTTCGGGAAAATAACTCATATCAAAGGTTACGCCATGGGCTGTCACTGTGTTTGCTGACGGAGCCTGGGTTGGAATCGGAGTTGCCGTCGGCTGCGGCGTTGGCGGAACTGTTGGCTTTGCTGCAGGTTTGGCAGGCACTTTTACCGTAATGCCTTTTGCATCATAAGAGCCCCACTTTTTTGAGGAACTGTTGTAGGCTCTGACTGTGTACACATATTGGGTTCCAGCTATTAATGCGGCACTTTTGCTGCTTTTATGCACGTAGCTTCTCAGACTGCCCTTTACGTCGGTAACCCTGGTCCAGTTCTTTGCATTTGCCTTCTTGTAGTAGAT
This sequence comes from Blautia segnis, assembly GCF_014287535.1. NCBI lineage: Bacteria > Bacillati > Bacillota > Clostridia > Lachnospirales > Lachnospiraceae > Blautia > Blautia segnis. The sequence goes on along the minus strand of NZ_JACOOT010000010.1, from coordinate 125,034 downwards.
TCGGTAGGAAGAGGCATTGGAAGTTTTGTTCCAGGTTACCGTTACCTTATTGTACTCATTTGCCTTTACAGAAACCAGCTTCACTTTGCCCGGCACAATGGGAACTGTCACGCCTTTTCCATTTTTATCGTATGTACCCCATTTGCGGCTTGTCTTATTGTAAGCCCTTACCGTGTATACATATTTCTTTCCGCCTGCCAGAGGATTCCTGCTATTAGAAGTATGGGTATAGCTTGTTTTCCCGGAACTCACATCTGCTATTGCTTTCCAGGACCTGGCACCAGACTGCTTATAGTAAATCCGGTACTTCGTAGCATTCGAAGCTTTTTTCCAATTAATGGTTACCTTGTTGTTTCCAATCATTTTCACACTGGTAATATTCACTTTGCCGGGTGTTTTCACTCCTGCTGCCTGTACAGACACCGCCGGAATTCCCATCAGCAGCACTGCCAGAAGCGCCAAAAACAGTGAGTAAAACGGGCAGGAAGTGACTTTCCTGCAATTTTCCTTCATACATTTTCACCTCGTTTAATAAAAATCCATTTAACGTCATTTTACACCCATTTGCTCAAATTGCCAATTGCAACAATGTCAGTAATATCAAATAATTTCCACTAACAAAAATATTCTTCAGCTGTAACTCACCATGGCTCTACTATCCGGTAAACTATCTGCTTTCATTTATTACCTCCTGAATATTTCTGTACGGTACCTGGGAAAAAATGTTCCGCAGTTCGTCTGCCATATCAAGTGCCATGGCAATTTTAGTCAGAGCCAGCAGGGAAATCTGTCCGCTGGTTTCAAAACGTTTTATGGAACCGTAGCTTACACCGCTTAAATCAGCCAGCTTCTGCTGGGAAATCTTGCGGCGTTTTCGTATTTTGCGCACTCGCAGTGCCAAATTTTTATCAAGTTCCTCAGCTGTTTCCCATATAAGCGCTTCCATCTTTTCTCTCCTTTTACAGATAATATTTTATCCAATTTAATATATTTTATGCATTAATATACAATATTTTATCTATAAAAAATCATACCACACAATGCGTGTAACGGCAACGAAAATGTCTACCCACCATTGCCAAATCCCACTAAAGATGGTACTATATTCCTATGTGATTGCTCCCTGTGAACATTTTTGCACAGGGAGCTTATTTTACCAGATGAGGAGGTACATAATGAACGATTACAGAATGGGAACAAAATGTGTGCAGGCAGGTTATAAGCCTGGAAATGGGGAGCCGAGACAGATTCCGATCATTCAGTCAACAACATTTAAATACGATACCAGCGAGGACATGGGCAAGCTGTTTGACCTTGAGGCAGAAGGATATTTTTATTCCCGCCTTCAGAATCCAACCAATGACCATGTAGCAGCCAAAATTGCAGCCATGGAAGGCGGCACAGCGGCTATGCTTACTTCTTCCGGACAAGCCGCTAACTTCATGGCTCTGTTTAATATCTGCGAATGCGGAGACCACATTGTGGCCTCTTCCTCCATTTACGGCGGAACCTTCAACCTGATTTCCGTCACTATGGCAAAGATGGGAATCACAGCAACCTTCGTTTCCCCAGACGCTACAGAAGAAGAATTAAACGCGGCATTCAAGCCGAACACCAAAGTCATGTTTGGAGAAACCATTGCCAACCCGGCACTGACAGTCCTGGATATTGAACTGTTTGCAAAGGTTGCTCATGCGCATGGGGTTCCCCTTGTAGTAGACAATACATTCCCCACACCAGTAAACTGCCGCCCGTTTGAGTGGGGTGCTGATATTGTTACCCACTCTACCACCAAGTATATGGACGGCCACGGTGCAGCACTTGGCGGTGCCATTGTAGACAGCGGTAATTTCGACTGGATGGCTCATGCTGACAAATATCCGGGACTTTGCACTCCGGATGAAAGCTATCACGGAATCACCTATGCTGAGAAATTTGGCAAAGAGGGCGCATTCATTACCAAATGTACTGCACAGCTGATGCGTGATTTTGGTTCTATGCAATCTCCCAATAATGCCTTTATCCTGAATCTTGGACTGGAGTCCTTACATGTCCGCATGCCGAAGCATGTAGAAAACGGCCAGGCCGTTGCAGAATTCCTGGAGAAGCATCCGAAGGTTGCCTATGTGAATTACCCGGGTCTTCCTTCCAACAAGTATTATAAAAGAGCTCAGAAATATCTGCCAAACGGCGGATGCGGCGTTGTTTCATTTGGCTTAAAGGGCGGACGCGAAGCAGCTTCCACTTTCATGCAGAACTTAAAGCTTGGTGCCATTGAGACACATGTCGCAGACGCAAGAACCTGCTGCCTGAACCCAGCCACCTCCACCCACAGACAGATGACCGACGAGCAGCTCATCGAAGCCGGCGTACCAGCCGAACTGATCCGCATCAGCCTTGGTCTTGAGGACAAAGAGGATTTGATTGCTGATATTTCAAATGCACTGGATGCAATTAAATAACTTTTCCATATACCAAAGGGCGGCCGGATTATTCCCGCCGCCCTTTTTTATGAAATCCCTATTTACATTTCCTTTTCCCAAAACGAAATTGCCTCGTCCATCCAGCCGTCTGCGTCTGTTCCGGCTCCGGTGCCGAAGCCGTGATATGCATGGTCGTAGGCGCGCACTTCAATGTCTTTGTCCAGATTCTTCATGATATCAATCGTCTTTTCGATATCCTTCACATTCTGTTCTCCAATAACCTTATCCTCTTTTACATAAGCAAAGAAGGTCGGCGGCTGTGTTCCATAGCATCCTGCAAAGTCCTCATCATACCAGCCGGAATATGCAAGCATTGCCGCTGCAGGAGACGGAAGCCCATACCTTTGGTAGCCATACTCATTATCCAGGCCCCATAGCTGCGAAAGCCTTCCGCCTGCCGAAAATCCCCAGACAGAATAATTCTCAGAAGACACCTGGAACTTATCCGCATGATCCAGAATATATCCCATTGCTTTTCCAAAATCCTGATTTGCAATCGCTTCCTGGCTTTTGATCAGCTCGTTCGTGGTTGTCTGTCCGGTTGCTACCCTGTATTGAAGAATAAATACATTATATCCTTCTTCATGAAGCTTTTGTGCCACCGGAAATCCCTCCCCAAAAGAACATACAGCAGTAAAGCCGCCGCCTGGTACCACAAAAGCAAAAGGTGCATTTTTTTCTCCGGGAATAAAAAATAATCCGCAAGCTTCAAGGGTCTGATCCTCTTTCATTTCTGCTTCAGAATAATAGCGGTAAAACACCTGCTGCTGATTTTCGCATACGTCTAGCATGAAATTAAACCCATTTATGATAGCTTTCGTATTATAGTGATTCATGTCACATACACTCCGAAGTGTCTGATACGGCATTACAAGACTGTTCCAACGATCCTTCCAGGGAATAATAAAATCAGAAAAATCAGAAAATGCCGGATGCTTTACAATATGTCCGAAAGAATTTTTCTCATTTATATATGCATACGTCTGGCTTCCATCTTTTGCAGTCTGATAGTAGCTGCCGTCTCTTCCGATAAAATAATTTCCTGCCGCAGCCAGTCCCCCAAGTACAATCACGCTTACTGTTATTTTCACAATTTTTCCAGCTTTCATAATACTTTTCCCTCTCAAGAATGTTGCTCTTCCTTTAATTTCTTCTCCACTGTAAAGAAAAAAATCAGAATTGCACATATAAAATAAGCCGCTGTCTCTGCTCCAATGTAGCTTACAGATATTACACTTCTCACGCCTGTATTCTGTGCTGCCGCCCCCATTGCAATATCAGCAGTCTGATCATATCCTGCCCAGTTAAGCAAAGCACTGAAAACCGCATTGCAAACAGGGGTTCCCGCAACTGCGATCGAGCTGTAAATCGACATGGTAAATCCATCTGTTCTGATAGAGTTTTTCTTCTCTATGTAATCTATAACATCAGATAACATTGCAAGAATCATATAGCATACCGGAGAGGAGCCAAGGCATTTTAAAGCCACGCCAACTGCCACCGGTATCATCTGATCTTTCCCAAGCAGTGCAATAACTCCGCCAATACCGCCAAATATCATTCCCGCCACACAAACATTTCTTTTTCCAAACTTATTGCAAAGAGGAATCACAACTACTGCCGCCATAGCCATTGGAACAGCTCCCATAATACTTAAAATTGACTGAGAAGCCCCCCACGCATCCGCTGTGCCCAAAAATGTATTATCAAGCACCCATTTACAAAAATAAGACATGGAACCATTTTTCATAGCTCCACTCCACTGAAACAGCAGATAGAACACCATGACAAGCCACCACATTTTCTCCCCTGCAGCTGCTTTTATCTGTTTTTTCACAGATATCCTCTCTTTTTCCAAATCAGAATCTTTTGCTGTTTTAAAAAGTTCTTCAGTCACTCTCTCCCGTGTATAACAATACTGCAGATAAATTGTAAATGCAGAGAAAACAGCAACTACAGCCATTGTACAGAACCATTTATACTGATTTTCTTTTAATGAAAAAGACACAAGCATTGGAAATGCCATAGAACCAATTCCCATTGCGCCAAGGCCTGCAATATTTCCAGCAGCTGCAAGTGTTCCCCTTTTCTGGCTGTTCCTTGTTGATACCGAAACCAGCACAGAATTCGCCGTACTGTAAATCGGATATGCCACACTGTAAAACAGATTATACGCAACTGCAATCCATATATATTTCATCGTCCCTTGAAATGGTACTACAAACATTAAAACAGAAGATACAGATATGGTGAATGCAGAAAGCAGGATCCACGGTCTTGCTTTCCCTGCCATACACTTCGTTCTCTCGATCAATTGGCCTACGATCAGATTTGCTGCGATAATAAAAATTGTAGACATCAGCTGCAATCCTGTCAAAAAACCAAGATTTAACCTTAATACATCTGTAAAGTAGTTCTGCAAAATACTGGTAAAAATTCCAGAAGACAGAACAGCTCCAAATGGTCCGATAAAATACCCTAATAAAATCTCCGGCATATTGACTTCTTCTCCGGTAATTTTGGATTGCGGAAGTTTACTGTCTTCAAAATTCTTATTCAAAATTTTAGCCATTTTTCAACCTCATTTTCTTGCAATAGCAGACCAGAGCATTTTCCCCAATCCAGTTAAAAGATGTCCATTCACGATTTTGACAAATCCATCCACCATTCCACTTGTAAAAATTCCATGAGTTGTATTGATCAGGCCTCTAAAAGGCATATTATAGAAAAATAATATATCCAGATTTGCTTCCCCCTTCTTTTCACTTTTTTTCATCATTTTATCAAGTATCCTATAAATGATTCTTCCAACTGTTCCCTTTGCATAATACAGCTGACAAAAAGCATCATTTTTTTCTAATTCACCATTCCATGCTCCATCTGGAATTTTATATCCAAGAAGTTTTTCATATGAATCATCTGAAACCTGCTCTACATGTCCTGTTTCGTACTCGCTAAGATGAACTTTGTATGGATTTTTGGCTCCTGTTCCTTTTTGATAAACGTTTTCCTGTAAAACACATTCTCTGGAATTTTTCGCTATCAGAATTTTATAGTTTCCTTCTTCAATTTCCCATTCTCCTGTTTGTACATTAAAATATGCAAATGTCCTTTCTTCAAATGGAATCTCAATTCTTCCTGTCTCTCCTGGCTTAAGAAATACTTTAGAAAATCCTTTCAGTTCATGCACAGGCCTGAAAACTTCCGGGGCTTCTTTCTCAATATAGAGTTGAGCAATTTCAGCGCCAGCAAAATTTCCCGTATTGGTAATACAAAAGCTTACTCCTTTTTCTGATACGCTTAAATCCGAATATGTAAAATCCGTGTAACTCAATCCGTATCCAAATGGAAAAAGAACCTCTTTTTTCACTGTATCATAGTAACGGTATCCAACGTATAAACCTTCCCTGTACTCGCTGTTTCTCTCTTTTCCCGGATAATAGGCATACGCCGGAGTATCTTCATAACAAATCGGGTAGGTTTCATTTAATTTTCCAGACGGATTTGTTTTTCCTGTAATCACATCCAACATTGCAGACGCGCCTGCCTGTCCGCCAAGGTAGCCGTGCACAACTGCTTTTACTTTTCGGATCCATGGCATTTCCACCACACTTCCGGCAGATACGATCACAACCGTTTCCGTATTCATTCCAGTAACTGCATTTATAAGTTCCAGCTGGTTTTGCGGCATTTTCATATGAACACGATCCATTCCTTCTGACTCACTTGCCTCGTCAAGCCCAACAAACAGTAATACTGTATCTGCCTCTGCTGCTGCCTTTTTTGCACACTCAAGCAGCCTGTGATCTGTCTTTTGGTTTCTGTGATATCCTGGTTCATATATTACTTTTTTAAAGGAATATCCATCTATAATGTCCATGATATTCTCTACTTTTGTTGGATTCACAAGAGAAGAGCCTGCGCCCTGATATCTTGCCTTCTCTGCAAACTCTCCTATTACCGCTACTGTTTTATTTTCGGACAAAGGTAAAATATTATCCTGATTTTTCAGAAGTACAATGCTTTGGGCAGCTGCTTTTCTTGCAAGCTTATGATGCTCTTCCGCATCAAAACTCTTTTTCCCCATTTCGACTAACTGATGAACCGGAAGCATTGTTGTCAAAATTTCATCAATACGTTTGTCCAGTATCTTTTCATCCAGTCTGCCTTTTTGCACAGCTCTTACCAGTTCTTTCGCTGTTGTTCCGGAATTTCCTGGCATTTCAAGATTACTTCCGCATCTTACGCCCTCTGTATGGTCGTTGCTTGCCCCCCAGTCAGATACCACAATTCCATGAAATCCGAATGTATCTCTTAATAATTTCTGCAATAAATCTTGGTTTTCGTTTGCATATACGCCATTTATCTGATTGTAAGAAGACATGATTGCCTTTGGGGCAGCTTTCTTCACTGTTGTCTCAAAAGCCGCTGTATATATTTCACGCAAAGTTCTTTCATCTACTACTGAATTATTTGACATTCTTCGAAGTTCCTGACTGTTAACGGCGAAATGCTTTGGGCATGCAGCCGGGCCTTTGCTCTGAATTCCTTTTACATAAGCAGCTCCCAGTTCACCTGCAAGATACGGGTCTTCACTAAAATATTCAAAATTTCTGCCGCAAAGCGGACTTCTCTTTATATTCATTCCAGGTCCCAGAATCATGTCTACTCCAAAAGAGACTGCTTCCTCTCCCAATGCTGACGCAACTTCCTCAGCCAGCTCTGGATCCCAGCTATTTGCAATTGTTGCAGCTGTTGGAAAACAAGTTGCAGCTTTACTTTTATTAATTCCCAGCCAGTCCCCCTGTCCTTCCTGGGTTCTCATACCATGAGGACCATCTGACAGAAAAAAGGCTGGTATCCCATATGCCTCAAAGTCATATGTTTTCCACATTCCCTTTCCACTTAACAGCAATGCCTTCTCTTTTAGTGTCATTTTATTTATAATATTTTTATTTTTTAATTCCACCTTATATCTCATCCTTTACCATAACATATCCAGATACAAAAGGCCTGGCAAAGATAAAACTGTATTATCATTGCCAGGTCTTTTTCGTCATTAAGCATTACCGGCTGCGTTCTCCCCGGTAATGTTTAAATTTCATTTTCCTCTACAATCCCGGTAAAACCTGCCGCAATATTTAAAATCATTGCAATTGCCACTACAGCCGCATAGATCACATACGACTGGATCTGGCTGAACTGATATAAGCCGGAAACTACATATCCAAATGCATCCAGCATAATACTGCAGCTGATAATAGCAGTAAGTGCAGTTACCACAGCATTAACAGGTCCAGCCCAGTTGAGAAGTTCTTTTGCGCCAGTCATTTTCATTCCGGCTAATACCAGTACAGCTACTATTGCCGGAATTACCGATAATCCATATACCATTCCCAACTGACTGAGAACTGTACGATAAATCAGCATACTCACCAGAGAAAGAACTGCTGCCGCCATGACCAGATAAAATCCAATCTTTTTTTCACCTGTTGTTTTTTTCATTCTGACTTCCTCCTTCTTATGCTTTCTTTAACTTTTTCGCATACACTACAATAAATAACAATGTCAGTAATGCCAGGAATGCGTCCACACCATAGAATGCCATCTGCCACCATGGAGTTACAGATTCCATTACACTTGTATTTGTAATTCCATTCATTGCATTGGATTTCACAAGATTATAAAGCCAGTATTTGATGTTCTGCTTTAAAGCTTCCTGGAAAGCTGTATCTTTTGCAATCTCTGCTTTTACATCTTCCATCAGTCCAATTTCAGAACTTGAATATGCAGAAGAGGTAAGTGCCATACCGCCGCCATTAAATACAATATCTCTCCAGTTCATATAGTCGGCACCATTGATCATATCTGTCACATAAGCGCCAGTAAAGCCCCATTCAGTTCTTGTAATTTGCTCCAAAAGACTCTTCTTGGCACCAGAATAATCAACTCCCATACGATTAAAGGCTGTCATAGCACCTCCGGCAATATTCTCTGCCATTGCTCCCTGGAAGCCTCTGAGTTCATTTTCCCTTGCAGCCTGCTCCGTAAAGAACACAGACATTCCGGAACGGTTTGTTTCCTGATGATTATAGGCAAAATGCTTTACTGCTGCTACAAGCCCCTTTGACTGGGCGCCCTTACAGATTGCTTTTCCAAGAATATTGGTAAGCATGGAATCCTCGGAATAGTACTCAAAGTTTCTTGCGCAGTATACTGCTCTGTGAAGGTTTAATCCTGGTGCATTGATAACACTGATGTTAGACCATAATCCATCTTCGCCCAGCAGTTCTCCCTCGCGTTCCAGAAGATCTGTGTTAAATGTCGCAGCTACCACTACCTCTGTTGGGAAACTTACCATGGAAGTATCTGCATTTTCATCATCCTCTGCTACATAAGTAGGCTCATCTGATAAATCCTTTGCCCATCTTGCACTATATCCTGCTACCTGATCATAAGAGAAGCCAATCGGTCCATCCTGTTCATATGTTCTCGGAAGAAATACGGAATCAATATTTTCAATGTCGTCACCGCCATACTCAATGAACTGAATGGCCTCGTCCAAAGACATCTGCTCAATAAGTTGATCCCACATAGGATCATTAAGATCAATCGCACCGGAATAATTTCCATTTTCATCGGTGATCATCATATCAATTAATTTCAGCCCGTTATCTTTATCCCAGGTTGTTCCTGAACCATTTTCCGTAAGTTCTGTTCTGCTGTTTCTAAGACCTTCCATCATCTCTTCTGTTGGAGTAATGCTTGTAACAGCGGTCCAGCCCTTGCGCCAGTCTGTTCTGGTTGTATATTCTACTGTGTCTTCAATGACTTTATTAATGTCACAATCCTGTAATGCATTCTGTACATTTGCAGAATATGTTTCCATATCTTTTGCTGCCAGATTCCATATCTGTACATTATCCGCATTGATCACAGCATCATCATTTACAGATACAAGCCCTTCCTCGGATCCTGTTTTCTTCGCAAGAACATTATTCAGTGCTTCATGGGCGCCATTTCCAAGAGCAAAATAATAGTCACCTTCATCCAGAACCCATGCACCAGCTGTTCCATCTGCTTTCACTGCGGTTTCGTCATAGCTCGCAAAATATGCAGGATTGATTTCAATTTCCACAGTTTCAGACTCTCCTGGTTCCAGAATCTGTGTTTTGGAAATTCCTGCCAGCTGAATTGCAGATTTTTCTACTCCTCCTTCTGTATAAGGAGCCTGTACATAAAGCTGTACTGCGTCTTTTCCAGCAGTATCCCCGGTATTGGTAACGGTTACAGTGGCTTTTCCCACACTTCCTGTCTGTACTTCTACTTTTTCCAGTTTCTGTTCAAAAGTAGTATAAGAAAGGCCATAGCCAAACGGATAACTTACTTCATCTGCATAATTCCATGCCTCTCCTGTGGAGGAACCTTCTGTGGTATCTGCATTTCCCTTTCCGAGAACACAATCTTCATAACGTGTTTCGTAATATTTGTATCCGTTATAAATTCCTTCTGACTCTACTTCAAACCAGTCTGCTTTATCGGTCTCGGTAAGTCCATCCTTTTCCCCGGAAACAGAACTGTTTGAATAAGTATAAATTCCAAAATTTACCATGGATGGAGCGGACAGAGAATTCACTGCATATGTATCGGAAATATGTCCGGAGGGATTCGCATCTCCGCAAAGTATATCTGCCACGCCAAGAAATCCATACATTCCAGGCAAACCGGTCCAAAGAATGGAATCAATCTCATCATCTTCCTTTAACTCTTCAATTTCAATGGGGTTATCTGAATTAATCAGCACAATGACTTTTGTACTGTGTTCCTTCGCAAGAGCGATCATCTGCCGCTCATAGTCGGATAACGCCAATGGCCGTTCAAAACTGTCGCCAGATGTTGTATTTACCATATTTGGTTCATAATCAGCTGCTTCTGAACTGTCTCGTGAAATTACAACAACAGCAGCCGTATCATCTGCACTTTTTAACAGTTCATCTGAATACTCACTTGCCGGAATCTCACCAATTGGATAATCTGTATTTACTTCATACATAGGACCAAATCCTGGTGTCAGACTATGTCCCGGCTGACCGAATCCGCCCATTCTCATATACTGTGCAGCTGTATCGCTTGAATAAAAATCAACCATATCCTGATTTACATCAAATTCTTTTTCTGCCAGAGCTTCTTCCAGTCCATAAAAGACTGCATCGTCCGGACCTGCAACAGAGGAACCAATTTCGCCTCCCAGAGTTGGCACATGGGAATTCATTCCCCACAATGTTACTTTTTCACTTGCTTTGTTAATGGGCAGCGCAGCATTGATATTTTTAAAAAGAACACTGCCCTCTTCACTGATTTCTTCGGCAAACTGTTTTTTTGCATCAATCAGATCCTGAACAGAGGAAAATTCCGAATCAAAATAAATGGAATCGCCCGTTCCATCTCCTTTTTCAACCAGCTTAAAACTGGATGTTCCAAGTTTTGAATTGATAAAATCCGCACGTGTGGATGCAACTGCTGTTGCGGCACCGCTTATTGCCAGAAGGGTAGCCGATAAGCCAGCCAGTCCGCGCATCACATTTTTCTGTTTCATAGATGAATCCTCCTTTTTCTTGTGTAAGCGGATTATATCACCTCAGAACCTGTTATATATTTTTTTGACGTAAACCATCTTTTTTTAGCGTAATCTAACATTCTATTCAATTACATTTTATTTCTCTCTATTTTTATTGTGCATTATGCGCATTTTTCTTTTTATATTTTATGCAATTTTACCATTATATTTCATCCATGCTTTCCGGTATTGGAATCAGAATACGAAGCTCGAACCAGCCATCCTTTGCTGATACGGTCAGAGACCCTTTGTATTTTTCTGCAATTTCTTTCATACTTTTCACTCCAAAGCCATGGTATCGCCGATCCTCCTTTGTGGTAACCGGCAATTGGTTTTTCATTTTCAGTTCTCCCTGAAAACTGTTTTCTATCTTAATTCTTAGAAAACCTTTTTCCCTGGAAACCATTACATGAATCAGTCTTTTCTCTGGATTTTCTATCTTTTCTGTGCTTGTAATCGCATTATCCAGAGCATTTCCAAATAATGAGCATATATCCATGGAATTTAAAAAGTTCAGGGCTTTTCCATCCGCAACGCAGGTGATCTGAATATTTTTCTCCTGGCAAAGAAGACTTTTGGTCGTAAGGATTGTATCCAGAATATTGTTCCCGGTTTTATTCTCAGCTTCATACTGCTGAATCTCTCTTTCCATTCCGCTTAAATAGGCAAGCTTGTCTTCTTCAGAAATTTCTCTTTTCAGAAATTCGATCTGATGCTTCAAATCGTGATACTTCTGATTGATCAAATCCACACTGGTTCTGGATATCTGGTAATTTGCAAACTGCATTCTGTTCAATGCTGCCATCTGTGCCATTTCCATTTTTTCATGGGACTCTTTTAAAATAATATGATATGCTGTAAGAATGCTGACTCCTGCAAGATCTACGATTGTCCTGATAATATAAATGTCGCTTGGAATTCTGCTGGAAAACGGTGTACTGGAGCTCACATAGCTTAAATTACTTGCAGCAATCATACAGATACACATTACTGCCGAAAGAATCACTTCCCTTTTTTCTATGTGAATATGTTTCTGATCACGATTTATCCTTTTTTCTGCCAGAAGAACAATCACGAACAACACAGCTACTGTTCCCACTGTAATCAGACATTGAATGGCAGCGGAGTAGGAAACTCTTCGATTCTCAAATACATAACATACAAGCTGCCATCCAAGTGCCCCTGCAAGTTCTCCGAATGTATATGCGCGCACTGCATAGTAAATTACATTCCGGCGGTTCATATCGCATACTGCATAGATCATAAGAGCAGTAAACATAAATGCTATCATAATACTTGGAATGAACAGGACTGTTGATATATCTCTGGTAAAAAAATTATAGACCAGATACATTAACCCCAAAATCAGCAGTTCCGCATATGCCCATATATTTTTGCGCCTTCTTGGATTAAAAGCCGTATAAATGATTACTCCCAGAAAATTTGCCAGCACATAAGTAAAGCCTGGCGTTTTTGATAAATCGTACTCAAAAAAATAATTATAAATGTTTTGATACATCCACAGTGTCTCCTATTATTTTGATATTTCATTCAGATAATTATTAATAGCGTCCATCAACTGCTTCCGCCTTGGCCTGGTAACTGCAACTACATATTTTCCCAGAAGCACATCATTATTCTGGACACGTTCCACATAAGCCAGATTGATCAGATAGCATTTGTTGCAGCGGAAAAAATGGAAATCCTTCAGAAGCTCTTCTGCCTCTTTCATCGATCCACGCGTCACGTATTTTTCACTTATCGTGTAATAAATTAGGTCATGATCCATTACTTCCACATATACCAGCTCCCGGATGTCAATGCGCTGAATTCCGTTTTTAATAGGAATGGTAGTATACTGGCGGTTTCTGGCAGCCATCCGCTCCATAGCCTGCAGCAGAGTTCTGGAAAAAGCATAATAAGTGATAGGCTTCAAAATGTAGTCAAATGCCTGCACCTTATAACCATCCATCACATACTGTGGCATATTGGTAATGAAAATAATGACTACTTCATGGTCCAGCTTCCGGATTTCCTCTGCGGCTTCCATTCCGTTCACAAAGCTCATCTCAATATCCATTAGAATAATGTCATAGTCCGCCCTGTAATTTTCCAGAATCCCATCCCCATCTTCAAATTCCCTGATCTGAAAGCTCTCCCCCATCTGTGCTTCCATCTGCTTCAGATAATCTCTATACTGGCTGCGATATTCCTTATCATCTTCTACAATTGCAATTGTAATCATATGGTTACTTCCTACTTTCCTCTGCTTTTCCTCTCTAACAGTAAAATTCAAACATTTATTTTCTGATGTTTTACAGAACCAAAGCTTATGCTGCTTCATTTTCAAATGGGCCGTCTTTTTCGACAGCCCATTGCTTTTTCCATCCTCTCACCAAATTTTAAATTGATGGAATCACATCCCATATTCTTTATATAATTTTCTTCTGATTTCTGCATTCGTAACAACTGACTGAATTTCGTCATTTCTTCCGTCCAGTATCAAATGATTAATCAGAATGCTTAAACGTTCCTCGCCCTCTGCTTTTCCGATTTCTTTTCCAACTACCTGCCCTTCTGCACGAAGCCTTTCTGTTTCCAGTTCGAGAACTTTTCCACCCATAACCTCACCAATTCCTTTCCTGACCACATCCTCATTCCAGTTCTTCTTATTATAGCCTTTTCCATTCTAATTCTCAATCTATTATTTTTTCTGTAAAGCGCCAACATCCCTTCTTGCATTTCCCAACAAGGTATGTTACAATTTACCCGGTTAACGGAATGCAGTGTCAGGGGGAGCGCCCTGGTGTTGCGGTCAGACTTTTTGATGACGAAAAACTGGTGCAGTGAACACGAAGTATCTGCCGCATTGACGCAGGATGATTTTCTCATATGCAAGACGGAGGAATGAGGCGTAGCGGTGGCTACGCCGATTGACGACAACGCAGCATATGAAAAATCAGGCAAGTCAATGTGGCGGTTACTTCGTGTTCGCTACACCAGATTGCGAGGGAGCCCGTAGGTCCGGGTTGAGAGGATCCCGTCAGGATCGACCGAAACCTGTTCACCTGAAATTACAGGTGGATTGTCAGCGTCTGCTCGAAAGTCATTTTCGGTACATGCTGAGAGGCATGTATTTTTTTTATTTCTTTCAGCAGAAATATATCACCCAATAAGGGCATGGAGGTATTTCATTATGAAGAAACACATTGTATCCGCACTTTCCATGGCATTGTGCCTGGGACTTACCGCAGGAAGCGCAGTCACTGTATTTGCAGATGACACAAAGACTATCGACTCTTTGAAAATCGCATTTTCTCCCTATGCGGATTCCGACACCATCACAACAGCCACAGAACCCCTTGAGGACTTACTGAAGGAAACCCTTCTCTCCAAGGGCTATGATGTAGAAAATGTGGACATGACAGTTGGCACAAGCTACACAGCTGTGGGACAGGCATTAAGTGCAGGCAGTGCAGATATCGGCTTTATTTCAGGCGGTAACTATGTACTGTTTTCTGATGACTGCGATGTTCTTCTTACCGCACTTCGCTACGCCATCAACAAGGATTCCGACGATCCCAAAGACTGGAACGACGGCACCATTGAGGAAAATACAGACGAAATGTCTACCTACTACCGTTCCATCATTCTTGCCGGACCAAGCGAGAAAGGCCAGGCTTTGCTGGAAAAAGTAAACAACGGAGAGCAGCTCACCTGGGATGATTTAAATGATGCCACATGGGCAGTGATGGGACCGACCTCTGCTTCCGGCTACATTTACCCAAGCTTATGGCTGAATGAGAAATATGGAAAAGGCATCAGCGATCTTGCAAATGCTGTGGAGTCTGATTCCTACACCACTTCTCTTGCACGTCTTGCTTCCGGACAGGCAGATGTTATGGTTTCCTACGGACACATCCGCACCAAATATGCTCCAGAATGGCAGGAAACCTTCGGCGGCACCGATGAAATGGTGAATCAGACGGGCGTAATCGGCGTTACGGACAAGATTTATAACGATATGATCGCATACAGCAAAACCTCTGATGTAATGCAGGATGAGGATTTCCGCCAGGCACTTGGGGATTCTTTCATTGAGATTGCAAACACAGACGAGGGAAAAGATATTATCAGCGTATTCAGCCAGGTTGGCTATGAGTGGGGCGATGACGCGAACTATGACGGAGAGCGTGAGGCCCAGGAGCTGCTGAAATCTATGGAATAATAAATAGAATTTTTTGAAAATCATAACTGCCGGGTCAGAGCCTTTCAGTGCGTTTGCCTCGGCAGTCATTTTTGTTATAAAATGAGGTCATTTTCATTTATGAATTTACAAATTCAGCATGTAAAAAAGGAATTTAATCATACAATGGCACTTGCAGATGTAACTTTCGCAGTCTCACAGGGGGAATTTGTCTCTGTGATCGGACCTTCCGGGGCAGGCAAAACCACTTTATTCCGTATTTTAAACGGAATGCTCCCCTGTACCAGCGGACAGATTCTTCTGGATGGAATCCCTTTCCACACTCTGCACGGCAGACAAAAGCGCCGCCTTCAAACATCCATTGCTACCATTTATCAGGATTTTTGTCTTGTGGAGAATTCCACCTGCCTGGAAAATGTGCTCACCGCCAGCCTTCCGGACCTTGGATTTTTCTCCGGTGTGCTGGGGCTTTATGGAAAAAATCGTAAAGAGGAAGCCAGGCAGTTTCTGGACCGGGTAGGACTTCTTGACAAGGCAGAGGAGCCAGTGAAAAACCTTTCCGGCGGTCAGAAACAGCGTGCTGCCATTGCAAGAGCCCTGATGCGTCACCCAGGTATTTTGCTGGCAGATGAACCGGTCGCTTCTCTGGACCCTGTGACTGGGCGGCAGATTCTTGAGCTCCTGAGAAGCATTCATGAGACAGAAGGTGTGACCATTCTGATGAACAGTCATAATCTGGAATTTTCCAGGGAGTTTTCCCAGCGACTCATTGGGCTTAGAGACGGAAAAATCGTTTTTGATGGAAAAACTGCCGAGCTGACCGAAGAAATCACAGAGCAGATTTACACCAACTCAGAAAACACAGTCAGGAAAAATGAGGTGTGATCTATGAATAAACGCAAGCTTCACCTGTTCCAAAGAGTGGCAATTCCCCTTGGTTTTCTCTGCCTTTTTTTCCTGGCTGCCAGGTTTACTGGCTGTGACCTCGCTGCCTTCTGGAAGCGCAGGAGCCATCTTACCGATCTTGTGGCAGACATGATCCCACCAGATTTTTCCTATATCCGAAAAATCCTTCTGCCCCTTTTTTATACCATACAGATGTCTGTGACTGGTACCGTACTGGGAGCGTTTTTCGCCATTGCGGCTGCTCCCTTTGCCGCGGCAAACCTGAAATTTCCGGCAGCTTTACGGCGGATTCTCCGAATCCTTATTCAGGTTCTCCGTTCATTTCCAGCCCTGATTCTGGCGCTGACTGCCACTTTTTTGTTCGGGCTTGGAACCTTTGCCGGTACTTTTGCAATTACCTTGTATACCTTTGCCATTATGACAAAGCTGACTTATGAGGACATCAGCGCAGCTGATCCAAAGCCTTACCTGGCCCTTTGCTCCATGGGAGTTTCCCGTTTCCAGGCATATGTGCATGCTGTTATTCCGGACATTGCCCCTGGATTTCTCACCAATGCACTTTATCTCCTTGAGGCCAATGTGCGCCACAGCTCCATCCTTGGATATGTGGGTGCCGGTGGAATCGGTCTGCTGCTTAATGAGAAAATCTCCTGGCTGGAATTCGACAAGGTTGGCATGATTCTCCTCATGCTGTTCCTAACCGTGTGCGCGATTGAATATTTCAGCCGTTATCTGGCTTCGCTGGTTCGCGGAGAACGAAGGATAAAAAAAGAACATGCCAGACTGCTGGTTCTGTTTCTTGCCGCTGTATTTGTTATTTGTACGGTAACTCTTTCCCCGCCGGATTTTTCCCGCACCAGCCCGCAAACTTTGAGAAATATGCTGGACGGATTCCTGCATCCGGACTGGAGCTTCTTTTTCTCCACAGGAAAAGACGGGCTTTTTTATCTGCTTTTGGAAACTGTGTGCATTGCATTTATTGGAACAGTAATTGGAGCAGTTCTCTCGATTCCGCTGGCTTTTTTGAATACCAGAAGATTTGTGCCTGCTCCGGTCTGCTTTCTTTTTAATCTGCTGATCATGGGAATCCGGTCTGTGCCATTTCTGGTATACGGACTGATTTTCATCCGCGTATCAGGCCCTGGGGCTTTTACCGGAGTCCTTACTCTGGCAGTGTGCAGCATCGGACTTCTCACCAAACGCTTTACCGAAAGCCTGGACGCCCTGGACATGCGTCCCTACCATGCGCTGCTTGCCATGGGTGTACGCCCTTTGCCAGCCATCTGCCACAGTGTGCTGCCACAGCTGAAACCGGTTTTCACCTCTATTGTGCTCTACCGTTTCGACGTGAACATCCGTGAGGCTTCCGTCCTTGGCCTTGTGGGCGCAGGCGGAATCGGCGCCCCCCTTATCTTTTCCATGAACCAATACGCTTGGTCAAAAGCCGGCGCCATCCTGCTTGGCCTGATCCTCCTGGTATGGCTCATCGACCTCTTATCATCCAAAATCGGAGAGCAGAATTAACTGCCCTCCGATTTATGCTTTATCTCTATACGCTACTATTGTTTCGTATATGGTATATCCATCCATTTCAAATTTCTTATCTTCTCTCGGAGATTTCACATTATCACAAAAACTAAGCAAATATCCTGTTTTCTGCTGTTTGATTGACAGATATGTTTTCAATTGCTCCAAAGCTTTTGTTCCTTTTCTTTGAGAATTCCATACATGGTGCCAAGATCAATTTCCGGATTATTAAACTGATACGGTATTTCTTCTCCAGTATAAAGAAGCGGAACACACGGACCAGTTATATTAAATACTCTTTCTCCCATGCAGGCTCCTTTCTGGAAATATCTTTTTACAGAAAAAAGGTTCCAAGATACCATCACTCTAACAATAAAATTATGATACCATGAAACCTGATTTCCGTAAAGGCAATCAAAAATTTTCCCTACATCATATCCCCAAACTTTTTCAGAACAATGTCACGGATCACCTCTGCGCTGTGGTCGATTCCCAGGGAGGCGCTGTTGATTGTGAAATCCATATGTTCGTAATCTCCCGGCAGATATCCGGCGTAATGTTTGTGGTATGATGCACGGGCTTTGTCTACGTCAGAAATCATTTTTTTCGCAGCGTCCGGCTTCATTTTCAATATATCTACGCAGTTTCGCATTCGCGCTTCATAAGGCGCATAAATATAAATTTTCAAAATATTATCATGATCCTGCAAAGTGTAATCTGCGCATCTGCCCACAATAATACAGTTTTCCCTGTCTGCAATATTGGTAATGATCTTCCTCTGCTCATAATAAATGTCATCATGCCTGGTAGTGTTTCCTACTCCCAGAGGAAATTTCATTGCATAAAAGGGACCTGACACTTTTTCCTCTTCTAATCGTCATAACAGACGAAAATACAGTCTGAAAGTACATATAGTTCTTGTAACCAAATACCGCAAACAACTACTAAAAGGCTCTATTGCTGATGATGTGAAACAAAAGATTCTCGATATAGCCAATACTCGTAGCTACGAAATAATTGCTATGGAAACAGACAAAGACCATATACATTTTTTGTTAAGTTATGATGCAACGGATAGAGTATGCGACATTGTTAAAATTGTAAAGCAGGAAACAACATAATACTTATGCCAAAAGTATAATTCGGTCTTATCAAAACAGTATTGGAAGAAAAAAATATTTTGGTCAGATGGTTATTTTGCTTGTAGCATTGGAGAAGTGTCATCAGCAACTATACAAAAATATATCGAGAGTCAGGGATAATAGATAACGATTTACAAGGCTCCTCCCACCGCCTAAAGGCAGTGGGAGGAGCCTATGATAAACGAAAGGATTTATTTATGAACATCTGTAAGCTTTACATTAGCCTGCAACATCTCAATAATATCTTCATAGGAATACTGGTATTTCTCTTTATCTCGTTCCAATGAACTATCTCCTAGTAGTGTCAATAGGTTCATTATTTATTTTGATACTCATATAGCAAATAATGTTGCACTAGAACGGCTTTGAAAATGGCTTTCTGCAAATTGTGACGCACATCTTGCAGAAAGCCTTTTTTTCTGAAATTTTTTCTAAAAATAAAACAGTTTGTTTTTTTAAGTAACTGGTTCTTGACAAATAATATCCCTTACATTATAATACATTTAGCAATTAGGTTAAATGTTAAATAAAGGGATGTGATGAATTTTTGGGTATACAAGATACATTAAAAGCACTGGCTGATCCAATACGACGTGAGATTTTGAACTTATTGAAGAATGGACGGCTTTCAGCCGGAGAAATCTGCGAACATTTTTCAGTAACGGGAGCATCCATATCAAGACATCTGGCAATATTGAAGGAAGCTGATTTGATCCGAAACCAAAGAGAAGGAAAGTTTATTTATTATGAATTAAACACTTCCGTATTGGAAGATGTCATGCTGTGGATAACAGATTTGAAAGGAGCATCGGACGATGAAGGAAATGATAAAAAAATATAGAGGTTCATTAATCAGCTCTATACTGGTAATTCTTGCAGGAGTCCTGGTAGGTTTTACGAGTACACACGGCAAATGGATAAATGTACTTTTTGTAGTAACGCACTGTATATTTGTAGCAATCATATTTTATGATAACAGAAGCCGACAACAGAGCCCTAAGGTTATAGGGATGGCTATATGGATGGTACCTGTTATTACATTGCTTTATAATGGCATTTCCAGATTGGTAAATACCGGGGCTGGCATGGAGAACCTGTTTATGGCATTCATGTATTATGGAACAGGCTTACTGTTCATGGTTATAGGAAATTATCTGCCAAAGGTAAAACAGAACAATACGATAGGGATCCGGGTTATATGGACATTGCAGGATGAAGAAAACTGGAATGCAACTCATAGATTCAGTGGGAAGCTATGGATGGCAGCAGGTATTCTGTGTATGCTCTGTGGTCTTTTTGAGGAAAATATGGCAGCCCTTGTTTTGTATATTATAAGCATTATGGCAGCTGCAATCATCAGCATTCTCTATTCTTATCTCTTTTATAGGAAAAAGATAGCGACCGGAGAAAAATTAAAAATTCAGTATAGCAAAAAAACAATTGTGGTGTACGGAAGCATAGCCATTTTAACCATTATATTCGTTATATGGACGTTGTTCTTGGGAAGTATTGAAATTCGTTTCGAGGATAGAGATTTTACTATTGAGGCACAAGGCTGGAGCGATTATACAGTAGACTATACGCAGATTGACAGTATCTCATATGAAGAAAATCCATCTCAGAACCGGAACGATTATAGAACCAATGGTTTAGGAAATCTTAAATATGCTATGGGAAATTTTAGAAATGATGTCTATGGAGACTATATCCGGTATACCCATTCATCCTGTCATTCATATGTAGTCATGAGCATAGATGGAAAAATATTGGTCGTAAATGGTGCAAATGATTCAGAGACAAAGGAAATCTATCAGACTATTTGCGAAAAGATGTCAAATGAATTAGAATAGCATCAGGAACGCCGGGAAAATGTTCCGACTCATCAATTGATTTAATTTTTGCCATGCCAGAATTGTCAGGCAAGATGAACTAACATGTCTTGACTGACTTTCTGGCATTTTTTTAATTTTTGTTTTTTGCAGCAAAAAGGCCATTTAACAAGATGTAGTATGTGTCAACTTTTTTCTCATCAATCAATCTTCCTTAGTCCAATCCTCTAACGCTAACCCCTCAACTCTACCGTAACCACTTAAAAGACGGATAGTATCTTACAACAGCTTTTCCCACAAGCTGGTCAAATCGCACGAATTTGTTTTTCCATGAACGTGAATCTTTCGAATCATTCCGGTTATCACCAAGCATGAAATAACAATTTTCCGGAACTGTATACGGGCCATAGCTTCCGACCATTTTCTCCGGAATGAAAGAGTCATCCAATGGAGTGGGAGAACCATCAATATAAACCTTCCCATCCTTAATTTCCACTACCTCTCCCGGCAGTCCGATCACTCTTTTGATAAAAAGACGGCTTTCATCATCTGGGTATTTAAATATTACAATATCAAAACACTCCGGATCCTTGAACTTTTCAGAGATTTTATAACCAAACAGATCAAGATTAATTCCATACGCAAGCCGAAAGCCGAAAAGACGGTCCTTCACCATAAGTGTTTTTTCCATGGAGGGTGAAGGGATTTTTGCGTTAATCAAAACAACATTATTGATAACCAGAGTAATCACCACTACTATTACAATCACTTTCACATAGCCTAACAGTTCACGCCAGATTTTCATGCTCTCCACCTACCGTTCTTCATCATTCATATATCTGAACAATCTTTTGTCGTATTTTGCTTCGCGATACCATCCAATTCCGATCATGATCACGCCTAATACAATGGTAACTGTTCTTGCCATTGTATCAGCTGAAAACAGGCAGGTGATTACAACTCCAGTTCCTGCACCTGTAAAAAAGTCAATAACGGACTTTTCCCGTTTTAATGATCCAAGCACTCTTTCTTTATCCATGGTTTTTACCATTTTGGCATCTTCCTTTATTAAGATGTCGAGAGAAATATCAAAACGGTTGCTGATGTCTATGAGAATCTGCAGATCCGGATAGCTCTTTTCATTCTCCCAATTAGACACAGTCTGTCTGGTAACATGAAATATTTTTCCAAATTCCTCCTGGGTCAGCCCCTTTTCTTTTCGTATTTTTAATATCTGCGTTCCAATGTTCATATTTGCTTGTCTCCTGTTCTTCCAATCGGTTTTGCTTTCTCACTTGGATTATATAAAAATTTCTGCCAAATGAAAAGCAATTTGCCTTTTACAGCGGGAAAAACAGGTATGCAAAGCTTCTTTGACATGGGATTTTTCTTATTCTGTAGTTTTGTACTTCATACTACATTCCCTTGGCTCAGACAACCTCGACCTGACACGCTTTCATAGCCTCCAGAGCCCGTTCATGGCTATCTGCTGTCACACCTGCACAACAGAGGGAATCCACAATAACTGGCACTTCCGGCAAAAATGCTTTCAGCAGCATGGCGTTGGAAATTACGCAGATATCCGTGCAAAGACCAACCAATGTAATACTGTCGATGGGCTCTGATTTATTAAATTCCTTTAACACTTTCCCCAAGGTTTCGCTTCCAAAGGTTGGCTTATCAATGGGAAGAGCTTCCAGAAGCTCTGCAATCTCTTCTCGGATTTCCCAGCCATAGGTGCCACGAATGCAGTGCTCTACAGGAAGCATCCTGCCCTCCTGAGTCTGAAGGTAATCTTCGCCGTGAGTATCTCTCGTTGCCAGCACAAGCCCATTAAAATTCTTTACTTTATCTACTACATTTGGAACAATAGCTTCGGCCTCTGGTGTGCCAAGTGCTCCGTCAATAAAATCGTTCTGCATATCAATCACAACTAGAATGTTTATATTTTTTCTCCGTATATTATGCTTTACTTATTTCAAAAATTTATTTCGATATGGATAGATCACATCTTGCAGTCTACAGCATTCTTTCAATCATGTCAGCTTTTTCGCTTCTGCCCATCAGCCGATAGTATTTACACCATAATTGTAGGGATTGCAAAGGAATGACTTCTGTTCCAAGCGTCATTCTTTCCACGATTTGTTCTTTGTCAAGAGAACAATCATAAACCTTCCCTTCGCTTACAATTGAAAATCCAGCCATAACATCAATATCTACAGAATCAATGATGAATTCCATAAATACCTTTGTACGATACATTGGATCAGGAGCAGAAACTGGTGCGTGAAGTTCTCCCATTTCTGATAAAATAGTCCGGACCTGTTCAGCATCATGAACAGAGACCATTAAATCAATATCATGAAATTCAGAAATAATCCCCTTAAAGTACAGCAGCATAGATGCGCCTAAAGCCCACTCTATATTTGCCTCATTAAATCGATGTGCAATTTTCTGTAGTAATTCGATTTTCTTCTGTATTTCACACATATAATAACCTCCCACTTGTATAGTTATCTGGATAAAATGTGTTTGTTACTGATTCCTACGGATCACTCTGCAGGGACTGCCTGCAGCAATCACATTGTCGGGAATATTTTTTGTTACAACACTGCCTGCTCCGATCACAACATTATCTCCGATGGTAACGCCTGGCAAAATAATAGCTCCGCCACCAACCCATACATTGTTTCCAATGATAACTGGTGCTGTTTGTGTTTTACAAAATTCAAATGATCCGTCTTCTTTAGGTATTCCAAAGCGATCTATGGCATTTGTCGGATGAAACGCCGTATAAATCTGTACGTTTGGTGCAATTAAGGCGTTATCCCCGATACGAATTACATTGTCGTCAAGAAAAGTACAGTTCATATTTACTTCACAGTTGTTTCCGAAATAAATATTGTTACCGTAGTCAACGTAAAAAGGAGCTGTTATCCATAAATTTTTGCCTTTTCCTCCAAGAAGTTCTTTCAGAATTCTTTCTTTTTCATCCGCATCTGCAGAATTTGTCTGATTATAATCTCTTACTAAATCTTTTGCCTTATGCCATTGTGTCAGCAGTTCCGCATCTCCACAATCATATAGTTCTCCTGCCAGCATTTTTTCTCTTTCTGTCATAAGTACCTCCATCTGATATCCAATGCACATAGTTTTTTAATAATACCACAAAAACAGGACTCATGCATGATTTTATACATGAATCCTGTTCTTATGAATAGTTTTTGCATCACATCGTTTTTGAAATTTCACTATCAAATTCTGTTTTCCCGATAAAAACTCTACAAATAGTCTTCTAATCGGTTTTTTCTTTGTCATAATAAATTGTAGCGGGATTTAGTGAAGCAATCGTTTGCAGGACGTGAGTTCACAATGTATATTCATCGCAGGTCGTCGCAACACTTCGCCGAGCTAACTGTCAACTGCGACTAAACATCTCAGGAGAGCCTTCGATGTTAAGTCTCCGTAGACAGTGGATCTCGTCTCCGTTAAGATCGCTCCTGGAATGACCTGCTCACGAATATACATTGCGAACTCACTGGTTACTGGTAAGGAGAATATGCTAAAACGATACTTCTTCACTGGCGTTGGGAGGGAATTCAGACAGATACACGTACTCTGAGGTTCTGCTGTTTCCAAGTGCAACCCGATGCTTATTGACTGGCATTAAAGGGAGTTTCAGCTGATGCACAGCCTCTGGACACCTGTTACTCCTAAGCAGGTCATTTCAGGTGCGTCCTTAGCCGTTAATTCACCGCTGTGCATTGCAATATTCGGATGTGCAGATCGCGGGAATAGTTTTCAATAGCCAGCGTTCCACCAGGTGTGCCGGGACAGACGATTGGCGAATTTCGGGAATTTGGCGAGTAAGCGACAGGTGGGGATGCACTGTCTGAGCCCGATAGGGCGAGTTTGCTTCCCCACCTGTCAATAGGCGACGGAGCCAAATCCCGAAATTCGTCATTGGCTGCCCCGGCACACCTGGAGGAACGCGTCCGTCTTGCTTCACTAAATTCATCTTAGGCAAACAGACTGATTACAATTGCACAGATCAGTCCTGTAAAGCCTATAATCGTTTCCATCATTGTCCATGATTTTAAGGTTGTCTTCTCATCTATCTCAAGCAGGGAGCTTACCAGCCAGAATCCGGAATCATTCACATGGCTGAATGCTGTTGCGCCTCCATTGATAGCACAGACCATAGCTGCCAGATAAACAGGAGATAATCCTGCCACTCCTGGCATAGCTGCCATAATACCGGCTGCCATTTTCATAGCCACTACTGCTGCACCTACTGATGCACGGATTAATGCTGCAATCAGAAATGCCACAAGCACCAGCGGAAGACCGCTCTTCTCCAGTGCCGGTCCGATGATGTCACACATACCACAGTCCTGCAATACCCAGCGGATAATTCCTCCACCTGTAATAACAAGCAAAATCTGTCCTGTGGGGCGCAGGGAACGGTCCATGATCTTCTTTAACTGTTCTCCGTCATAGCCATGCTTTTTGCCAAGAAAATACATGGCAGATAATACAGCTATGATCAATGCCACAAATGGTGTTCCGAGAAATTCCAGTGCAGGACGGATAGTATCAATTCCCGGAATATATGCAGAAAGTGTATTGCATAAAATTAAAACCAGCGGAACAAGGATAATACACAGCACAGTAGAGAATGCAGGAAGATTTGCTTCCTCTTCTTCCCTGACCTCCTGGATATTGAGCGGAAGTCCTGTATGAATACGGGTGCCGATAAATTTTGACCACAAAATCCCGGAAAAAATCAGAGAGAGAATACCAACCGGCACACCCACTGCAATCATAATCCCCAGATCCACATTGAGCATATTTGCAACAAGCACAGAGCCTGCTGATGGCGGAATAAATGCAAATCCTGTTGCAAGACCTGCCAATAAAGGAATCACATAATATAATGTGGATTTTTTGGTTTTTCTGGCAAGTCCGAATGCCAGTGGAATCAGAATCACAACACCTGCCTCAAAAAATACAGTTGTACCAACTACCAGTCCCGTGATTCCAAGTGCGATTCCGGCTTTCTTCTCACCAAACCTGTTTATCAGTGTCTGGGCAACACACTGTGCTCCTCCTGACACCTCCAGAATTCCTCCAAATAAAGATCCAAGTCCGATCAGCAATACGATTCCCTGCAGAGTTTCACCTGCACCCTTCTCTACTGTGCTGACCAGAGTCGGAATCGGCATGCCGGCTCCAAGCCCTATAACCAGAGCTGAGATCAGCAGGGATAATACCGGGTGAAGTTTAAACTTGATAATAAGCAGCAGTAACAATACAATACCTGCCGCTGCTGCGATCAACAGCCTTGATGGCTCAGCCGCAAATGCCGCTTCTGTCATTTTTATTTTCCTCCTGAAAATCAGTTATAGTCTCTGTCCGGCAAAAATCATCCAACATATTTGTGTATTGTTGCTCTTACAGCTCCAGGTCCTGCAAGCATCTCGCGGAACATATCCTCAATCTTCTCTCCCACACCAGCTTTATAAAGATCCGTAAAGAACAGGCGCTCATTGGAAAGAATTGGTTTTAGCTGATCTGTGAAAGTCTCAGGTTTACCTGCTGCAATATCCTTAAACTGTTCCTGAAGCTCCTCATTCATCGGATCCGGTGCAA
Organism: Blautia segnis; assembly: GCF_014287535.1. NCBI lineage: Bacteria > Bacillati > Bacillota > Clostridia > Lachnospirales > Lachnospiraceae > Blautia > Blautia segnis. Next base: position 98,671 of record NZ_JACOOT010000010.1, on the reverse strand, counting down.
GTTCAAATTTATTTCCTTCATCGTCTACACCAAGCATGTATCTGAGCCATCCTGCAATTCCCAGAGGTATAGCTGTCAGTCTGGAAGATTCACGGTGTTTCTGTCTGCCATATATACGCCAAAGCCTTTTTCCAGAGCCGGGCGGCCATTTGGAAAGCTGTCCTCAATTACCAGATACTGCGGTTTCTCGGCATTGACAAATGGCGCAATATATGTCTTCTTGCCTGTGATCACCGGCTGCATATTCTCAACCCCCATATTTTCAAGGTCTGCTGCAATCTGCTCACTTGGACGAGGTGTGATCTTGTCGATCATTGTCCATGGAAAAGCCACTACCTTCTCATCACTTATGTAGTTCACAAATCCCTCATCAACAAATCCTGCCTTCTTCCACTCTTCTGTCATTGTCAGAACGGACTCTCTAAGCTTTGCGCCATTTTGTGAACAGTTATCCATAGAAACCAGTGCAATCGGATATCTGCCAGCTTTATATCTTTCATAAAGCATTGCAACCAGAACTGCCATAGCACCACACGCCTTATCCGGTCCGTTCTTGATATCTGCCTCAACAAACGGGAACCATGTTCCATCCGCTTTCTGCAATGCATATCCTTTCTCTGTGATCGTAAAAGAAACCATCTGCAAGGATTTACTGGTAAAGATCTCCTTCAGCCGATTCCACTGTGCTTTATCAGAGGACTGTGCTTTCACTGCTTCTGCTAAGGCTCCAATCACTTTGTATTCACGTGTACCATCGCCATGCAGGGTTACACTTAATCCCAGATTGTCATAGGGATCATAAATCTTATCTACCACATCATAATCAAAGGTTTCCACACAGGTAATACCACGATCCAGAATTCCATCCTCCAGAAGTCCATCTGCAATCCCGCCGATAAATATGCGGAAAATATTTCCGATACCAAAATGAACCCATCCTGGTTCTTTCTTTGCTTTCTCAGAAACTGCTGCCACATCATAGCCCGGAAGGGTGATTCCTGCCTTATTCCATGCTTCCTGTTCCTTAATTCCATTCATTGATAACTTCATGTTATATCCTCCTAGTTTGTCTTCTTACTATACTTCTTTTTTGTTGTTATGTCTTTTACTTACGTTTATATCTCAATCGTAAGTTGAGTATATATCTTTTCTTTTTAAAAATCTATTGACAGAAATAATAATTTTCAAAGAACTTTTTTGTCTATTTTTACCATTTCAATGTGATTCCTTTGTATTGCTTTTTTTCGTTCTATGCTACAATAAGTTTGGAACTTAACATTATCTTATAACATAATCAGGAGAATATTATGAGCGAAAAGGGATTGACCAACATAAGTCTCAAAAAAATAAATAAATCAAAGGTTTACCAATATATTTACAGAAAAAAAACGACCTCCAAGCTGCAGATTGTTCAGGAGCTACAGATGGGTTTATCCACTGTCAGCCAAAATCTGAACCTTCTGGAGCAGGAAGGTCTTATAGAAAAAAATGGCTTTTTTGAATCCACCGGTGGAAGAAAAGCAAACGCCATTCAGATTGTGTCAGATTTCAAAATTTCCATTGGTGTCGGTATTTTAAAAGAAATGTTTCATATTACTGCTGTAGATCTGTATGGAAATGCTTTCTATACAGATACCATTTCGCATCCCTATTCTGACACACCGGATTACTATAAACAGGTTACAGACGCGATAAAGGAATTCCTTTTGTCACACCAGTATGACAATGACAAAGTACTTGGCATCTCCATTGCCACACAGGGCATCACCTCTCCGGATCATACTACTGTACTATATGGAGATATCATGAATAATGCAGGCATGAAGCTGGATGATTTTTCCAGATATCTTCCTTATCCCTATTATCTGGAGCATGATTCCAAATCGGCTGCATTCCTTGAGCTATGGAGGCATCCAGAGCTCGACAGTGCTGTTATCATCCTGCTGAACCGGAATCTGGGCGGCGGTATCATCACTAACCATCAGATTCATCAGGGACTCTCTATGCACAGCGGAACCTTTGAACATATGTGTATTAATCCTGATGGGCCACTTTGTTATTGCGGCAGCCGTGGCTGTCTGGAAACCTACTGCTCTGCCAATGCACTGGAACAGGCTGCAGGTATGCCCATCAAAGAGTTTTTCCCTCTTCTGCGCAAAAAAAAATCCCCCCAGATCATGCAGATCTGGAAAGATTTTTTAAACCATCTGGCATTTGCCATGAAGAATCTTAACCTTATTATCGATGCACCCATCATCCTCAGCGGCTATCTTGCACCTTATTTTACAGAGGAGGATATTGATTATCTGACAGAGCGTCTTCACAGGGCTGCACCATTTCATGCTGGATAAGGCACAGATACTGGTGGGTACTAATGGACAGTATACACCGGCAATCGGAGCTGCCTTGCATTATGTGGAGGAATTTGTTCAATCGATTTAAACGAAGCTGCATATAGACCATAGCTTCCGGTCATCTTTTCCCCGGAACAAACAGATGGCTCATATCCGTATGCTCCAGTTCAAGCAGCCATATTTTTTTGGCAATTCCTCCTGCATACCCTGTCAGGCTTCCATTTGTGCCTACTACGCGGTGGCAGGGAATGATAATCGAAATTTCATTATGTCCGACAGCACCGCCAACTGCCTGTGCAGACATTTTGGAAAGTCCCTGTTTTCTGGCAAGCCGGTGCGCAATTTCTCCATAGGTTGTGGTCTGTCCGTAGGGAATCTGCAGGAGGATATCCCATACAGACTGTCGAAATACAGATCCCATCGGATGCAATGGCGGAAAAAAGTCAGGTTCTTTACCAGTAAAATAAATATCCAGCCAGTGTTTCGTTTCGGAAAGAACCTGCGTTTCCTGAGACTTGTGTTCCTCTGGCAGATTGTCGGCAAAGTATTTTTCTCCTTCGAACCATAGTCCGGTCAGTCCAATTTCGTCTGCTGCCAGCAGAATCTCTCCAAGCGGCGATTTATAGCGGCAAGTATATACCATATTGCCTGTTCCTTTCAGAAAACATATTATTTGTAAGCTTGCTGCCCTATGATTTCCACCAATGTGGGCAGCAGATCATCAGCCTGGATCGGCTTTGCTATATGGCCATTCATTCCGGCAGCAGCAGCCTCTCTTTTATCTTCTTCAAATACATTCGCAGTCATTGCGACGATGGGTATACAGGCCTTATCCTGGTCTGGCAGGTGCCTGATTTCCTGTGTTGCCTGATAGCCGTCCATTTTGGGCATCTGAATATCCATGAGTATCATATCATAGGTTCCCGCAGGCATCTTTTTTATCCTGTTTACACACTGAATGCCATCTTCCACACGTTCTGCTTTAAGGCCGAAACGCTCGAGTATTGCCACTGCAATCTCTGCATTCAAATCATTGTCCTCTGCCAAAAGGATATTCTTTCCTGCAAGGATTTCACTGCCTGTTCCAGGAGTTTCAACGTGCATTTTTTTATAATAGCCTTCATCTGCTATCCGGTGTTTTAGTGTAACGGTAAATATACTGCCCTTTCCAGGCTCACTTTCCACATTTATCGTTCCGCCGAGGAGCTCCACATATTTTTTTACGATTGACATTCCAAGTCCGCTTCCTGCGATTTTGCTTTTTGTGGTGTTTTGCTCACGTGTGAATGCCTCAAAAATCCTTGTCAGATACTCCTGACTCATACCGATTCCTGTATCGCTCACACTGGTCCTCGCAATCATGTACCCAGGCTCATCGCATGGCAATTCATCTACGTTTACCGTAACAGAACCACCGGATGGGGTATATTTTATGGCATTGCTCAGGATATTGGCAAAAATTTCTTTTACCTTGGTAATATCTATGAGCACATGCTCATGCTCTACATTCACTGTGTAATGAAATGCAATATTCTTTTTCTTTGCTTCATCATCAAATATTTCCAGCAAAGTCTGCTGGATCTCTTTAATCTGACCATAGCTCTCATCAATCTCCATCTTGCCGCTCTCAATCCGGGCCATGTCAAGTACATTGTTCAGGATTGACAGAAGAAGATTTCCGGATTGCTTCAGCTTCTTCAAATGATCTAAGGTTTCAGGCAGCTCTTTTCCTTTCAGTTCATCCTCCATAAGCTGTGTATAGCCCAGAATTGCATTCATAGGAGTACGGATGTCATGGGACATGTTGTGAAGAAAGCGGGTCTTTGCAAGGCTGGCATCCTCTGCTTTTTTCAGAGCGATTTCCAGCTTGTCATTAAGCTTTTGTGTATCACTTGCCGCAAGCATTGCCACTGCTTCTGCTTTCCTTGCTTTTCTTAAAAGCATGAGGATAATGCCGATTATGCTAAGTGAAAATAATCCTGCAGTGACAAAAACAGCAAGCATATTGTCTTTTATAAAGTCATAAAATGTTACCTTATCTGCTGTACTGTCATAGATAGCAAGGGCACTTGTAAGCATGCCAGAGGGCATGGTCTTCAAAGTTTTGTTCAGTATGGATAAAAGGGGACCCTCTCCGCCTTTTACTGCAAAGCATGCCTCCATTGTTTTGGTAAGGGGAACACTTTTGAAATCTCGATTGTTATCGTATTTCAGTGCCTGACTGGTTCCCAGAAGAAAACAGTCTGCTTTTTCATGGGTGACCATATCTGCCGCATCGGCAAGCGAATCGTACTCAACCAGCTTCCAATTGGGATAACTGAAAATAATATGCTGTTTTAAGGCTTCTTTTTCCTTTGGCACAGCTACTGTATGCACTTCATTCTCATTAAAGTATTTCTCATCCGTTACTGCCATCATGCTGTAGGTCCAGGCTGTATTGGTAAGTGTATAGCCTTTTTTTTCTGCAAAATCAGGATTTCTGCTGGCATAAAAGATTGCATCAATTTCACACTTCTGTAGCGCCTGGAGCATTTCGTCATAAGCATCATATGCCTGTATATTAACTTCTAACGTCTGATTTCCCAGACAGTCCTTGGCATAAGAAATATATTCTGCCAGCGTGCCGGTAAGCTTTCCGGTCTCTTCATCCATGGAAAAAACCGCCGGAGCATTGTCCAAAAAGCCGATCCGAATGTCACCATGCTCTTTTAGCCATGACTTTTCTTTTCCTGTAAGGCTCTGACTATAATCAAGGGTAAAATACTTCTTATACAGATCAGCCTTAAAAAAAGGACTATTTTGATCCAGCTGAAGCATAGCAAAATCAAGCTCGGCCTTGATATCGCTGCGCTCTTTATTTATTGCAAAATATATGCCTGCTTTACCAATAGTGGTAACGGATGATATTCCCTGTTCAGACCAGATGGATTCCTCCAGCGATACAAAGCAATCGATCTCATGATTCGCTAATTTCTTTTCTACATCTTCATTATTATTCACATTTACATGCTCTGTATGTATGCCGTTTTTATTTTCCCATTCTGTCAGCATGATTTCAGGCTCTGTACCTAAGAGCACACCTACCCGTTTCCCGTCCATAGACTTGAAATCAGATGTTTCAATATCCGTGTGTGATAAATCCGCATAGAGGATATATTTTTCCTCACCCATAGGCTCCTCTGAAAAGAGCATCCTTTGTGCCCGTTCATCGGTGTAAGAAATATCCCCCATCACATCAATCTCACCATTTTCAAGCTTATCAAAACAGTTGGACCAGTCACATTTCACATACTCAAACTTCCATCCGGTATAGCCTGCCAGAGCCTGCATAAGTTCGTAGCCAAATCCTCTTCTGATACCATTTTCATCCACATAATCAAAGGTATCCTCAAAGGAGCCCATGCGGATAAGTTTCTGCTGCGCCACTTCCTCCTGACCTGCCATCTGTGGCTGCTTTTCATCATGATTCATTTCAGCAGCCAGGCAACATACTGACAATATCATCCACATTCCCAAGGCCAGAAATATCCCCGCGCATAGTGCGGCTGATTTTTTTCTGCTTTTATACATTGTTCTTTTCTCCATAGCTTATCGGATCATTAACCGTCACAGATTCTTTAAATTATTTTGTAATGCACAGATCAATTCCTCTATAACAATAGGCTTGGATAAAAATCCATTCATACCACATTCCAGAGCTCTTTTTCTGTCCTCATCAAAGGCATTTGCCGTCATGGCAAGGATTGTGATTTTTGCCAGTGCAGGCTCATCCAGTGCACGGATCTGCTTGGTGGCTTCATATCCGTTCATTACCGGCATCTGCACATCCATCAGCACCAGATCATAATCCCCTGGTGCTGAATTCTTAACCTTCTCCACCGCCTCTGCTCCATTTTCTGCGGTATCAACCAGAAAGCCATATTCTTTAAGGATTTCCACCGCAATTTCGCTGTTCAGTTCGTTGTCTTCCACAAGCAGTATGCATCTGCCTCTGAAATCTGAGCCTGCTGCCGGAAGGACTGCCTCTTCTGCCTCTGCCTGCATCCGACCGATAGCAGTCATTAAAGTCTCTCTGATATCTGACATAAACAAAGGCTTCGCACAAAATGCAGTTACCCCTGCTGCCCTGGCTTCTGCTTCGATATCGGACCAGTCATAAGCAGTCAGGATGATGATCGGCGTATCGTCACCAAGGCTGCGGATCTGGCGTGTGACCTCAATTCCGTTCATATCTGGCAGACGCCAGTCGATAATATAAGCATGGAATGCATCACCCAGTTCCAAAGACTGCCTTGCGCGAAGAACAGCCTCCTTGCCGGAAAGTGTCCATTCGGAACGCATTCCAACCTTTACCAGCATCTTTGTTACACTGTCACAGGTATTGAAATCGTCGTCTACAACCAAAGCCTTAAGGCCTTCCAGCTCTGCGATTTTTTCTGTATGGTGGTGCTCAGGCTGAATCCTGAATGGCAGACAGACAATAAATTCAGTACCTTTGCCCTGTTCGGTCTGAACCTCAATGGTACCACCCATCATATTCACGATATTCTTGGTAATGGCCATGCCAAGTCCTGTACCCTGAGTCCTGCTCACAGTGGAGGTCCGCTCCCTCTCAAAAGGAGAAAAAATCTTCTGTACAAATTCCTGGCTCATACCGATTCCGTTATCCTTTACCCGGATCTCATACAGCTCACTGCCTTTTCGTGTCCCCGGATACTGTTTCAGCCGGACAGAAATGGTTCCCCCTGCAGGAGTAAACTTAACCGCATTGGACAAAAGGTTCAGAAGCACCTGGTTCAGCCGCGTCTTATCACAATAGACATCCTCATTGGTAACATCCATGGCATCCATGTAAAGCTCCAGCTGCTTCGCATGGATCTGTCCGCTGATAATCGTCTTCAGATCATGAAGCACATCCGACAGGCTGACCTCCGTTTCTTCCAGCTGGATCCTTCCGCTCTCAATACGGCTCATATCCAGAATATCATTGATCAGTGAAAGCAGATGGTTGCTGGAGGAAAGGATCTTTCCAAGATAATCCCGTACCCTTTTCTGATTGTCAATGTTGCTCACAGCCAGGGTGGTAAAGCCAATAATCGCATTCATTGGGGTCCGGATATCGTGGGACATGTTGGAGAGGAAGGTACTCTTTGCCCGGCTTGCAGTCTCTGCAGCGCGAACTGCCTCAGAAAGTGCCTGATTCATTTTCCTGTCAGAGGTACGATCCGACATAACCAGGATATATTTCTTTTTTCCGTTTACCTCGCTGCACATTGCAACATTATGGAACCAACGCTGTTCCCCTGTTTTCTGATGAACGTATTCAAAATCCCCTTCCTGCTGTTCATGAACCTGGATTCTCTCCAGATAACTCTTCTCCGGAGCTTCAGATGTCCCGGAATGGAGTTTTCCCAGAATACAAATATCCTTGCGGATCTGTTCTGCAGTAATACCCAACAGCTTTTCCACATTCGGGCTGACGTAATCTGCCTTATATGTTTTTGCATCCAGCATCAGAAAAACGTCATCCACATTCATTGACAGCTTCTGAAACAGCTCATCCCTGTACAGGATCTCCGTATCCTTTTTCTTAAGATTTATCCTGCCCTTTTGAACAATAAGGCTGATAAGAAAGGCAGCAATGCAGAACACGACTGCGCCGACAAGGAGAAGCGTACTAAGCTGCAGGCTGTTCATACTGGCATTGACAATATCAGCCTTTACAAGTCCCAGAAATACCCAGTCCTGAATATCCGATTTTTCATAGACCAGATAATAGTTACTTCCATCCAGATTTACCAGCATCGCATCTGTATGTCCCTCCTTAAACTTCTCTGAAAGTTCAAGAATCTCTTTTTCGGACATATCCGAATGCTCTCTTAGAACACCCAGGAAATTATAGGCAGTTCCCCATGACTCAAGGGAATGGTCCACCACAACACGGCCGTCCGGATGAACAACATAGCTCTTTGCATTTCCATTAAAAGCGGAAATATCCAGTACATTTACAATATCCGCGTTTTCATAAGCAATGGCAATGGCATCATATTCGAAATCCTGATAGGTTCCATGAGCCTTTGGGCTGACAAAAACAAGCATCTGGGATTTTCCGGGAACAACTGCATTTGTGATCACGTCATTTCCCTGCTGGATCTTATTTTCAAAGTTTTCCTGTAATCCAAGATACCCGGCTTCACCTGATACCATCTTATAATCACCGTCAGCTGACAGAAAATAGAAATATAAAAATCCGGCATCCTCCTGTGCTTTCTCTATATAATCACGGATTTCATCTTCGCTGGAGGTATCCTTCAGATACTCCCCCCACATATGAAGATATGTCAGATTCTTATTTGCCAGTTCCCGCAGCATATTATCAGACTGATGAAAAACCTCTGTCAGATGAGAAACACTTTCCTCATAAACTGTTTCAGACACAAACTTAAAATATTGGGAAACAGTCAAAGCGATTGCGAGAAAGGCAGCTATAAAAGCAGCCAGCCTGAATCGTTTTCTCATAATAGTTTTCTTTCTGTTTGTTTTATGCTTCTTAATATTCATTCTTCTCATCTCACATTAATGTAGTCTTCAGGTTCTGCAAGAATAGCATTTTCATCTGAAACATATTCTATCCAGGTATCCTTCACAAAGGTGTCCCCTCCCTCAAATACCATATTTTCATCTGCCGGATAGGCTTCCATATGCTTTGATATTGCAAGGCAGGTTACTGTAAAAGTATCATTATCCTGAATTGATTTTCCATCCTTTGTAACCTTGCTTAATGTATAGCCATCATCTGTTTCCATGACCTCCGCAGAAATACCGCTGAACACTGGCAGAGAGCCACGGTTAAAGGGAATCAATCCACCCTGATAGCCTTCTATGAAGTTTCTGACCGTCTCTTTCAGTTCGGCTCCGCTCATTTTGCAGCTGTATGCCAAAAGACTATTTGGCATGATCATGCATCTGGCCATTTTTTCTGTATAGCCAGCTTTGAGCACGTTTCCTGTAAAGCTGTTGCCTGTTGCGATCAGCACATCCGTTCCATAAATGCCGCGCAGGGTATTTGCCATAACCGAATATGCCGCATTCCCTCCACTGCTGTGAAAACGGTTGGAATAGGATTTCTGTGATTCCAGCACAATATTCTCAGAAGTATCTTCCTTTTCAAGAAGCTGAGAATTAAATGACTGATAGGCCTGCCCGGCATCGTATTCTCCTGAAATCATCCTGGAAACCACATCCTTGGAAACAGAGAAAAAGTCATTTGACGCAATGCGGATATACATATGGTTTTCTTCGATCACAGGCTTCACATCCTTCAGATATTCCGTAAGATGGATGTTTACATTCTGGCTGTAGCTTAACAGATCCTGCCCATCATAAATGATCTGGTTCTGCGCATCCTCTGAAAGCATTGTATTCAATACCTTCATTGCCTTTTTCCTGCGAGCTTCATCCTGTGCCAGATCACGGTTTAAAGCCACCTGGAAATACGGCGTGGTCATCAGCCACTTTTCGCCGTTCTCCTGAAAGAATGGAAGAAATGTTGTGTTGATGCCCTGATCCTGGAACATTTTTACACCGGAGGAGCTGCCGAAATACATGGCAAGCTTACCACTTTGGAACATCTCAATCACAGCATCATAGTTCATATCCAGATCATCCTGGCCAAGGCCTGTATCCTTGATAAACTGTTCCATGCGCTCAAAAGCCTCCGGCCAGACTGTATCGTCCAGACCTTCTCTCTTTGTGTTATCCGGATCACTGTAAGCGGTACGCCACTTGCGTCCGGCATTAGAAGACAGCTCTGATGCAGACAGACCCTGCAGTGTTTCCATGCAGGTGTAATCATAATAATAGTCTGCCGTAAACCCACGGATTCCCACCTCTTCAAATGCCTGGCAGGCAGAAACAAAGCTCTCATAATCAGTTGGAAGAGGAATATCATATTTTTCAAAAAGATCCTTGTTCACCACAAAGCCATGGGCATCTGCGCACACAGGGAGCCAGTTTATGCTGCCATCCTCATTCATAAAATTGCTGAGATATGTATCATAGACAGCCCCTGCCGCATTGGTTGTGGAAAGATCCATCAGACTGTCTTTCAGGGGACTTGCGTCATGCAGGGAAAAACGACAGCAGGTTATAATATCCGGCAATCCGCCGTTTTCATCAAGAAACTTATAAAAATCCAGATCATTATTGCCTACTACAAATTCAACATTGATATTCGGAAGCTGTTCCTGGATGTAGGGTGCATATTTTTCATACAGGCTTGTACTCCATAAATACACCGTGATAGTTTCTGCATCTTCTTTTTCTGCACTTTTTCCGCCGCAGCCTGACAGAAGTGATATGGCTGTCACCATCACCAGAAGTACAGACAAAACTCTGTTCCATTTTTTCTTTCGCATTACGAATCCTCCCTTTTTATCTCCCGAAAATCTGATCCAGATTTTCCAGAATTGCATCTGCACTGATTGGTTTTGCAATATGGCCGTTCATACCTGCCTTGATTGCCTTTTTGCGGTCTTCCTCAAAAGCATTTGCGGTCATTGCAATGATCGGTATATTTGCGCATTTTGGATCATCCAGCGTACGAATCTCCCTGGTTGCAGTATATCCATCCATCTTCGGCATCTGAATATCCATGAAAATCAGATCGTATTTTCTGCCTTCTGCAGATGACATCATATTCACAGCATCCGTGCCATCCTCTGCGATATCCACATCCAGACCAATTTCCTCCAAGATTGCAGTTGCAATCTCGCGGTTCAGCTCATTATCCTCTACAAGAAGAGCTTTTTTGCCTTTATAGCTTCTCTTGCTTTCTACCTGAGGCTTCTGATTCTCACTCTTGATCAAATCTCCTGGCTCCGGAGCAGGCTCCTGTTTCACTGCTGCTCCTGCTATTTTGCATTCAAACGCAACTGTAAATTCCGTTCCTTTTCCCACTTCACTTTCAACCTGGATTGTACCGCCCATCATATCCACAATATTTTTGGCAATTGCCATTCCAAGGCCGCTTCCTCCGATTCCGTTCTCTGTGACGGTATGCTCTCTTGAGAAGGAATCAAACACATGCTTTCGGAACTCCTGTGACATTCCGTTTCCGTTATCCTTCACCCTGAAGATAACGGTTGCAAATCCATCTCTGTTGCATGGTTTCTCTGAAACACAAATGCTGATCCTGCCACCAGCCGGTGTAAACTTTACCGCATTGCTGCTTATATTCAGAAGTACCTGTGTCAGACGCAGCTTGTCGGTAATAATATCTTCATAGAGTATATCCTGTGTATCAATAGAAAGCTTCTGCTGCCTGGAATATGAAGAGCCCTGGATGATCGTTTTCAGGTCATTCAGAATATCCGGCAGGTGTACCGCTGCATATTCAATTTCAACAGAGCCACTCTCAATTCTGCTCATATCCAGCACATCATTGATCAGACTGAGCAGATGCTGGCCAGATGTATGGATCTTTTTCAGATAATCCAGAACAAGCTCTGTATTATCAATATGTGCTGTCGCAAGTGCTGTGAATCCGATGATCGCATTCATGGGTGTGCGGATATCATGGGACATATTATTCAGAAACACTGTTTTCGCCTTGTTCGCATGCTCCGCAGCTGCAAGTGCATTTCTCAGGTTCTTATCCTGCTCTATCTCACGCTCTTTTTCCTCTGTGGCATCACGGTTTGCAACCAGAACGGTACATAGTTTCCCGTTTTTATCATATCCCTGCGGCACAATGATCATGGTCAGCCATCTTTCATCCACTGTCTGAGCTGTAAAGCTCAGCATCTCACGTTTCTCCAGACGCTTTGCCACAGTACTCATACTGATAAATTCCCGATATGCCTTCTGAAATGGCTCTGCAATAACCTGCCTTATAAGCTCTTCCTGGTGTGCTTTGGAAAGCATATCCCCTTTCTGGTCCGGCTTCATGCTCTTTGAAGCTTTTACGATCTCGATTTCCTCTGTCTTTATATTCACAAGAGAAATCGAGGAATATGCATGACCAAGTGCATCGATCACGCGAAGTCTTTTCTGATCCTGAAGGATACTTCTCTTTTCTGTTCTGCTCCTGCTCACCCGGTAAAGTGAAAAAAGAAGCAGTGCAAGCAGCACATAAATCATACATACCGTATTCCGTGTGATGTACACCTGATACTTCGGGAAAAAGATATATGCATCGTAGTCCTTTATCTTCTCCTGACGCCCATACCAGATCCCGTTTTTTGAATGAAGGCGGACAATTCTATTCACATCTGCTTTAAATTGGTTTTTATACAGACTCTTCGCAGCTTCTATAGAGCGAGAAGTAAGCTCCTGTTTATTTGTGCTGACAACCTTGTTATCATCACAGATTACAACACTTCCATTCATCTCAAAGGGAAAATCGGAAAACAACGATGCCATGGTCAGATCACCGTTAAGCTCATTTACTTCCTCTTTCTGCGCATATGCGATCAGGATTCCTGCTGCGTCCTGCCTTGCCACTGCCGCAAAATCGTAAAGCTTTCCTTCATTTCTCAGACGGGTTGTATAGGTCTTTTCCGGATGATCAGCAATATCATGTACATAATCACATTCGATCAGCTTCTGCCACAGCGGCATGGCATCTCCATCCTTCGCTGTCTGTTCTGCCACCTTCTGGTCCTGATCCAGTACAAGGATTCCTGTCAGACGCTGTTCCCTTGCATATTCATCCAGCATCTCCTCGCTGAGATTGCCTTCCTGTGCTATGACCCGGCTTAATTCTGTTGTTTTGTCCATAAGACGTACCAGACTCTTTACCTGGTCATTAGTATTATAAATCTCATACCTTTCAATCCAGGTTTTTACAAAATCAAATGTCTCATTTAGTGTATTATTCAGTTTATTATTATCACTTGCTGTCAGCAGAAGAAAGGTCAGGATTCCGAAAAAAATCAGGATAAGCACCAGTAGACATGCATTTTTATCAAACCTCTTTTTCTGCATCTGCTTTCTTATCTTTCTGCTCATTTACTTTCCCCTTCAGGCAGAATCTCATCCGCATCCAATCCGTATTTTGAAACTATTTCTTCTGTAATGCCCTCATCCTGCATCTCTTTGAGGGTTTCTGTAAGATCAGCTGCTGCTTCCTTGTGGGTTCCTTTTTTAAAAGCAACGCCAAGCTCTGATTTATAAGGACTCTCCTTTAGCATACGGTAAGCCCCCTCACCATCCTGCACCAGGCTGCCAAGCATCGCCTCATGTCCCGCAATTGCATCTGCATAATCTTTCCTAAGTGCGGCATAAAGCTCATTTGTGGTAGAAAAGCAGTTTACCTGCTCCATCTGCGGAAGATCGGATTCAATCTTATGAAGAAAAAGATCCTCTGCTTTTGTAGTAGCCTGCACTGCAATCCTCTTCCCTTTCAGCTCCTGAAGCGTCTGGATTTCACTCTCGGCTCTTACAACCACCATCTGACGGCTGTACAGATAGGGTCCTGCCCACTGATATTTGTCTTCTCTTCCGTTCATGGAATAGCTGCTCCACAGACAGTCTATTGTCCCATCAGCCAGCAGCTCATCCTTGTCCTCCCAGACTATATTCTCAAATCTGGGCTGATATCCCAGCCTCTGAAAGGCTTCCCTGGCAAGCTCCACATCAACACCTTTGTATTCGCCGTCGCTTGTCTGATAGCTGTAAGGTTCGAAGTAATCTATTCCGATTACTATCTCCGGCAGTTTGCTGTCTGCCCCTTTTTCTTTCTTTATTATACATCCTCCCAGTATAAAACTGCCAGCCAGAAGAAATGCCGTAATGTAAATTCTATTTCTATGGGTATGGGAGCTGCTCTTTCGATTTTTTCTCATATCCAGTTCCTTTCCATTTTATCACTGTTCAGTAGTCTGCGTTTCGGTGTTTCGCCGTCTCACTATGCGAAAGCAAAGCTTTACCGTATTAATATTTAAAAAGCAAAAAGAGAACAGTCGATATATTTTCGAACTGTTCTCCTGCTTCCAAAGCCCACGCAGTATTGGCATGACTGTTTCCTGATCATTTTCGTCTATATCGTTTTTATAATATCACAGGCAGTTATGTTTGTCACTTAAAAATTTGAAGTTCAAACCCAAAAGTTCTTCACTTTTCGTCTGCATATACTAAGTACGGTCACTGATAATCCCATTAGGAAAAGCTACCTGATAATATCCGTATCGTCCTCTGTTTTTACATATGGGGTATGGCTGCTGTCCTTGCCGCCCCGGCTGGTTCTTCTGAAATCGGTGGAGTGTTCGGTGTAATTGGTGGTATCGATTCGTTTTTTAATTTGGGTTCTGCCGTTACATCCCAGATTATCCGCCCATCATAATAGCCAGATTTCAATCCACGCTCCCGCGAAGGGAGCGACCTTCCATTTCCATTATGATTTTTTCGCGTTCTGCATTTCAATCCACGCTCCCGCAAAGGGAGCGACAGATTCCGAGTGGCTGTCCTTCTCCTGTACCATTATTTCAATCCACGCTCCCGCGAAGGGAGCGACTTATCACGGTCAATTCTAATTTCCGATATAGCAATTTCAATCCACGCTCCCGCGAAGGGAGCGACTGTGAACCCCAAAAGGAGGGCAATCAATGACCAGAATTTCAATCCACGCTCCCGCGAAGGGAGCGACCCTCGCCGCAACGTTAATGTCAGTAGGGTTCAATTTATTTCAATCCACGCTCCCGCGAAGGGAGCGACTATACCAGCAACATATATGGAGGGGAGCTGGCAATTTCAATCCACGCTCCCGCGAAGGGAGCGACTACTGCGAGGATGTATGGCAGGTGGATCCAATAATTTCAATCCACGCTCCCGCGAAGGGAGCGACAAAGGAGCTGTCCGAAAAGCTTCGCAGCCATGAGATTTCAATCCACGCTCCCGCGAAGGGAGCGACCTGAAGGCACAGCAGGAGAACGAAATGTGCAAAGCATTTCAATCCACGCTCCCGCGAAGGGAGCGACTCATATCGCAAGTCTGTTGATGGTGGTATGTGTATTTCAATCCACGCTCCCGCGAAGGGAGCGACAGCAATATTTCACAAATCCTCAAGTTAATATTGTGAAACATTGACAAATGCTACTCAAATTAATTCTTTAAGCATTAATGTATAATATATTAATAAACTAAAAAATATAGTTTTAAATCATTTTTCTGGTGCGAATCACTTTATAAATTTATGTGCACTTCACATTCGCACCAGTAATTTATAGAATCAGTGGCTGATCTACCGCAATTCCATGTTCAACTCCAACATGTTCTACTTTTGTCTGGTATTTATTGCCTAAATAATAAAAGCGTAAACTATCTACATTCTCATCAATAATATCAATTAAACTTTGTTTTAACACTACACTTTGCGCCTGGTCTAAAATGCATTCAAACACCGAATTCTGAACACGTCTGCCGTAGTTTTCACATTGTTTCGCCACTTTTCTTAACCGTTTTTTTCCTGATACAGTTTCTGTATTAACATCATATGTGATAAGTACGAGCATAGCAATTTACCTCATTTCCAAAGGAATACCGGATATCCGTCTAAATCACCGCGCAAATATCTGGCAAGCAGCATAGCTTGTACATATGGCAGCATTCCCCATTCAACTTTTTCTTTTAAAAATGGATGTGTAATAACCTCTTTCTTTTTATTTTGCCATTCTACTAATACCTTTTTGCGCAAATCATCATCCATCAAAACTGCTCCATTTTCTTTTCGTGAAAAATTTTTGCCATTTACAATCTTCTTATTAATCAAGGATAATACAAAGCGATCTGCATAAACGGCTCGAAATTCTTCTATCAAATCAAAAGCCAGTGACACTCTGCCCGGTCGGTCTGTATGAAGATATCCAACATATGGATCCAGGCCAACAGTTTCCAGTGCTGAAGCAATTTGATTTGTTAATAAGGTATAAACAAACGAAAGCATCGCATTTACATTATCTAATGGCGGTCTTTTATTACGGCCACTAAAAATAAAATCTTTTTTCTGTTGCAATATCAATTCATTAAAAACACCAAAATAAATGCTGGCTGCCTCACCTTCATATCCTCGTAACTGCTCTTTTGACTCTGCATTCTGTATTAATTCCAACGCATCCTTTAGCTGCAAAGACGCTTTTTTTACGCGTTCTGAATCAATTTGCATTTCATGGTCACGTAAGGATCTTTCTAAAATCCATCTTGCATTGTATACTTTACCCAGAATACAGTTTTTCGCAATTTTCAAGCTTATATCTTCATCCTTACAACTCTTATATTGTTGTTCACGCAAAAGAACGTTTCCTCTTGTTTTTCCAGATACCCTTGCCAGA
Source organism: Blautia segnis (assembly GCF_014287535.1). Lineage (NCBI taxonomy): Bacteria > Bacillati > Bacillota > Clostridia > Lachnospirales > Lachnospiraceae > Blautia > Blautia segnis. The sequence goes on along the minus strand of NZ_JACOOT010000010.1, from coordinate 81,990 downwards.
AACTTTCCTTGTGGGCTTAGATAACATATAGAAATATTCCGTTCTGCGCAAGCACCCATCAGTGCCGGACTTGTTCCCCGATATCCAAATGATACGATACCTTCCAAATTATGTAATGGCAACCGCCCAATCTCTGTTTGATTGTCATATACTACAATCGTTTCTCCTTCCAATCCCAAATAACTATTTTCAGATGTCACATATAAAGTATTTAATAATTTTTTCACCTTGCATCCTCCCTTAATGACTGCGTTATATAAGCGGTCACTGAAGTCGTCTTTTCTAACTTAGGGAGACATATTTCTTTTAATGAACAGCTATTGCATGATTTGCCTGTTTTCACCTTTGGCGTATAGCCTCTGCTATAATACTGATGCATTTCATCAAATAACTCTTTTACTTCATCTCTTAGTTCTTGTGAAAACAATACGTTTTCTCGTCTTCTTGTCTCCCCGTAGAAAATTGCCCCTTCTGATATTTCAGTCGAAAACATTTCTTCCAAACACATTGCCTGCGCTGTAAGTTGTAGTTTGTCCTCTTCTGTAATTTTGGGTTTTCCTTTTTTATACTCTACTGGAAATACTGAATATAATCCTCGATGTCCAAATAACGAAATACCATCCTCACACTTATGAAATTCTACAACATCACACTCTCCTGAAATGCCCATTTTTCTGGATGCTATTGGAAGAGCTCTTACAATAATGGTATCTTTTCGTTTTTCTTTACTCATAGGATCATGCACTTTTTTATGCATCAACTCACCAATAACTGTATGAACATTTTCAGCCCATTGCTGTTCAATATGAATTAATGCCCACTGCCTCCGGCAAAATTTAAAATGTTGTATTCCCGACAACATCAAATAGTCATCTTCTTTATATTCCATCAAATCATCCTTTTCACTTCAACTGAATCCGGAATCGCTTCTTCATGAACACACACTTTATAATCCTGGTATTTTCTCGGATACTCCACATCCTCCTTTTTTGATACTTCCACTGCATCAAACAGCTTATATGCCGGACAGTCTCCTAATTCCTTACTGTGCTTAAATACAATCAGTTCTCGTACTGCCATTTTTCCTCTTGCAGCTGAATGATCATTTTCAAACATATTAATAATAGCATCCCATAAAAGCTCCAGATCATCCTCTGAAAATCCTGTTACCTTTCTCGCCAGATTTGCAGAAATATATCCTTCTACTCGGTATAATCCATATGGAACTATACATTTTCTTCCCATCTCTGTGCTCTTATTTTCAGCATCTTTCTCTGTTGTAATCGCCACTCTTGTAATAGTCACTTCCTGACTGATGATCGGATCAATACTTCTGGCAAAGCCAATCTGCACCGGTCCTCTTACTTGTCCACAATTCAAAGCAGCTTTGACAAATGTTGTCATAACAGCACCAAATGTACGAATATCATAAAAATTCTCGCACATGTAATCTCTTAACTTAAGATCTACATTTGGATCATTTTTCTTAAGTTTTTTGAGTGCTTCTGTTACCTTTTTATCGTCGTTCTCTTCCACCCCAAGTTCTTTGCAGGCTTCCCGATCACTTCTGTTAAGCGGCGCATCTTCTTTAATATAAATTTTATACCCTTTCTCCTCTTCTTTGATTGTTTCAATATAATTACGGATTTTTCGCTTAATACAAACATCCGTAACAAGACCCAGACCACTTTCCGGATCAATTCTTGGCATATTCCCTGCATCAGGATCTCCATTTGGATTTCCGTTTTCCACATCAAATAATACTACAAACTCATACCTGTTTTTTATTGCTTCGCTCATTTACTTCTCCTCCTTCTTCTCGTACCTTTTCTGCACCTGATGATAATATCCCAGCATAAATTTCCCCTGTTCTTCCAGTGAAAAACGGCTTGGAAATCCCTGCATTTTCTCAGACAATTCTATTTTACCTATAAGTTCAGTTAACAGCTTTTCATAATACACCTTCGTTCCTGCTGATTCCCTTTCTATTTTTTTCATATGACTGTTTTTTAATTTGATTAATATAGGGAATACAGATGCCGGTGTTGCACAGGCAGAATTAAAGTACCGATCTCTGATGGTAGCATTAATTCCTGGATTCGCCTCTCTTTGAATAAATTCCAATACCGCAAACAATCTTCCAAGAACATAAGCTGTCTCTTTGCAATCCTCGTTCAATCCCATGAATTTTTCGCCTTCCTTCCAATTGTAATTCTTCATTAAAACTGCTTTTATGATCGCCGCTCTTCCACATGTAATGTTCCCCTGTTCTGAACGGATTCGAATCAATGTATCAGTATATAAGGTTGCCGGATATCTATTATTCTGAAGAACTGCATTTAACACCATTGCCGCCATACTGGGAATCGGAGTTTTATCTTTTGACTTTTGATTGACCGTTTCAAACAACATTTTTTGAATACCTAAATAGTTCAATTCCACCCAGGCAGGTTTTATAATTTCCATTCTCTGATAGTGTTTGGATAAATTCTCCAAAATATTGCCAAATGAATTTTGATAAAAAAAGCGAACTGAAAGCCTTGCTGCATTTGGTGCCAGACAAAGAATATAGAATTTTTGCTCCATGTTTAACTGGATATCTTGCACATCTACCCTTATACCTCTTTGCAGATTTCCGAACAGTTTTTTCATTTCCTCTTGATTATCCACTTGCGGATTCATCCATGACATAAAAGTTTTCTGATATTCTTCTTTTCCGGATTCTGCCCAGAATACAATCATTGAATCACCTAACGGAAAACAGTATTCTCTTTGATTGAGTAAATAGTTGAGTGCTGTTGTATATGCAAACTCTGCATATTTACCAACCGGTGCATTATAACTTTGTTCTTTGCCATAAGATTCGAAAGCCGGTGCATTAAATGAAACCAGTGCAGCTCCACTTGACTGTGCTCCCGGAACCCCTTTTATCCCTTTATGAATACGTGAAATATCCGTTCTCTGTCCGGTTACCAGACAGATTCCTTGCTGATCGTTGCTTTCTGCATTTCTCGCTTCTTCCCATAAAGCTTTTATTTCATCGTCTTCTTGCGCCTCCAAAGCTCTCATGCCAAAAATAATGTTCCCACCCTCATTCAACTCTTCCCAATATTCTCTTAAAATCGGATTCTCTTTTGCAGTTTTCGGATTCCAGTTTCTAAAATAAGCACAGATGGCTTTTGCCATTGCACCTTTTCCTTTACTTAAAATTGATAGGTGCTTATCCTTTGCTGCCAAAAAGCAATCCATTATTCTTGGTTTTGTTCCGTCCTCATCTATTCCAAGCAGATATTTCGCATTATCGCATAAGAAATTTGCAGAGATTCCAGAAGATCTTATAACCATCTCGGGAACGAATAGCATTGGAGCAATTAAGACTTTCTTTTTCCCTCTCTCCTCTTCTTGTTTCAAAGAGACTATTCCTTTTATTGTTCCGTCCCCATTCAATTCAATTACGTGTGACACTTTAGCCTGACACCATCCTGCTTTTGCCACTTTTCCTTGCTGAAGAAGATTTTCATAATACTCTTCCAAAGCCTGTAGAATCATCGAAACACCTCACAATCCGTAAGATCTAATACCCCTTTCTTCATAACTGCTCTAAAAAACATGGGCTGAATATTCTCCAGATTACTATAGTCCATATCATATAACATGAATCCCAAATCCTTCTCTGGTACTTCACTATATATAGTCGTTATGTCATTTTCCTCACATAAGCAAAACTGTGCCGGGAACTCTCTGCATCCAAAATATGGCATGTGATAGCATTCACCCCGTTTTAGTCTTCGCATTATGATATCCTTAAATTTTCCTGCGTTATCAGATTCATTTGCCTTATTGGTCAATTCAAAATGGGCTTCTATCACATAACATACATCACATAAAATCAAAGATGCTCTCTGAACAATGTCTTCCTTTGTGCTTATATAAAATGGTCTCTCATCTCCGTTATATGCCTGTAAAGCATTGCTCCTGGAAACTTTGCTCTTTACTTCATTTCTTCGAACACTTGTAAAACGAATCGGATTTTTTACATAAATCTTATCGATAATCCAACGCATTCCGGGGTGCCAGTAAATTGCTTCCAGAATTCCTCTTGCTGCGGACGGCGTCATGACATCATAAGAGCATCGTTCCACTTTAAGCTCGGGACGTGAAAACAAGGCATAATCCCCCCATACCTTTACTTTTACGCCAATCCCCATCTTATAATACCTCTCCTTTCTTATAACAAACTGCTATATAATCCCTTGGCTGATAATAAAAATCTGTATTGAAATTCGATATACATTGATCGATCCAGGAGTGATATACCTCCCACAGTCCTTCTAAAATCTCATCATCTGAATAGCTGTCTTCGATTAACCGTTCATATACTTCACCAATATCCCAATAATCCGGGATTTTATAATGGCATTCAGATACATTGTCAAAATTCCCCTCTTCTATTTTGCATTCTTCCGAAAACTCATATGCAACTTTTTCTATAGGTTCACAGTGAAAAACATCTGCATATTCATAAATCCTGGCAATTCTTTCTTTTCCAAGAAAATCTGTCACCTCTTTTCTACTTCTTTTTTGTTGACGACCAATATATTCAATCAGACTACATGTATAAAACAGTCTATTATTATTTTTTGTTCCCATATACTTCCTCACTTCCCACATACTTTAGCGTATCTAATGCAGAGATCGTATGAAAACTGATCTGATGTGTCGGATGACTGAATTTTGCCAATTCCCAGAAAGCTGCTCTTGAAATTTTTCCATCTATATAATTCTGGATATAATTATAAATAGTGTCATCTGCCATAGGTCCTTCCACAATGTCGTAAGTATGTGATTTTCCACTTCTGCAATGCACGATAAAATCAAGCCACTCCTCTGTCATTTCGTCAAAAACCAGATACTTCAACTTATTATCAGGTGTATATTCATAGCAATTCAATACTCCTGATGTTCCATAACGTGTTGCCCACCGTTTTGCCTGTTCCGGAAGTTTTGTACAATAAAAGCCAAAATAAAAATCTTTATGATACAGTGCTTTTCTGATTTCCGGAAATTCTACAACGTCCTTGCCTCCATGATATAAAACCATACAATGTCTCCTTATTAATCGCTTCTACGGTTCACTGCTATTTCTTAATCTCACTATACTACACTTCTACATATTAATCAATGCTTTTCGTGTTTGTTATATAAAATTTTAATGAAGATATAAAAAATACAATTGTAAAAACAAATTAATTCATGTATACTTAAGCTTGTCTGGGGAACCAGTGGATTGAAATATTAATATTTTTTTTAAAGCAAACAGGGTGTATGAATTTTTTTCATACACCCCATTTAATATTACATCATCAACACATCATCCACTGAAAAATCCAATCCCCACTCATCAGAATACTGTTTTTGCGACACCAGTTCATAAAAATCCTGCATATCTTCTGAGATTGGCCGAAGCATTCCGTTACTGTACAGCTTATCAAATAAACTGTTTTCGTTCCTTTCATCTCCATAAATCTGAACACAATATTGACCGGCTTCTCGAAGTCTTTCTTTCGATGCTCCCTTTGTTTTCAATTCGTTCAATAATTCTTCTGCTTTTAATTCTTTGTTGATATAAATCATCTTTGTGTTTTCTTCAATAAGCTTAAACTCTTTTGCTACTTTTGAAAAATTAAACCGCATCTGTTTAAATTCGCCCATGATGTTTTTCTTATCCAGGCTGGTTCCGCGATAATGATAAAGACGTTTAAAATAATCAGAAATCCCTGTCAAGTCATCTACTTTTTCATAGTCTTGTATAACAGATGCTGCTGTTTCAATCTGCAATTTTTGATTTGTCACTTTCTTTTCGTCAATGAAATCAAAAATATAAACTTTACTTTTCGCTAAGTCCTTCTTTCCATTCCTGTTGCACCTTCCGGCTGCCTGAATCAGAGAATCCAATCCTGCAATCTGCCTGTAAACAATGTCAAAATCCAAGTCTACACCAGCTTCTACCAGACTGGTTGAAACAACAATACATTTTTCATTATTATCCAGTCGCTCCCGAATTAATTTCAATACTCTTTTTCTATGTTTTGGATACATGTTTGTGGATAAATGATATATATTTTTTCTTTCTTCCCGCAGCTTTTTGTACAGCTCCTGTGCGGCTTTTTTCGTATTCACAATGCAAAGTATACTTTGATCTCCCTGCATTCGCATGATCAGTTCGTCTTGAGAAATTTTTCCTATTTTTTCATAAGTAACTCGCTCAAAGAAACGAAATTGTTCTTCCACACATGGACATAATTCTATCATTTTATCTTTGGATGAGAAAAACATTTCAAGCGCAGGCTGTGTTGCAGTACACAAAACAATACTTGAGGCATAATTATCGACTAATTCCTGTAAAACAGAAATACAAGGTTTTAAATAATCCATCGGCAGCATTTGTGCTTCATCAAAAATTACAACACTGTTTGCAATGTTATGGATTTTCCTGCATTTTGATGATTTGTTTCCAAATAAAGATTCAAAGAACTGCACATTTGTTGTCACAACTACAGGTTTATCCCAATTTTCACTTGCAAGCTGCATTGGATAAAATTCTTCTGAATCTTTATATTCTACATTGCAATGATTTTCCAATACATTTTCTGCACCAAGAATTTCCCGAAACACCTGGGCATTCTGTTCAATTATACTCGTATAAGGAATCACATAAATAATCCGATCCATCTGATGCTTCACTGCATGTCTTAATGCAAAGGCCAGAGAAGCAATCGTCTTCCCTCCTCCGGTTGGAACTGTCAGGCGATAAATTCCCTTTTCTCGCTTCCCCATTTCCATACAGTGAGCTAAAATCTCTGTTCTTCTTCCATTGATACTTTCCAGTTCAGCATTGCTTAACCAAGGCTCAATATATTGTTCTAATTTTTCCTCCAGAATCTGCATTGTTTTTCCCGCAACACGGCCAGTATTTTCATTTTTCATAAAAGCTTCCGTATCCAAAAAATCGGCATCTACCAAGCATGAATATAACATCCTTACAAAAACACTTAATGAAAAATCAAGATTCTTTGTTGGGTCAAACACAATTGGATCCGTATGAAGCTGTGGAATTTCTATTTCCTTTTCATAATTTTTAAAATCACAGATTTTTTTATTATATCTTCCACATAAGCTATTGCCTATTGCAGTGTTTCCATAGTCTGGAAGTCCGGCATGATGTCCGGCAATACAGTAACTTAAAATAGAATAGTAACCGCCTTTTTCATTGCAGACTTTCGCACCTGCAGTTGAATGATCTACTCTTTCACCTGTATCATTTCGAATTTTTCTTTGAAACTCTTTGGAATATTTCCCAAGGTCATGTAACATTCCACAACAATAACCCCATTCCTTCTTCCCAAATCTTTCCGCAAAAAATCCTGCTAATTCAGCTGTACCATATAAGTGTTCTTTTACTGTCTGTACTCTTTCATTATCTTTATGCGCTATATACTCCATGGTAACAACACCTCGTTTCATCCGGGACAATTTCTTCTGCCTTTGCCAGTACCGCAATTCCTGCCGGTATTGCAATTACAGTCAGTAAAATTATTTTTAATCCAATAATTTTCCTTCACGATACGACCATTCCAGATAGTCTGGATTTTGATAATATAAATCTGTATTAAAATTCGATATTTCATCACTAATAAAAGAAGAAATATTCCATAATCAATGTCATTCAGTTAAGTTCAGATTAGCGAAATAAAGTATATCACATCTTCAAAAACATAGGAAGCCTTTGTCCCACGCTATCAGAATCAGGCAATCAACTTTACCGGGGAAGATATGGGAAGTGACAAAGCTATGATGATCGTGCTTCTTTATATTGTCATAGTAATTATGGCTTTTGTCTTTAGAATTACAATCAGCAATACGATTCGAAAGGAAGCAGGTGTGATCGGAACACTGCGCGCATCCGGCTATACAAAGGGTGAACTTATCAGGCATTATATGACACTTCCTGTGATCATTACCCTGTTCGGAGCATTGATCGGAAATATTCTGGGATACACCGTAATGAAGAATGTGTGTGCCTCTATGTATTATGGAAGCTATAGCCTGCCGACTTATGTGACAATATGGAATGCAGACGCTTTTTGGATGACAACCCTTGTACCGATAGCAAAATGGCGAAATCAGCAGATTATACATCTGGTCAACATCGGTCGTGGTAGTTCTCTGGCTTTTATTAAGTTTTCCCATTGAAAAAGCAGTCATGGAGATTCTATTTAGGGAAATGATGCTGACAAGTGTTTCAGGATGGATTGCACTTTGGATCGATCCAAAGATTTATCTGGAAATGTTCGTAATAGGTATAGGAACTTATGCAGCTGTGTCACTTCTTGAATACCGCAGAATCCGTAAAATTCCAATGGATGAAGCTCTGAAAAATGTAGAATGACCCCAAAAAATATTTTATTTTTTACGAAAATTTTATTCCATTTTTTAATTTCTATGCTATAATGCTTTGTTATCAAAGTATACGGTGTATAACACGAGGTGAAGTAAGTGAAGAAAAAAACACTTGTGCCTTTTATCGTTTTTTTGCTGGGCATATGTCTTATCAGTTTCATTGTATACAAAACAAATGCCCATGAGGAAGAACAAAAACACACAACGGCACAATTAAATGCAACTACTTATGGTGAACGTATAAAAAATGAAATTACAAATGGAATGGAAATTACGGATGTTCTGAAACAGATTTTGATCAGTGAAGATGGAGAGCTTAATCAGTTTGATACGGTTGCAAAGAATATTATGTCTGACTCCATTGAAAGTATTCAGCTCGCTCCCAATGGTGTTGTGACAGATATTTATCCTGCCGAAGGAAATGAGGCAGGTAAGATTGACCTGCTCCATGATAAAGACCGCCAAGAAATTTCCTGTTATGCCAGAGATAACCATACCCTGATCACACAATGTCCCTTCGAGTTGAAGCAAGGTGGCTATGGACTTGCTGTCCGTAATCCGGTTTATCTGAAGGATGACAATGGTCAGGAATATTTCTGGGGGTTTACTATTGTTATTTTACGTGTTCCAGATATTTTTTCGGACTCGATCAGTGCACTCTCAGACTTTGGCTATGAATATAAGCTTTCAAAAACAGTCGCTCCCTGGGATAACACTTATGAAGTTGTTTATCAGTCAGATGGCTCAATAATTCATCCTGTTTCTTATGATTTTACAATAGGTGAGGAAAACTGGAAATTTGAGGTAATGCCTGAAGGTGGATGGCAAAATACTGCATTTATAGCTTTAACCAGCGGATTTTTTGCCTCTATTGTCTTACTTCTGTCAGGTCTTACCAGGGTATGGTTAGTATCTAAGGAAAACAAAAACAAATTTCAAATACTGGCACACATAGATTCTCTTACAAATATTTACAACCGCTATGGATTTGATGAATTAGCAGAGAAGATGATTTCAGAAAATCCCAAAGCGCATTTCATAGCCGCATTCCTTGATATAGATGACTTTAAATTAATTAATGATATCTATGGACATGCCTATGGAGACAAAGCATTAAAGAGTCTGGCCGATAGTATGAAAGCATTTTTTCCATCTGATGCGTTGCTGGGCAGAAACGGCGGTGATGAATTTTGCATTCTTCTGCAAAACAATGCCTGTGAAGCCGCTGCGAAGCAGCTTCAGCAATTTACCAGGATTCCAAAGACATTCTCATGCAATGGGCAAGAACATCCATTTTATATTTCTCTTGGATATGCGGAATATCCGGACTTTGCATCAAACTGTTTACAGCTCATGCGCTGTGCAGATGCGGCACTTTATGAAGTTAAGCTCCATGGAAAAAATGGATGTATGGCATACAAAGAAGGACTTCAATCAAGAGTTCGCAAGCAGCTTGGATTTGCACTTAAGGATATCTCTGAACACCTTCCGGGTGCATTTATTATTTACAAAGCGGATAAAAAAGAGGATGAGCTTTTCTATGCAAACCATGAGTTTCTCCATATGACCGGATATAAAGATATGGAAGAACTTTTTAGGCTTACAAAGAGAAGCTTCCGCAACCTGATCCGGGAAGATGAACGACAGCAGATCGAAGCAAGCATCTGGGAGCAGATTGATAATGGCAATGAAAATGACTATATTCATTTTCATCTTCGGAAAGCTGACGGATCCTATCTTTCTGTGCTTGACCATGGCAGAATCGTAGAGAATCAACAATACGGCAGAGTATTTTATGTAATGTTTATGGACTGGAAAGACATGCACATTCATTACAGCGATAAATTTTCTTACAACGATAAATTTTCAAAGCGAACAGCAGGAAATATCACAAATTGAAATAAAGTCGGTACAGGATATGAAAATCCCGCACCGACTTTATTTGTTATGTTTTGATTTATCAATGCCTTTTTTTGCAATTTATAAAATATATTCCATCTGTTTTTCTTTTGTTTTCATTCCCATCTTTTCATAGAATTTTTCTGCTGAAATATTTCCTGTCCATACATTCAAGGTTACTTCATAGCATCCCTTTTGCTTTGCCTCATTTTTTACATGTTCGAATAATCTTTCACCGATATGCTGTCCTCGTGCTTGTTGGTCCACACACAGGTCATCTATAAAAAGGGATTTAAACGGCACCATATTATTTGAAAAAGGTTGTTCCCGTAATTGACAAAATGCATATCCTACACAAATATCAGCTTCATTGGCGGCAACATATATTGGATTTTTTTCGTTTTTTAAAAGCTCAGTCAGTTCGTCTACTGTATATTTTGTAGTGCCGGGAATAAAAATATCAGGTCTTATGTCTGCATGAATCTGCAGCACCTGTCCCAACAGTTCAATAATTCTCGGAATATCTTTTTCTTCTGCTTTTCTGATGATCATTTTTTTTGCTCCTCCTAATCTCTTCCAAAAACAATTTTGCCTTCGTTTTTAATTCCTTATTTTAATCCCATTTCTGCTATTTCACAACCAAAACTCAAATCTGTTCGTTTCCATTTTTTCTCTTAATTCTTTTCATCGAAAAATCGCACAAAAACATTAGCATAAAATTGTTTAGTATATACAAAACACTTCTTGATTTTTTATAAAAAAAGTAGTAAAACATTAGATAATTAATAGAGAAAATTCTTCCTTTGTTATCACTTAGATGACAGGGGTGTTTTTAATATATTCCATATTCAAAGAAAGACGAGGAGAAAGATTATGAGTGGAATTATGATGATGGTGATTGCCATTGTAGTTCTGGGAGGCGCATATCTTCTGTATGGCCGCTATCTGCAGAACAAATGGGGAATTGATCCAAAAGCAAAAACTCCGGCATATGAGATGGAGGACGGAGTTGATTATGTACCTGCAGATACTAATGTTGTATTTGGACATCAGTTTGCCTCAATTGCAGGTGCAGGCCCGATCAACGGACCTATCCAGGCTGCAATTTTTGGTTGGCTTCCGGTTATGCTGTGGATTCTGATTGGCGGAGTATTTTTTGGCGCAGTTCAGGATTTTGCTTCCATGTATGCATCTGTAAAGAACAAAGGACGTACAATCGGATATATTATCGAAGCATATATTGGAAAATTAGGGAAAAAATTATTCCTTTTATTCTGCTGGTTATTCTGTATTCTGGTTGTTGCAGCATTTGCAGACGTAGTAGCCGGAACCTTTAATGGATTTGCCGCAAACGACGCAGGCGAAGTTACAAAGGTAGCCGCAAACGGAGCTGTCGCAACTACCTCCATGTTATTCATAATAGAAGCTGTTGGACTTGGATTTTTCCTGAAATACACAAGATTCAATAAATGGATCAATACAGCATTTGCGATTGTATTACTGGTAGCCGCAATTGCACTGGGACTTAAATTCCCGATGTATATAAGTCTTGGAACCTGGCACCTTATTATATTTGCATACATCCTGGTAGCCAGTGTTGCACCTGTATGGGCATTGCTTCAGCCACGTGATTATCTGAACAGTTATCTGCTTATTTTTATGATTGTGGGTGCGGTAATTGGTGTATTTGTTGCTAATCCTTCCTGTAATCTAAAAGCTTTTACAAGCTTTAATGTTGATGGACAGTATATGTTTCCGATTCTATTCGTAACCATTGCCTGTGGTGCGGTTTCTGGGTTCCATTCCCTGGTATCCTCAGGTACTGCATCCAAACAGATAAAAAATGAAAAGAACATGCTCCCTGTTTCATTTGGCGCAATGCTCATGGAAAGCATGCTTGCCATCATCGCACTGATTGCAGTAGCATCTTTTGCAGATGGTGAGGCGGCAGCACAGGGACTGACAACCCAGCCGCAGATTTTTGCAGGTGCGATTGCAAATTTCCTTTCTGTGATTGGTTTGTCCCATTCATTAGTATTTACATTAATTAACCTTGCTGTATCTGCATTTGCACTGACATCACTTGACTCTGTAGCACGAGTAGGACGCCTCTCTTTCCAGGAGTTTTTCCTTGATTCTGATACAGATGAAGAAAATATGAACCCGTTTTTAAAGGTGATGACTAATAAATATTTTGCAACGATTATCACACTTGTACTGGCCTATCTGCTTACAAAAGTGGGTTACGCAGAAATCTGGCCATTGTTTGGTTCTGCAAACCAGCTGTTATCTGTGCTTGCGCTTGTAGCCTGTGCAGTATTTTTAAAGAAGACAAAACGTCAGGGCTGGATGCTCTGGGTTCCAATGGTATTCATGATGGCAGTAACCTTTACAGCACTTGGCATGACAATTGTAAAGCTTTCCAAGGCATTTGTTACCACCGGTCTTGATCTTGGAAATTCTTTACAGCTGATATTTGCAGTCCTGCTGTTAATACTTGGCGTACTGGTAGCAATCCAGGGTATTAAAAAGCTTTTGGAAAAACCAGAGGTTAAAAAGCAGTAAAATCAGTAAAATCAGCATAGACTGACAGATTTCTTCAAACAAACCGCTGCAGCTATTTGCAGCGGTTTGTTTTCATTCCCCAGAATATGGCATTCATGATAATCACAATCAGCAGCACAGCAGCCATAGATACCCAGAATCCCATATTGAGTCCGAGCCATTCACAGGTTCCAAAAAGTGTCATCCATAATTCTTTCCAATTCATTCTTTCCACCTCCTAGAGCGTGTTTGAAAAAGGCTTTCTGCAAGATGTGCGTCACAATTTGTGGGAGATTTTGTCCGGATGAGAGCGCCGTAGCGGGCTACGGCAACTGAATTCGGGCAAAATATACCGCAAAGTGGGGCGTGCAGATTGTGGGAATGATTTTTCAAACACGCTCTAGAGCAGTTCGCCATAATAGCGGACATATGCTTTTTTCAAGCTTGTTGCCAGCAGATTGCATCTGCAGTAGATGAAACCAGTGAGTTCACAATGTATATTCATGAGCAGGTCATTTCAGGAGCGCTCTTAACGTAGACGAGATCCACTGTCTACGAAGACTTAACATCGAAGGCTCTCCTGAGATGTTTAGTCGTAGTTGGCAGTTAGCTCGGCGAAGTGTTGCGACGACCTGCGATGAATATACATTGCGAACTCACGTCCTGGTAACAACTGCTTCACTAAGCACCTGCTTATTTTGTTAATTTCCTGTAATTCTCCGGGTTTTCATATTCCTTATGGATTCCATCATCCTCGTACAGAAGATAGCTGCTGCCATCATAGCCAAGAAGCTGCAGCTTTGCTGTGTCAATGTCCTTTACGCACTGGGCGGCTTCAGCAACAGGGATACATTTGTGATTGCGGATAAAGAGAGGAACCTCATTTAATGCAATGTCTACATAATGAACACCTTTTTGCAGAACCTCTTCCGAAATAGTTCCATCGGCAAGGAATTTTACAAACTTCATTTCCTCAGGCAGATATACGTATCGTCCTCTTGCATTCTGCTGGTAAACAGGAGCGATCATAATCTCGTTTCCAAGAATCAGCTGATCCTCTATCCGGACCGCCATCTTGTCATCCGGGTAAACGAAGCCAAGAGGTTTAAAATACATATCATCATTTAATGCAGCCTTCATGTACTCACTGTACAGATACGGTACCAGGCGGTATCTGACATTTACAACATTGCGAAAATCCTCAATATCCTCAAACTGGTAGCATTCCTGCTCTCTTGTTCCAAGAGCTGCATGGTTTCGCATAAGAGGCGTAAACACACCAAGTGCCATATGGCGAAGCACCAGATCTCTGGTTGTATCTGCACCAAATCCTCCAAGATCCGCACCTGTATACAAAAAGCCGCACATATTCAAAGACGGAAGCATTTTCAGGTTCAGAAGAATATGTGACCACCAGGACTTGTTATCTCCCATCCAGATTCCACCGTAGCGGTGCATTCCGATATAGGAGGATCTGGAAAACATCAGGAAGCGCTTTTGCGGATCAATACGCCGGAAGGCTTCTCCGGCTGCTCTTGTCATGTTATAGCCGAAGAGATTGTGTACCTTATCATGACGGATCTTTTCACCATTTACATTGTGATAAAATCTACAGTAATCCTCTGAATTATTGGCAATCCCGTTTAGTTTGCCCTGCATTTCCCAGACATGAATCCTGCCATCCTGATCCTGTGCAAATTCTCCAGCAAGCTTTTTTGCCTCTGCCAGCCCCTCAGAGGAATAGAAAATAGCCGGCTCGTTCATGTCGTTCCAGAAGCCTTCGATGCCCTGGTCAATAAGAATACGGTATTTGTCCCCGAACCACCTTCTGGCATCCTGATTCAGAACATCTGGAAAATGGGTATCCCCAGGCCATACTGCTGCAACGAAGTCACTTCCGTCCTCTCTCTGACAGAAGTAACGGTTTTCTACACCTTCCTCGTAAACATCATAGCCCTTTTCAACCTTCACACCGGCATCAATGATAGGGATCAGATAAAGATCCTGTTCTTTCATTTCTTTTACAAATGCAGGAAAATCCGGGAAATTCTCCGGGTTTACGGTAAAGTCCTTATAAGCATCCATATAATCAATATCCATATAGATCATGTCTAATGGGATATGATTCTCACGGTACCCTGCTGCCACCTTGCGAAAATCTTCCATTGTCGTGTAGCCCCATCTGCTCTGACCGAAACCAAAAGCAAATTTCGGAGGAATGTAGCTGCGTCCGATTACATGGCGAAACTGCTTCACAATATCATAGGCAGACTCCCCTTCAAGCACATATACATCCAGGTCAGCCGCTCCACAGGAAACCTTTAAGGTATCCATTCTGGTGTATCCGATGTCAAAGGTAATTGCTGATGGATAATCGAAAAACAGACCAAATGTAGTTTTACCGCTTATAATAATAAAGTTATGCGCGCCATACAAAGAGCGCTTGTCTTCCGTATGATTGGGCTCATCTGTACAATTGCTGATATAACAATATCCTCTTTTGTTGATTCCGCGGTTCGCTTCTCCAAGCCCATAGACGATATCATCCTCATCCATTATATATGTAAAATCAAAGCCATTGTCCAGACTGACTTTTCCGTAGGGAAATTCTCCATTCGCGCTGTCAATGCTCTTAGTCAAGGCCTCTGTATCAAACGGCGTGCCATATCGGTATTTTCTGATCATCTCATTCTTCCTTTCATCTGGCTTCAGAACAAATTCTGCAGACCCTTACTTCATGGGGTCATAACAGTAATTTATCTGAAATCGCAGGCTATCTATAATTTTCACTAAGTTATGTACATAACTTATGTAAAATAAACATATCATCATGTTTGTCATTCGTCAATAGGTTATGTATATAACCTACTTAATGTATAATAGAATATTTTTGTTTTTGTGTACTTTTGACAAGCGCCAAAAGCTTTGCTATAATTTGATAAATCAATTATAGGAAGTATTTTTATGACAACAATCAAAGATATTGCAAATCGTGCTGGAGTAAGTACTACTACAGTATCAAATGTAATTCATGGAAAGACAAAGAAGGTTTCTCCTGCTACAATAGAATTAATTGAAAAGTTGATTCAAGAAATGGGATATGTGCAGAAATTAGGACTGAACGTATTAAATAACACCAGCTCCAGAATGATTGCTCTGGTCATACATGCACATAGAAAATATGAAAATTCTATAATATCTGATCCATTTTATGGGAAAATCATCGGATTTATTGAAGAAAAGCTGCAAATGCAGGGATATTATATCATGCTGTATTCCACAGATGATGTAAATAAAGTTTTCCACACTGTAATGGCATGGAATATTGATGGTGTTGTTGCCTTATCCTTTTCTCGAAATGACTGCAATAAGATCTGGTCTCTGATTCACAAGCCAGTTATTTCTATTGATGCCTATGGAAGCTCTCAGGGCAGCACTTTCGTAACTAATATTGGTTTGGATGATTTCACCGGCGGTTCCCGTATGATCGAATATATTCTGGGATGTGGCTATCATGATATCTTTGTCTGTGCAACCAGTGATTATGGTATTGATCAGACACGCTGGAACGGGGCAAGAGAAATGTTTGCCAGGCTTACAGAAAAAAACAGCAGCAAAAAAATCCGTTTTATCAATATCGGAGAAACCACTCTCACCAGAGAAAGCTTCTATCAGCAATTAATACGACGGATTCCTTTTCCTCAAAAAACTGCGGTCTTTTTTCTGTCTGATTTTTATGCAATAGAGGCTATCAGTTATCTTGCCACCAGAGGTGTTTGCATTCCTGCAGATATTGGAATTGCGGGATTTGACGATATTACATATGCCCGTCTTACAGTTCCAAGGCTTACTACCATTCACCAGGACATGGAGAAAAAAGCTGAGCTGGCTGTTTCAGAGCTTTTAAAAGCAATTGAAAATCCAGCTGCATATACAGGGAAAGAGGCTCTTCTGGATGTAATACTGATAGCCCGCGACTCCATATAGAAGATACCAGGGGCAAAAGGTCAAAAAGCCGATGCCGGACTATTATAAAATCCGGCACCAGCTTTATGATTTAGAAGGAAACCAGTCCTCCCTTTAGCATTGAATCTGTAAATTCAACAAAGCCGCCATCTGAATTCAGATTCAGATACAGGTTATCCAGGTCCGTTTCATCCACGATCCATGCCATCACCACCTGAACGGATTCTCCCGGGGCCAATGCTCCAATATAATTGCCGCCGTTTCCATAATCTTCCACCGCACTGCAATATGTCATGGAGCCTGTTTTTGCCACGCCATCTTCCATGTAATAATCGTAGCCATCACCAGGCTCTTCAGATGGGAGATAAATCCTGTACGAACCGTTTTCATGTTTGATTGTCACCAGGCTGCCATGATATAAAATATTTCTCATTTCAGCATCTGTATTGTTGGTATAGGTAACCTGTGCATAAACCAGCTTCTGATTTACAGCTGCTTCGTCTACAACTTTGTCCAATGTATTTTCTCCGTCACCGGATTTAACATAAGATAAATGGTTCTGTTTGAGCTTGCCATCACCTGTAACAGCCGTTTTCCATTCTTCCGGAATGTCTGCTCCCTCAAGTACGCTAAGGTTATCCAAAACCTGAATGCTGTCTGCACAAACCGAAATCCCATCGGAAATATCCGTATTTCCTTCTGTATCCTCATACATTGCTTCTAACGCCATGGTATCCCCAATGCCATTTATGGTGATCTGATCCTCCGCAACTTTGTTTCTGATTTCGCCTGTATCTGCCACAGGATTTACCATATCACTCCAGGTTTGCAGTCCCTTTGTTTCAATTAGGTCTTCTTTCTCTGTGATGGTCATATTTTCAGCAAATTTAATGGCATCTTCCTTTGTAACATCATCGCCAAAGTAAATAGTGAATACCCGATATTCTTCCGGATAAAACAGATATATCCGTTTATCAAAGGATTTGTCCTGTTTCAGGTCCAACAGCTTCACATATACGCCCTCATGTTCACCAAAGGTCAGTTCTTCGCTTTCAATAACCCCTTTATCGATCCATGTCTTGCCCAGATCATCCTGATCTATAAGCACAGAGGATATGGAAATACCGCCCAGGTATGGTGTGTCCGAATAACTTAGCTTGTAGTCATCCATCCATTCCATTCCCTCAGGAATATATCCGGCTGAAATTTCTATATCTTTTATTTCTTTGGGAAGCTTTGTCTTCTTTGCGCCTTCGTCCACATTAATTCCTGTGGCAACACTATATTCCCCCCTATGCTCCAAATACATGTAATACAGCTTGGTTCCTGCATAGGCTGCCGCAGATGTTCCCATTATACAAATTAACGCAACAGCTGCAGCATGTCCCATTTTCCATTTATATTTGTGTCTCTTTTTCATTGGAACCATATTCGTTATTTTTGTCTGTCTTGCAACCTCTTCCTGTATCATATTGTGAATAAAATCCGGTGTTTCCGGCAAATCATTTTTTAATCCGTCTAATCTCATGCAAATATCTCCTCTAATTGAACGACTTTTTTTAGTTTTTCCCTGGCTCTTGCAAGTCTCTTTTGTACCGCGCCTTCTGATATGTCAAGAATCTGTGCAACCTCTTTTACACTGAATTCTTCCATGTAGTACAAAATAACCGGTACTCTCAGTTCTTCCTTAAGGGTATTGACTGCTTTATAAAGCTCGCTGTAGTCATAATGTTCCTCGTGACAGGTCAGATTTTCAACATAGGACTCATCTAACTGCTCACTCATTTTCTTTTGCCTCGCAATGTTATAGCATTCGTTGATCAGTATTCGTATCAGCCATGTTTTTGCGTAACGATCCTTTTTTAATGTATGAATTTTTGTAAATGCTTTTACAATTGATTCCTGTATTGCATCGGCACAATCCTGATCATCCGCAAGGATTGTTTTTGCAGTTGCATATAGTTGTCGTTCTGAAGAAAGAATCAACTGTCCAAGTTCTTCTTTTGTCAATTCGTTACCACCTTTCATGCCGGCCAGCTTTTTTATTTACATAGATTAGACGGATAAAAACCAAAAATATCCCTGATTTCAGAAAAAAAATCCCCTTAAGCAGATTTTGGTTATTTACCTTGTCTGCTTAAGGGGAATCATATCACAGAATATCATCCGGCGAAATGGCTTTTATTAATCATACGATACCCAATTCCAATATGCGTCTGGATATATTGCATCCCATTTTTTTCCCGTTCCAGTTTTTTTCGCAGTGTTGCCATAAAAACGCGAAGGGAGGCAATGTCATTTTCGGAGCACCGTCCCCAGATCTGCTGGGTAATATAAGTGTGCGTCAGTACTTTTCCTACATTACGGGATAAAAGACAGAGCAGCTTATATTCGATGGGTGTCAGATGTAATTCTTCGTCCTTCAGATATGCACAGCCGGCGCTGTAATCTATCTTCAATTCACCATTTGTAAAAACAGAGGTTTCCGGCTGTTCACCTGTCTGCGTGATTGCAAGTCTCCTTTGTGTAACGCGAATACGCGCAAGTAATTCCTCTACGGAAAATGGTTTCGTAATATAATCGTCCGCACCTGCATCCAGAGCTTCAATTTTATCTGTATCCTCACTTCTGGCACTGATCACAATAATCGGCATGTTGGACCAGGTACGGATTTTCTTTATCACCTCTACGCCTTCCATATCAGGAAGTCCAAGATCCAGAAGAACAATATCCGGATGATGGGAGGACGCTTCCAGAATGGCCGATGAGCCGTTTTCTGCTGCCAGATATTTATAATCATGTGTCTTTAATGTAGTAATGATCAGGTTTCTTATAGGTCTGTCATCCTCAACCACCAGAATTAATGCTTTATTCATTTAAGGTCACCTCACTTAAGGGTAAAGTAAAAGTAAAATTACATCCATGAGGATCATGGTCAGTCAGTATCAGAGTTCCGTCATGGGCTTCTATAATAGAGTGGCAAAGTGCCAGGCCAAGTCCCAGACTTCGGTGACTGTCCGCAACTGTTGTTTTCCCGGTATAAAACATCTGGAAAATATGCGGCTTCATTTCGTCTGGGATTCCGGGGCCATTGTCTTTTACGCTGATCTGCGCTTTTCCATCTGTTTTTGTTCCCTGAATGCAGATGACTGTACCCGGCGGCGTATATTTTATGGCATTGTCAATTAGATTTACCAGAACCTGAATGATCAGGCGGACATCCATACGTGCAAGAACAAGCTCTTCGCAATCGGATACAATTCTATAGTCATCATGTTTCCTGCTGATATGCCGCAGGGATTCTGCAATCACCTCATCTAAAAGCTGATCTGAAAATTTAAATTTCAGTCTTCCATCATTTAGCCTGGTAATGGAAAGCAGATTCTCCACAACTCCAATCAGCCATTCAGAATCATCATAGATGTCCGTATAAATCTGGTGCTTTGTAGCTTCGTCCAGGCGTTCGCTGTTGCCAAGAAGCATATCTGCATTGCCTGAAATGGAGCAAAGGGGCGTTCGAAGATCATGGGAAATTGCCCGAAGAAGATCCGCCCGCAGCTGTTCATTTTTGGCTATCACTGCATTTTTCTCTTTTTCCATGGCATTTTGTGCGTTTTCCATTGCAAGCGCACATTCATTTATCACAGACAGCAGGATGCTGTATTCAAAAGAATCCAATGTTTCCTTTTGCAGCGGTATTCCAATTACACCGTAAACATTGTTCCCGCTTCGAATTGCCAGATATAAGCATTTGGCCTGTGGAAAATGATGTGTGGATGCACCGGCACGCTGCCTGTTTTCATAGGTCCATCTGGCTATCTGCTGCTCTTCTTTTGTCAGGAAGTCTTCTGTGTCCTCTCCTGCCCCAGAGAAAAGCTTTCCCTCTGATAAAGCGTTATTTTCTACTACATATGCTGTAATATTACGATTCAGAAGACGAAGAAGCTGTGTACAGGTAACATCAAGAATTTCTCTTTCTCCTTTTGCCTTTTGCAGCAAACGATCTGTATCAAAGAGAATCTGCGTGCGAAAGGCAAGCTGTGCGGAAAGCTTTGCATGTGTTTTCAGCTTTGCTGCAAGTGCCCCTGTAAGCACAGATGAAATAAGCATTATGAGAAAGGTCACAGGATAACCCACAGCATAGGTCTGAAAAGACATTCTTGGTTCTGTCAGGAAAAAACAGAATAAAAAAACGCTTAAGAAAGAGCCTGCCACACTGCAAAGATAGCCATCTGTCACAATGGAGGTAAGCAAAACTCCCAGAATGTATATGGTTACAATATTCGTATCCGTGAAATTCAGCTTCTGAAACAAAAGACCAATCAGGGTACACACTGCAAATATAAAAGCCGTCAGGAAATAATCCCTTACAGATGGTTTTTCCATATACCATGCAAATGGCCTTTTCTGATAGGTTTTGGTTTTGACTGCATCCGGGATAATATGGATATCAATGTCCGGTACAAGCTCAATCAGCTTTTCTGTCAGAGTCATCCTGCTTAAAAAGTGATTTCGTCTGGCATTACTTTGTCCGATCACGATTTTGGTAACATTGGACAGCCTGGCATACTCTGCAATCTGTACCGGTATGTTTTCCCCGTGAGTCATTACGATTTCTGCTCCCAGCTTTTCTGCATACCGGATATGCTCTTCCAGCCTTTCTTTATCCATGGCTTCTGCTTTTGTACCAGTTTGCACATACAGGGCGGTGAAACGCGCCTGCAGCCCTTCTGCCATTTTGGTCGCTGTATCTATTATTTTTTTATTGGAGGGTGCTGCTGACAAACAAACAAGGATATGTTCCTCTGAATTTATGTTATTCTTCTCTGTTATTAAGCTCATCCGGCCTGCTCCCTTTTTCTGCCTTTTTTGCAATTATATCATGCAACTGTATTATGGTCAAAATCCTTTTTTTCATCCCTGGACTGTGCATCAAAAATTATAATTTCAGCTTCCTTATATTCAATTTTACACTCATGAATCTCTCTTAACAATTCTTCATCCGAAAGAGTATTCAAAAACAATGTCTTTGATAAATGCTGCTTTTCTTCCGTATTTTCCTGAATTTCGCCCCAAAACTGATCTGCTTTATTTGCAATATAAAATCCAAGTCCAAACATACAAAATACAGTAATTGTCAATATTCCTTCTGCCATTGTCTTCACCTCTATAGCAACATCTTTATAACAAATGACTATATGCGGAAGCACTTCTGAAGTGCCCTGTATTCTCCTAACACCAGCAGTTTATTATGCTCTTCAAAATACGTATCCGGTGAAATTGCAATACCGAATTCTCCTTCATTTTTTACTGCCAGAATATTAATGTTGTAGCGTTTTCGGATATCCAGCTCTCCTACTGTTTTTCCAACCCATTCTTCCGGCACCTCCACCTCAAAAATTGCGTGGGAAGCATCCACCTCCATATAATCGAGGATATGGTCATCTGTGTAACGGATAGAGGCCCATTTTGCAACCTGCTTTTCCGGATAAACCACCTTGTCGGCACCGTTTCGCAAAAGGAACTTTTCCTGAACATCACGTTCAGCTCTGGATATTACCAGTTTTGCTCCCAGTTCCTTCAAAAGTGAAGTGGTTTCAAGGGAATTCTGAAAGCTTCCTCCAATGGTCACAAAGCAGATATCGTAATTTCCAATTCCAAGGGAACGCAAAAATTCAGCATTGGTACTGTCACCGATCTGCGCATTGGTCACAAATGGCAATGCTTTGTCTACCCTTTCTTCATTCCAGTCAACCGCCATGATTTCATGACCCAGCTGGCTTAACTGCATGGCAATATGTCTTCCAAATCTTCCAAGTCCAATAAGCAATACACTTTTCATAATTTTATTTTCTCCTTCTTATCCAACTGTTATTTTCTCCAGAGGCAGCTTTGCATTCCCCCTGTTTTTTCCGGAAAGTACCGCATAAATCAGGGTCAGACCACCTACACGCCCCAGATACATTAGTATAATCAGCACAATTTGTGAAAAAACATGAAGCTTTGGCGTAACTCCCAATGTAAGTCCTACTGTTCCCACAGCTGAAGCAGACTCATACAGGCAGTCTAAAAGAGGAAGCTCTTCATATATACTGATTGCAAGCCCGCCGCAAAAAAACAATACAAAATAAAGCATGGCGATTGTTGCTGCATTTTTTATCACATGATATTCCAGTCTTCGTCCAAAGGCCCCTGCATTTTCCTGACTTCGGAATGTGGCAATTGCATTTAAAACAAGAACTGTAAATGTTGTGGTTTTCATTCCACCGGCTGTAGAACCAGGCGAACCGCCGATCAGCATTAGCAATATCATAACTGCCTTTGAGGGTTCACTCATCTTTGAAATGTCAATGGTATTAAATCCGGCAGTTCTTGTAGTTACCGATTGGAACGCCGCAGCCAATAAACGGTTTCCTGTGGATAAATTTTTCAGATCGCAGGTGAAAAAGAAAACAACAGGAAACAAAATCAGGCATGCGGTAGTCATAAGAATAATCTTGCTTTGCATGCGGTAGCGTTTAAAATTCAGTTTGTTTATATAAATATCATCCCAGGTGAGAAAACCGATTCCTCCTATGACGATCAGAAGCATAATTACCACATTTACAAGGGCATTTGCAGAATACCCGGTCAGGGAAGGAAAGGGATTGGCAGCGGTTCCCAGAATATCAAATCCTGCATTGCAAAAAGCGGAGATGGAATGAAAGACGGACAGCCAGATTCCCCTTCCCCCGTAATCCGGTAAAAAAACCGGCAGCAGAAACAATGCCCCGGCAGCCTCAATCAAAAATGTTCCCTTTAAAATAAACCTTGTCAATCTGACGATTCCACCAACCTTAGGCGCAGAAATTGCATCCTGCATGGTGCTTCTTTGCATGAGGGATATTTTTTTACCGGAGAGAAGGGAAACGGATGCAGCTACAGTTACCACTCCAAGTCCGCCTATTTGTATGAGCATAAGAATAATCGTCTGGCCTGCCACCGACCAGTAGCTTCCGGTATCCTTCACAACAAGCCCTGTAACACATACCGCCGAAGTGGCTGTAAAAAGAGCCTCATGAAACGGAGTCAGTGTTCTATCAACAGATGAAAAGGGAAGCATCAGAAGAAAGCTTCCCAAAAGGATCACTCCTGCAAATCCCAGAATTATCAGCTGAAAAGATGTCAGATGTTTTTTCTTATATGATTTTTTCGGCATAAATAATCAGAACTCCTTACGAACAATTACTTTTTTGTTGCATCCCATTATATATAATTGCCCTTAAAGATGGTATAAGAGTATCTGATTTCGTATTAAGATTGTATAAAGATGTGTAAAAAATCAAATCATTAAAGTACAAATAAAAAAAGGAAGGCGCTATCTGCGCCTTCCAAGTCTTCCTTTAAAATCTGTATAATCAAAATCTGTAAGCTGCACCATAGTGTTATCGGCTTGTCTGAGCCAGATATCAGGTAATGGCATTCCGTTAAAGGTATTGTTCTTGCAGGTGGTATAAATGGCCATATCTCCAAACATAAGAAGATCTCCATATTTAGGAAGCTGACCAAATTTATAGTCTCCGATCACATCTCCTGACAGACAGGTGGGACCTCCCAGCCGGACGGTAATTCCCTCTTCCCTCTCATCAGCTCCAAGAAGCGGCGGACGATAGGGCATTTCCAGTACATCCGGCATGTGACAGGCTGCGCTGGCATCTACAATCGCAAGCTGTGTCTCTGCGTTTTTCAAAACATCCAGCACACTGGTCAGAAGAAATCCGGCATTTAATGCCCACGCTTCCCCCGGTTCCAGATAAACCTCTACATTCCATTCCTCTTTTGCCATCTGAATACATCGCTTAAGTCGTTCAATGTCATATCCCGGTCTTGTAATATGATGGCCGCCGCCAAAATTGATCCACTTCATCCGGGATACCAGATCGCCAAACTTCTTCTTTACAGAAGCAAGGGTTTTCTCCAGATCATCCGAGTCCTGTTCGCAGAGAGTGTGAAAATGAATGCCATCCAGTAAATCCAAAAGCTCCGGATTCTTTAAAATTGCTTCGTCCCACTGAGCTCTTGTGGTGCCCATGCGGCTTCCCGGTGCACAGGGATCATAAATCGCGTGTCCTTCCTGGGTAGAGCATTCCGGATTGATCCGAAGCCCCACGCTTTTCCCTGCTTTTTTCGCCATCAAGCCAAAACGAAGAAGCTGAGAGGGAGAATTAAACACAATATGATCTGCATAATGAAGCAGCTCCTCAAATTCATCAGCCCGATAGCCGGCACAAAATACATGTACCTCTTTTCCGGGCATTTCCTCTGCACCAAGCCTTGCCTCAAACAGTCCGCTGGCCTCTGTGCCTGCAAGATACGGCTCAAAAAAGCGGTAACAGTCATAATTGCTGAAGGCCTTCTGTGCCAGAAGCATCTTACAGCCTGTCTCCTTCGCCACTTTACCAAGAAGCTTTGCGTTTTTTATAAGTGCTTTTTCATCCAGGATATAGCAGGGTGTTTTTATGTTTCGGAATTCCGGCGGAATGATTCCGCCGGCTGCTGTAAATGGTGCTCTTTTATCCAATCCTTCCATCAGTCTACCAGCTTCGGATTATGGCTTTCGCTGCGTGGCAGACCATACTGATCAAGAGCCTCCAGGAACGGATCCGGATCAAATTCTTCTACTGTATATACACCTGGTTTGATCCATTTCCCGGTCAGCATCATAAGTGCGCCGCACATTGCCGGAACACCTGTTGTATAGCTGATTGCCTGGCTTCCAACCTCATGATAGCATTCCTGATGATCGCATACATTATAAATATAATAGGTTTTTTCTTTTCCATCCTTTACGCCGGTAAAGATACAGCCAATGTTTGTTTTACCCTTTGTACGTGGTCCAAGGCTTGCAGGATCCGGAAGCAGTGCCTTCAAAAACTGAATGGGGACAATTTCCTGTCCATTGTACTGGATCGGGGTTGTGGAAAGCATGCCCACATCCTCAAGACAGCGCATGTGATCCAGATAGCTCTGTCCAAAGGTCATAAAGAAACGAATCCGTTTTACACCTGGAATTGTTTTTGCAAGAGACTCAATTTCCTCATGATGGAGCAGGTACATGTCCTTGTCTCCTACCTGGTCAAAGTTATATTCTCTCTTAATTGCCATCGGCGGGATTTCCACCCAGTGTCCGTCTTCCCAGTAGCTTCCCGGTGCACTTACTTCACGGAGATTGATTTCCGGGTTAAAGTTTGTGGCAAATGCATATCCATGGTCTCCGCCGTTGCAGTCCAGAATGTCAATGGTATCAATCTGGTCAAATTCATGCTTTAATGCATGAGCGCAGTATGCCTGTGTAACGCCTGGATCAAATCCGCAGCCAAGCAGTGCGGTAAGCCCTGCATCTTCGAATTTTTTACGATATGCCCACTGCCAGGAATAGTCAAAGTAAGCGGAAAATCCCTCTTCTTTACAGCGTTTTTCATAAATGGCACGCCACTTTGGATCATCGGTATCCTCCGGCTCATAATTCGCTGTGTCCATATAATTTACGCCACAGGCCAGACATGCATCCATGATGGTCAGATCCTGATAAGGAAGTGCAATATTCATGACCAGATCCGGTTTATAACCATTGATCAGTTCGATGAGCTGATTCACATCATCTGCATCAACCTTGGCTGTAGTAAGAACAGTCTTTGTCTTTCCCTTTAATTTTTCTGCAAGTGCATCACATTTTTCCTTTGTACGGCTTGCAATACACAGCTCCGTAAATACCTCATCTGCCTGACAGCATTTCTGAATTGCTACACTGGCTACTCCTCCGCAGCCGATTACAAGTACTCTGCTCATAATCATTCTCCTTTTCATATTGATGATGTTGGGGTCAAAAGGTTTTTTGACCCCTTTGATACCAGATTGATTTATTCTGTAATTGCCAGAAGCAGCTCTCTGAGAACCTTACATGCTGTCGCAGTGGAAACACCACTTACGTCCAGCATAGGTGCCAGTTCATTAACGTCTGCCCCCACTATATTTGTCTGGGAAACCGTGCGGATCGCATCAAGAAGCGCAAGGAAGCTTACCCCTCCTGCCTCCGGTGTTCCTGTGCCCGGAAATGCTGATGGATCCAGACAGTCCAGATCAATTGTAAAATATACCGGAGCCTTTATCTCCTTCAGCTCCCTCACCGTCTCCTTCAGACCATCAAAGGCAAATGGATGAAAATCCGTATGGGATCTGGCAAACTGAAATTCTTCTCTCTCACCGCTTCTGATGCAGAATTGATGAATGCGGTTATCTCCCAAAAGGTCGTGGCATCTTCGCAGCACGCAGGCATGGCTTAGCCTTGCCCCCAGATAATCATCTCTTAAATCTGCATGTGCGTCAAAATGAATAATATGAAGATCCGGATATTTCTCAAAGACAGCCCGTACCGCCCCTAAGGTCACCAGATGCTCCCCTCCCAGCAGCAGCGGGAGCTTATCTGCTTTTAATATTTCCTTTGCTCTCTTTTCTATATCCAAAAGAGCCATTTCACTGCTTCCAAAGCAAAGCTCCAGATCTCCGCTGTCAAATACCCGGATATCCATAAGGTCTCTGTCCTGATAGGGACTGTAGGTCTCAAGGCCAAAGCTTTCATGGCGCATGGCTGACGGACCAAATCTGGCACCCGGTCGAAAGCTTGTTGTAGAATCAAACGGTGCCCCGTAAAGAACTACAGATGCTTCCTCAAAGCTGCTTTCACAGCCGATAAAGGTTTCTACGTTAGGTCGGATCATATGTTATTCCTCCACTTCTTTTAGCATCTCCTCCAGAAATGCAGGAAGATAAAATGCTCCTTTATGAAGTCTTGTTGTATAGTAACGTGTGCGAAGATTTAATGCATTCCATGCCTCAGGATCCAGGTCATCTACCGGATGATATTTTTTGCTTGCAAATCCAAACAACCAGTAGCCTGCAGCAAATGTGGGGATATGTGCCTGATAAACACGGCTGATCTGGAAGGTACTGGCAATTTTCTTGTGGCTGCGCTGCATGGCATGTGCATCCTCGGTATAGAAGGGACTTCCCTGCTGATTTACCATAATTCCGTCGTCCTTTAGTGCATTGTAACAGTTCCCATAAAATTCACGGGTAAAAAGTCCTTCAGAGGGTCCAAAGGGATCGGAGGAATCTACAATAATAAGGTCGTATTTTCCCTCACACCTTCTGATAAATTTCAGTGCATTTTCGTAATGAAGGTGTACTCTTCTGTCATCCAGTCTGCATGCATTTCCGGGAAGATATGCGCGGCAGGCTTCCACAACCATAGGGTCCATTTCTACCAGGTCAATGCGTCTGACTCTGTCATATCTGGTCAGTTCACGGACAACACCGCCGTCTCCTGCACCAATTACAAGGATATCCTTGGCCTCCTTATGGATTGCCATGGGCACATGGGTGATCATCTCATCATAAATAAATTCGTCTCTTTCTGTGAGCATTACATTGCCATCCAAAGTCAGCACACGGCCAAATTCCGGTGTCTCAAAAATATCAATTCTCTGATAATCACTCTGTTTCGAATAAAGCTGACGGTTTACCCGGATGCTATGCTTCACATCCGGTGTATGAAATTCTGAAAACCACATTTCCATTGCCTTTACCTCCCTTTCAGAACATTCAGTTTCAAAATATCCGGATCCTCCGGTCCTGTCATATTGCAGCCCTTTGCTTTCGCATATTCAATATAATCCAGGATCTCTGCTGTAATCCTCTCTCCAGGTGCAAGAATAGGAATTCCAGGCGGATAGCACATGACAAATTCACTGCAGACCTTTCCTTCTGTTTCCCGAAGAGGCAGGCTGCATTTGTCCGCATAAAAAGCCTCCTGTGGACTGGTTATTACCTGCGGGTCAATATACTCCTGGCTCAAAAGCCCGGAGCCGTCAGTCTGGAAACGTCTGCGGATTTCTGCAAGTGCACTTACAAGCCGTTCCACCTCCTGGGCACGGTCACCAATGGAAAGATAGGCAAGTATGTTTCCGATGTCACCGAATTCTATCTGGATATCATATTCATCCCGCAAAATATCATAAACCTCAATTCCCGCAAGTCCGATGTCCAGTGTATGTACACTTAATTTGGTAATGTCAAAATCAAAAACTGAATTTCCGTTTACCAGTTCTTTTCCAAATGCATAATAGCCGCCGATTGCATTAATTTCCTCTCTGGCATATTCTGCCATATCGGCTACCTGATGAAAGATCTGACGGCCGCGCTGGGCAAGGTTTCTTCTTGAAATATCAAGACTTGACATCAGAAGATAGCTTCCTGAGGTGGTCTGAGTCAGGTTAATGATCTGGCGCACATAGCCTGCGTGTACCCCCGGGCCTGTAAGGAGAAGACTTGACTGTGTAAGACTTCCTCCGCTCTTATGCATGGATACAGATGCCATGTCTGCACCTGCTGCCATGGCAGAAACCGGAAGCCCGCCGCCAAAATAAAAATGGGTTCCATGTGCTTCATCTGCCAGACACAGCATTCCTGCGTCATGGGCCATCTTCACAATGGCACGAAGATCGCTGCAGATTCCATAATAGGTCGGGTTATTTACCAGCACTGCAACTGCCTTGGGATGCTCTTTTAT
Organism: Blautia segnis; assembly: GCF_014287535.1. Classification (NCBI taxonomy): domain Bacteria; kingdom Bacillati; phylum Bacillota; class Clostridia; order Lachnospirales; family Lachnospiraceae; genus Blautia; species Blautia segnis. Next base: position 52,514 of record NZ_JACOOT010000010.1, on the reverse strand, counting down.
GGCCTTCTCAACCTGTTCCCTGCGCATTCCCAGGGATATTCCAAGTCTTTGATCCACTTCCGGATTTACATAAACAGGGATTGCGCCGCACAGAACAAGGGCATTTAAAACGCTTCTGTGAACATTACGCGGCAGTATGATTTCATCTCCACGCTTACAGGCAGTCAATACCATTGTCTGAACAGAGCTTGTTGTACCCCCTACCATCAGAAATGCATGTGCTGCGCCAAAAGCATCTGCTGCCAGCTCTTCTGCTTCCCGTATTACGGAGACCGGATGACAAAGGTTGTCCAGAGGCTTCATACTGTTAACATCCACCCCTACACATTTTTGTCCAAGAAACTCTGTCAGCTCCGGATTACCTCTTCCACGCTTATGTCCTGGAACATCAAATGGCACAACTCTCATTCGTCTAAAGGTCTCCAGAGCTTCATGTATAGGTGCATGATTCTGGTTCAGTTTAAAACGACTTCCTATCATCATTCCTCCATTTCCGGTTTCCTTTGCTTAATCCCTCAATCAGCAATCCTGCAGTCTATTCCATAAAACAATTCTCATTACATAAAAAAAGCGCAGGCAAGGGCACTAAACCACAAACCTGCGTTTTGATCGGTATTTATCTGCTTTATTTACAACATAAAAAGAAAAGGATGTACTTTTCGTTTTCATAAATAATGCTTCTGGATCATGGGTGTCAGAGTCTATATAGCAATTATACTTTTACTACTCTTATTGACCGTTTCACAAGTCTGCGCTTCTGGCGCATCGCGGTTATCAAAGGAACCTACTTATAAAATTTGAGCTTTTAACTCAATCAATAAGGTAACCAAAGTTACCATAATCGGCAGTGGACCCGGCTGTCCGTATGGCCTTAACCCTGATCGGGTGGTCCAAAACAATTGCTTTGAAAAGACTCTGTCTGTTACTCTGTATCTTCGTCTTCCAAAATCTAATTTATCATATCATGCAGAAAATAAACTGTCAATAACAAATATTTATTGATGAATACAACAATGGAGCGTGTTTAAAAACCATTCCCGCAAAGTGTGACGCACATCTTGCAGAAAATCTTTTTCAAACACGCTCCAGAGCCTGCTTTATTTATAGAGCACGAATGCCTCATAAGGCTTCAGCACAATTTTTCCCTCAAAGCTCTTTCTTTCAAGGTTCGAGATCAGACATCTGGCTTTCGTAAATTCCTCCGGAATTTCCATTTCTGCCGGATGCTCACTGAAATTGCAGACAGTAAGAAGTCTTTCTTCCCCAAGCCTTCTTATATATGCAAAAATCTGGTCGTCCTCACGGTACAGCGGCTCAAACTCGCCATATACCACAATATCCTTTTCCTTACGAATGCGGATCAGCTTCTGATAATAGTGGAAAATGGAATCCGGATCTGCCAGCTGGCTTTTTGCATTGATCTCTTTATAATTAGGATTTACCTTGATCCAGGGCTGACCCTTGGTAAATCCGGCCTGCTCAGAATCATTCCACTGCATAGGAGTTCTGGCATTGTCACGGCTTCTGAGCATGAGACATTTCATCATGTAATCCGGATCCATAAGTCCGGAATCTGTCAGCTCTGTGTAATACTGAATGCTCTCTATGTCGCGGTAATCTTCAAGCTTGTCAAAATAGACATTGGTCATTCCAAGCTCTTCCCCCTGATATACGTAAGGGGTACCCTGCATCATATGCAGACAGGTTGCCAGCATTTTCGCAGAGGTCTCTCTGTAGGCAGGATTGTCATTTCCGAATCTGGATACGCTTCGGGGCTGGTCATGGTTTCCAAGAAACAGGCTGTTCCATGCTTTTCCCTGAAGCTGCTCCTGCCACTTGATCATGGTCTTTTTGAATGCCTTGAAATCATATCTGGCTGTAGTCCATTTGCCAAACTCCACATGCTGGGAAGCGTCCTCCACATGCTCGAACTGGAAAACCATGTTTAGCTCACCGCTGTTTTCTCCTGCATATTTCTGTGCCTCTTCTATGGTGACACCGGATGTTTCCCCAACTGTCATGATATCATATTTGGAAAGAACTTCACGGTTCATTTCCTTAAGAAATTCGTGAACCCTTGGTCCATGAACACAGTACGGACCGAAATCTCCATAAAGACCGCTGCCAACCTTTCCCTCCGGGAAGGACTGGTCCTTGGAAATCATGCTGATCACGTCCATGCGGAAGCCATCGATTCCCTTGTCGCACCAGAATTTCATCATATCATAGACTTCCTGGCGGACCTTTTCATTTTCCCAGTTCAGATCAGGCTGTTTTTTGGAAAAAAGATGGAGATAATACATCTGTGTCTCATCATCATATTCCCATGCAGAACCTCCGAAAACACCGCCCCAGTTGTTAGGCTCTTTTCCGTTTACCGGATTTTTCCAGATGTAGTAGTCGCGGTATGGATTGTCTTTGGATTTTTTGCTTTCCAGGAACCACTGGTGCTCATCAGAGGTATGGTTTACCACCAGATCCATAAGCACCTTGATTTCACGCCTGTGCGCTTCCTCAAGAAGCTTTTCATAGTCTTCCATAGTTCCGTAGTCCTTGTAAATTCTGCGGTAATCGGAAATGTCGTAGCCATTGTCATCCTGAGGAGACTCCAGCATAGGGGAAATCCACAAAACATTAACGCCAAGCTCTTTCAAGTAATCCAGTTTTTCTATAATTCCGTTGATATCTCCGATTCCGTCCCCGTTGCTGTCGTTAAAGCTTTTGGGATAGATCTGATATACAACGCTTTCTTTCCACCAGTTTTTTTTCATACAAAGCAATTCCTTTCTGTCTTATTTTTCAGCATTCAAGTGTTCACATACGATGATTATTTCACTGCTCCGGCAACAACGCCATTCATGATCCATTTCTGGCAGAAGATGTACACGATCAGTACAGGAAGCAGTACAAGCAGATAGGAGGCAAATGCCAGATTGTAATCTACGGAAAACTGTTTCTTAAACACATACTGTGCAAGCTGCAGGGTCTGCTGGCTCTCATCGCTTAAAAGCACCAACGGCATAGTGAAGTCGTTCCAGGTCCACATAAAGGAAAGAATCGCTACCGTTGCAGTGGTTGGTTTTAATACCGGAAAAATAATTCTGCTGAAAATCTGGATGGGGTTTGCACCATCAATCATTGCAGCTTCGTCCAGTGCCTCCGGAATTGCTTTTACAGCACCTGTATACAGGAAGGTATTCATAGGAAGACCAAAAATAATATACAGGAAAGTGATTCCGAAAATATTATCCAGGTGGAAGGTATTTGCCTGTACAACCAATGGCAGCATAATTACCTGGAAGGGAATAAACATGGCACTGATAAAATAGTAATACATAAGGGAGAAGAATTTGCTCTTCTTACGGTTTCTTGTAATTGCATAAGCTGCAAAGGAGTTTGTGATCAGGGTGAAAATCAGGTTGATCACAGTGATAAATGCAGTGTTAAAAAACTTTCGCGGAAAATCTGTCATTACCCATGCATCCACAAAGTTCTGAAGACGGATTTTCTTTGGAAGTGCCAGAATATTGTTCATATCAGATGGGTCTTTGATGGCAATCATAAGTGCCATATAAAGAGGCAGGAGAATGACTACTACAATTCCAATGATCAGAAGAATCGTAACAGGCCAGTTATAACGCTCTTTTACTTTTACTGTATTGTGTTTCATCCTAATTTTTCCTCCCTCTTCTCAAGTACACGCAGCTGGAATACAGAAATCAGCACAACTACTATAAAAAGCATAACAGCATTGGCAGACTGGTAAGCAAACTGTCCGCCGCCAAAGCCTTTCTTATAAATTAACACGGCAATAGAGGTAGTGCTGGTTCCAGGACCTCCTTCTGTCATGGCCATGATCTGGTCATAAACCATCAGATAGCCTTTTGCAGAAAGAACCATGTTGATAGTAAAGGACGGAGCCAGAAGGGGGAAGGTAATCTTGCTGAATCGACGGAACCCGGTTGCACCATCCAGGTCAGCTGCTTCATACACATCTGTATCAATAGACTGAAGTCCTGCAATATAAATCAATGTATTAAATGCACATCCGATCCAGAGGGATACGGCAATGATGCCCCAGATGGCATTGTTGGTTCCAAGAATATTTACGCTTAAGGCCTTGATGCCAAGTCCTTTTCCCAGCTGAGGAATGAGATTTGCGAAAATATAGTTAAAAATAAATCCAACAATCAGACTTCCAAGCATGTATGGAAGGAAGTAGAATGCTTTGATGGTATTTTTAAATTTGATTTTTGCATTTAAGGCACAGGCAAGAATCAGGCTGATTACGTTGACCAGGATAGTCGTGATCACTGCAAACTTAAATGTAAATAAATATGCATTTCCGGTATCTGCATCGGAAAACATGTGGATATAATTCCGAAGTCCTACAAAGTTCCAGTCTCCGTAGCCTCTCCAGTCTGTAAAGCTGTACATAACACCCTTCAGAAATGGGATTGTATGGAATGTAAAAAACAGGATTGCAAGGATTCCTACGTAAATGTAGTAGATCCGGTTTACTGCCGGTCTTTTCCGTGATGTTTTTTTCTTCATGAGATCCTCTCCTCATCTATATCAGGTTTCTTTAGCCTCTGTCGGATTTATATACATTTATCCTGCAGAGGCTAAAGAGGGCTTCTCTTGCTTTGATCAGCAGATCAATCTACATTTGCAATATCATATTTCTCGTCGCACTGTGCAAGGAACTGGTTCATATTTTCCTCATTGTCCATTCCGTTTGTGTAGTTCAGGCACATCTCGGAAATCAGAGCGGAAAGATCAAAGCCTGATGGATAGTAGTGGTCCGGGAAGTTGGCAACCTTGCCGTTTGCAATGTCTTCTTTTACACCTGCAACGGTTTCGTTTTCCTGCTCTACGCCTTTTACAGCAGAGAAAGCGAACTGGTCTTCAATATACGTTTTTGCGTTTTCCGGTTCCAGCATAAAGGATACGAATTCCTTTGCCATCTCTTCGTTTGCACTGTCCTTGCATACGCCAAGGAGTACATCAACACCGGAGGTCACATAATTCTGTGCTTCGTCATTGGATGCCGGGAATGCAAACATATTAACCTTCAGGTCTGAATTAGAATTCAGATACTGGTTGATTGCCCAGTTACCATTGACGATCATGGCTGCTTCGCCGTTTGCGAATGCTTTATTTCCATCGTCATAGGTAAGTCCCATGAAATCGTCCTGTGCATAGTCAAGAAGCTTCAGGTATTTCTCTACGATTTCTTCGTGAGTTCCCACAAATGTAGTCTTGCCTGCTTTACGGTCATCATTAAATGTAGTCGGTGCAAGGTCCGGTGCCATACTGTTCCATGGGCACAGGCTGGTCCATGCATCCTTGTAGGTCATAAGAAGCGGCTGCTCTCCTGCATCCTGAAGCTTCTCGATCACAGCGATGAATTCGTCCCAGGTTTTTGGAATTTCAATACCGTATTCTTCAAACTTGTCTACATTGTAAATGACACCGGAAGCATTTGTTGCATATGGAACGCCGTATGCTTTTTCTTCTTTGTCCTTGTTTACATCATAAACCATCTGCAGGTAGGATTCCTGAACTGTGGAAATGTAATCCTCACCACTTAAGTCTACCAGCATTCCTGCGCTTTCCACTTCTGTGTAGTTATTATCACCGCCCATTGCAACAATGTCCGGCATATCGTTCTTCGCCATTCTGGTTTTCAATACAGTTCCTGCATCTGCCGGAGCTGTGATCTTGATTGTCACGTCCTCATGTGTCTCGTTAAATTTGTCCACCAGCTTCTGAAGAATGTCTTTGTTTTCTGCCTTTGTAGAGAAAAGCTCCAGCTCTGTTCCTTTGGAGCCTTTTGCTGAAGAGCCGCCTTCAGAGGAGCCTCCACAGCCTGTAAGCATACCTGCCAGTAAGGTACCAACCATCAATGTGCAAACGATTTTCTTATTCATTTTTTATTCCTCCATTTTTCCTTTATGAAGGCTGCGCAGCATTTGTTTTTGTGAAAGCATTTCCTGAACACGTCTGTCCTGCTTCCCTTTTGGTGGCTCTATCATATCGCGTGATTGCAGTAAAATCAACAGGTTTCTCGAGAAACTTAAATAACTGCTGAATTTCGCATCTTGATTTTATGCACATTTGACAAATTTTAAAGCCTAACTGTCACCTTTGCAGCTTATAATTAGTATTTCCCAACTCAAGAACAATTCATTCATAACGCAGCAACAGCCCGGCTCTGCATACCTGCAGCCGGGCTGTTGGTCAAGCGGATATTCCAGATCCGCTTCGCTACTTACTTGATTCGGTCAAAAACTCCTTTCGTTTTCTTTTACAGATTCTCTTCGCACAAGGTGTACCGGACTTTTTACATTCATCTCCTTTAGCTGTTCTCCCCCTATCATTCGAAGAAGACGGCTAAAAGCAAGATACGCTTTCTGACTTACATCCTGATGAACCGTAGTCAGCTTAGGACGCACCATCTGGGCATAAATGCTGTCATCATAGCCTGTAATGGAGATCTGATCCGGAACCTTGATCCCCTGATCCTGAAAAAAATTCATAGCTTCAATAGCATTATAGTCAGAAGAAAAGGCCAAAGCTTTTACCTGCAAAAACCTGGGCAAAAGCTCCTGATATTTCTGCAGACGATATTTTTTCTCAGCCGGCACTACCACAAGACGAGTCCGGCTACAGAATTTTCCTTCCTTTTCCATAGCCTGCTTAAAGCCGGTCCAGCGGCTGTAATCACTGTCAATGTCCGTCTCCGCCAGGAAAAGTGCTTTTTCATACCCACAGGAATGCAAGTACTGTCCAATCTGGTATCCTCCTGAATAATCATCTACCCCTACATTTTGAAAAAAATATTCACCAGCCGGATAGGTATCGATCAAAACCATTTTTTTGTTTAGCTTCCGGGACAGCTGTTTGTATTTTTCATCATTGTATCCCAGAATAATCAGTCCTTCCACATTCCACCTGGAGGCAATGTCCACCACATTTTGAATGTTTTCTCCACCTATCAGCATAACATAATAGCCTTTTCTTTCTGCCTCACTCTGAACGGTTCCTACAAGCTCGCCCACAAAGGAATCTCGCAGAGACTGCATTCCATGCGTCTGATTAAAGCCAAGAACCATTCCTATGATCCTGGAACCATGACCGGACAGCATCACAGAGCCCATATGTGGAACGTAATTCTGCTCTTTAAGGATTGCCGTTATTTTATCAATGGTTTCCTGAGAAACCCGTTTCGTATTTCCATTAATTACATTCGATACTGTGGTTCTGCTGACCCCAGCCATATCTGCAATATCCTGAAGACGAATCATAGGTGTGCCGCTCCTTTCCCTGGAAAATGGAATCTTCCCAAATTAAAGCTTACGGCTCATATCGTGCCACTCTTCGCCTCCCCAGACGGAACCGGAGATGCCATCGTCGGTGTAGCCCATTTTTTTGTACATTTCCACCTTCTGGTCCAGGCAGGTGAGGTACAGGCATTTGCGGCCTTTGGCCTGCTCACGGGCTGCGTAGTGGGTCATGATCTCACGGGCAAGACCCTGGTGACGGTACTCCGGGAGCACATCAAGGCCAAGGAGCATAATGTTTTTTCCTTTTGGATCATGAAGGGTGATGTCCGTAAAAAATTCATCGCGGAACACTTCTTCATCTGTTGCGACGCCGTTTAAAAATCCCGCAATTTTACCAGTTGCCTTATCTACTGCCACCAGGAATGTCTCAGATGCATGCTCGGTACGCTTTCTCATGCTTTTGGGAGAGCAGGCTTCGTTGGGAGGAAAACAGATCTGCTCGATTTCCACTGCCTGTTCTGCCTCATCTGGACGAATATTTCTAAATTCAAATTTCTCTGTCATTTTCTTTATACCCCTCTTTCTATTTTATCCCAGAATTTTTCCCAGCATATTCAGAAGCTTTGGAATCTCCACAGCCGATGCACCGTCAGACACAGCGTCCACGGCAAAACATATGTTTCTGGGTGCGCTCCTGCACACTGCCTTCTCCCACAGAAGCCAAAATTCCAACACCAAGATAAAAGGCCATGAAAAGATATGCGGAAGCATGAACCAGCCACCGCTTATTTTTCACCACTGCATTGCCCACAGCAAGAATTCCGAATATAAAAATTGCTGCAATAAATACAATTTTGTTGGTATATGGCACCTCCGAATAGCTAAGGCACAGGCGTGCCGCAAAACTTTTGTTCTTTTCATTATAAGGCATCCCACTGTCCTGTGTCAATTTCCAACAGTGCAGACCAAAGAAAGGCGCCCGCATAAGCGAACGCCTTTTCCATTTTCCATATTTTTACGCATCAAGACCTGCGTGATATCCCATGTAAATTGCGTTTGTGATGTTGCTTGGGCGGACACAGTCTCCAATCTCGCGTACCACAGGTGCACAATTTCGAAGTGCATTTACTGCATCACGGTTGGCTCTCTGGCCAACTGCGCAGATTACGGATTTTCCAGGTACCAAAACCTCATTTCCATCTGCGTCCTTGCAAAGTACGCCGTCCGGTGTCACTTCCATTCCCTGGTAACAGGTATGTGCTTCCACATACTTGTCGATCATCTGCATCAGGATCGGACGGTGGCGGATGTTTGCGTCCGGTGCAAGCTCAGGTCTCATCTCTACCAGATGCACCTTTTTGCCCTCCTGTGCAAGGTGGATGGCAGCTTCACAGCCTGCCAAACCGCCGCCAAGAACTACAACGGAATCGCCTACCTTTTCTTTTTCCAGGTAATAGTTGTTAACGACAACCACGTTGTCTTGGTCCATACCTTTGAGCGGGGGAACAATCGGATTGGAGCCAACTGCCAGGATCATCACATCTGCATTCTGTGCCTCTGCATATTCCGGAGTCACCTCTGTGTTGCAGCGGATCTCAACGCCAGCTTCTTTTGCCTGTGCTTCCAGGGAAAGACCAAGCTGGTACATTTCCTGCTTGAAATCAATCGCCTGCTCGCACTTTAAAATTCCACCCACCTTGTCGCTCTTCTCGCAAAGCACAACCCTGTGACCGCGAAGGGCTGCTGTCACAGCTGCCTTCAGTCCAGCTACGCCGCCGCCAACTACAAGCACTTTCTTCTTCACAGCTGCAGGAAGTACCTCTGTACCTTCAATCTCACGTCCGATCAGCGGGTTGACGGTACATCTTCTGGTCTGTGTGGTAGGTCTTTCTGCCATACATGCAAAGCAGCGCAGACATTTCACGATCTTGTCATCATTTCCGGACACAACCTTCTGGGGCAGGTATGGATCTGCCAGAAGGGCACGTCCCATGTAAACCACATCAGCTTTTCCGGACGCAATGATCTCTTCCATCTGTGCCGGATCATTTAAGGCACCGATGGTGGCAACCGGTTTGCTTACGTGCTTTTTGATTTCTTCTGCAAGGTACACATTCACGCCATGCTCTGCAAACATAGACGGATGAGTTCTGAAAAATCCGAACTGGTAGGATCCTGCGGATACATGGATCAGGTCTACATAAGGCTCCACTGCCTGTGCGATCCGAACACCCTCGTCCAGGTCATAACCGCCCTCGAACAGCTCAGAACCGCTCATACGAAACTCGATCGGGAACATAGGGCCAACTGCATTTCGCACTTCCTTCAGCACTTCGATGGTGAAGCGCATTCTGTTCTCGAAGCTTCCGCCGTACTCATCCGTTCTGTGGTTGAAATAAGGGGAAATAAACTGGTTTAGAAGCCAGGTGTGTCCGCCGTGGATCATGATCATCTCAAAGCCTGCACGTTTTGCAAGAATGGCGGTCTCGCCGTAGCGCTTCACAATGTCTGCAATCTGCTCTTTGGTAAGGGCAGTTACCTTCATTCCATCCGGACGGACGCCATCGCTTGGTCCGTACTGGGTCAGGCCCTGCTTTTTGTTCTTATCTGCCATGTAAGTACCTGCATACTGGCCGGAATGGGAAAATTCCACGCTTGGCACTGCACCGTGTCTCTTGATTGCATCTGCTGTGAAGGTGAAAGCAGCCAGGGAGCCAACTGTGGCAAGGTCAAGATGAAGCATGTGGGAACCGTCTGTCTCCGGGTGAACTACAAGCTCACTCATGGTTACAGCTGCGGCTCCGCCTTTGGCACGAAGCTCGTAGAAGGCACGGGTTCTCTCGCCTGGTACGCAGTCCTTGTCAATATCGGTTGCTCCGATCGGGGATGCAAACATGCGGTTGCGGAAGGTTACGTTTCCTAAAGTGATAGGCTGACATAAATGCGGGTATTTTCTTTCCATTGTGAAGGTCCTTTCTATGTGTTTTTATAACAATTTTTATATAATCAATATGTTTCTTTATTTATAGTGCAATTATTTAAACAATATTTTCATTTCGTGTTTTTCACGCCTTTTTCTTTGCGAAAAAGCGGTACACAAATGTAAGTGCCAGTCCGGCTGCTGCAAATGCACAGGCAACCAGAAATGCGCCATGGTAGGTTCCCTCTGCCATGTAGATTTTTCTCATTGCAGAAGGTCCGAAGTATCCGGCACCTGCAAGGCCGATAAACATGATTCCATAGTTTACACTGTTATTCTTTGCTCCAAACTGGTCTGCTGTAAAGCCAGGATATACACCCATGAAAGAACCGAAGCTTAAGCCGATTCCTGCAATTCCAATGTAGAATGTAGCGTATCCCCCCTGACCAGTCATATATAAAAGTAAAAGACCGATGATTCCAAGCACGCTTGCCACAGACAGGGTGTTAATCCTTCCGATCCTGTCAGACAAAAGTCCTGCCAGAATACGTCCTGCAGCATTGAAAACAGCCAGAACGGAAACGGCTGTACTTGCCATAATAGCGGTCATTCCCACCATATTGGCAGCAACTGCAGATGCCTGTGAAATTACCATCATTCCGCTGAATGCACCGCAGGTAAACAGAAGAAGCATAACGTAGAATACCGGAGTTTTCAGCATTTCTTTCCAGTTTTTGTTCTCTGCTTTATTTCCTGCTGCCACTGCCGGCGGTGTCCATCCATCTGGCACAAAATCTGCCGGACACTGCTCCATAAAGAAGGAACATCCGCAAATGATGATCAGGAATGCGACGCCTACGATTTTAAAAGCTGCGGCCGCATCTGTCACTGCTACTATCTCTGTTACGATTGGCGGCAGGATAACGGATCCAAGTCCGTAAATTGCGGTGGTGATTCCGCCGATCAGGCCTCTTTTATCAGGGAAAAATTTCATACATGTGCTGACCGCTGTACCGTAGGTCATTCCAAGTCCAAGTCCGAAGATCAGTCCGTATGTCACGATCAGGGCTCCTACGCTTGTGGCAAACCCGGAAGCGATCATTCCGATTCCAACCATAAGTCCGCCTGTAAGAATCACCTTCTTCGGGCCAAACTTATCGTTAAAGCTTCCTCCTGTGATCATGGTAATCGGTCCTACGGAATTGGCAATGGTATACACAATTGCAAGATCCGCTGTGGTTAAGGCAACACCATTTCTGGTGCTTAAGAACTCAGCCATGGAAGCTGCGAATACACTCCATACATAAATGGACCCAAGGCATAAATTGATGAAACAGCATGCGATTAAGGTTCTCCACCGTTTTCTGGTTAAGTTCATCTTGTCTCTCCTTTTCTCTGTTTGTTATTTTTCTATCAAAGCCAGTTTATCTTAGCACATTTTGTTTTATATGTAAATATAGACATATAAATTATTACATGTAATTATTAACAATATTTCCATGGATTTTTTGTAGAATATTGAGAAATTGAGGAAAAAGAGTTGGAAAATTCTGCTGGTGTGCTATGATATGAAATATGCCGCATTGAAAACTAAAGCATGTTTGAATCCCTAAATACGAAAGAGAAATCATATGAGAACATTAAAATACGCCATTCTTGGCCTTTTAAATCAAAAAAAAATGACCGGATACGATCTGATGAAGCAGTTTGAATCCGCATTGTGCGAGTTCTGGTCTGCCAAGCACAGCCAGATCTATCCGGAACTGAAGAAGCTTACAGAGGAAGGCTGCGTTGCCTACAGGCAGGAAGCCTCCGACAATGGCCTGGAGAAAAAGCTGTACCATATTACCGAAAAGGGACGGACAGATTTCATGTCCTGGCTCTCCTCAGAAACGCCGGCCCAGCCCACCCCTAAGGACATCTCCCGACTGAAGATTTTTTTCTGCAGCTGCCTGCCCAAAGAAGAACGGAAATTTATGCTGGAAGAACAGGTCTACAGGCACACCGCCCGCCTGAAGCACCTTCAGAACAACCAGCAGAAATTCTCCCAGGTTCCAGACAGTGATTCCAATGAATTCGGCGACTATCTGGTACTCATGGGCGCTATTATGCGGGAAGAAATGATGATTGAGTGGCTGAAGAAATCCATTAGTCTGTTAAACTAAGCAACTCGATGTTCACTCCCTGCTTCGTTCCGCCCGGTACTGGGACGGAGTTTTTCCCACGTATTTCTTAAAGATCCGGTTAAAATAACTTACGTTGTCATATCCTGCACATCTGGCAATGTAAGTTATTTTCTCAGAGGTTTCCCGAAGCATTTTGCAGGCATTATTCAGACGATACTGCATCAGGTATTCCACTGGAGAAATTCCTATATTTTCCTGAAAATAACGCAAAGCAGTATTTTTGCTGATATTAGCTGCCCCTGCAATATCGGCAAGGGTAATTGGCCTTTCAAAATGCATCTGGATGTACTGAATCATAGCCTGCAGCATTTTCCTGGAATGGGCGGAACCATTGACCATTTTCGGGGCAAGCTGTTCGCTGTTCAACTGTAAAAACATAAGAAGCCATATTTCGCTTAGCTGATTTCGAATAGATAATTCATTCCATTCAGCAGTTTTCAGGTTAGAAAACAGTTCCTGTAAAAGAGACAACATCTGCTTTTTCCATACTTCTTCTTTTCTTAACACAATACATGGCATCTCAGCCTTTTCCAGCGGCATCACATATTTTCTGTAAATAAGGCTCTCTTTGGCAGCCAGAAAAGCCGGCAGAAATATCACATTCGTTATAATCCCGTATTTTTCCGAGGTAAAACGGTGCAGCACACTGCTGTTAATAAAAATACCCTCCCCTGGCTGAAGTTCATATACACTCTGATTAATATGACAGGCAACACATCCTTCTATAATATAGACCAGTTCAAATTCCTCATGCCAATGCCAGTTAATATCATTCTTGTAATAATCCCGTGTATCATCTGTATTAAATTCCAGGGGAAAGTCAGGACTGCCGTGTCTTCTTGTTTCCTGAAGGTTAAGATTGGTGCTGACACTCTGCATAAATTCCCACATCCTTTTCAATAGTGATATTGTACTATATAATTGTGAGATTATGCAATATTTTTTCTTTTTTTGATGATATAATACAAATCGTTTTGATTACACATATGGAAGTGTGATTGTACGAATACGTATCAGAAAAAATGTAAGAAACAGCAGGCTATTATGAACCGTTCGCAAAAAAAGGATTTAACAAGCGAGAATCCATTTTGGTGTCTGCTGAAATTTGCGGCTCCTGTTATTATCGGAAATCTATTCCAGCTGTTTTACACGCTGGCAGATTCTGTGATTGTGGGAAAAACACTTGGCACGAATTCACTTGCAGCAGTTGGTTCCACCAGTATTATTATTTACTTTGTGTTATGCGAAAAAGCATTGCAGCATCTGCTGTCTTAAGTATTTTCTTCTCTGTTTTGCTGACTTTGATCTGCTGCCTGCTGGCGCACCAGCTTATAACCATTATGAAAATACCGGAAGACATTTCCAAAGAGGCCTATGACTATATGTTTGTTGTTCTTCTTGGAACCAGTGCAACCGTCTTTTATAACCTGATTTCCAATATGCTTCGTGCCCTGGGAGACAGCAATATGCCTCTGTATTTTCTGGTGTTTTCTTCTATATTGAATATTTTTTTAGATCTGCTTTTTATTGTTCCGTTCCATATGGGCGTTGCAGGTGCAGCCTGGGCTACTGTTATTTCCCAGCTCCTTTCCGCATTCTTCTGTCTGCTGGTCGGGCTGAAAAAATATCAGGTTTTGCATATCAGCCGACAGGATTTCGACCAGCTGAAAAGTCCGCTTTTTTCCCATTTAAAAATTGGATTTCAGATGGGATTTCAAATGTCTGTTATGTGTATCGGGCAGCTTGCCATGCAGGCAGTTGTCAATTCCCTGGGAACTTATGCAGTTGCAGGATACACAGCTGCCTCCAAAGCAGACCAGGTATCCGTGCTTGTAAATAATGCCATGATCGCTGCAATTTCTGCTTATGTATCACAAAATTTTGGTGCTGGCAATAAGAAACGGATTCGTCTGAGCGTGCGTGCATGCCTGATACAGACAGAAGCCTTGAATCTGATCATGTGCCTTGGAATTCTTTTTCTGCGCCATCCTATTGTAGAGCTTTTTCTTTCCAATCCAACTGCAGAAATTTATTCCTACTCAGACCAGTACTTAACCTTTGTCGCTCCCTGTTACTTTCTTTTGGGATTACTGTCCATTTACCGGGCATCTGTACAAAGTATGGGAAATGGCTGGGCTCCATTTACTGCCTGTATGATCGAACTTGTTATGCGCATCGCAACAACACTGGGACTTTCTGCAGTTCTTGGATATTTCTCCGTCTGCATCGCCAGCCCCCTTGCATGGTTCGGAGCCTGCGCACTGCTGATTTCCTGCTACTACCGGATGATGAAAAAACAGGTTTGCTGAAAGTCAGCGTGTCAGGTCCTTCACCCATTTGTATTTCTGGAAATGATGGAGTACCCAGGGGAGCTTGCCCACCTCGTCGATGCAGGTGCAGGCGTATACTACCACAACGGGCCAGTGGAAGTAGTAGGTTCCGGCGGCTGCCAGGGGAATGGCCAAGCACCACATGCACACTGCCAGGCTGTACATATCAAACATGGTATCTCCTCCTGCGCCGAAGATTCCATTGATGGTCACATCATTGATGGCACGGCCGATCATATGGATATAAAATCCTGATTTCCAATGGAAATTACTGATTTCATGAGTTTGTTTTCCTTTCTGATTGAATCAACAATGCCTGTATGGAATTTCTTTTCCAAATTCAAATACCTATCATAATGAAAACAGATACAGAGCATATCGGTTAACATGGCTGCTTCAAGTATTACTCATAATTTTGTCGTATCCAATCCCAATAGCGTAAAACGTTTTGTTGCAGCAATTGACGAAGCTGATCATGACCGCACACCAAAGCAGACACTTCCCGGACGTCAATTAACAAACCCACAGGAGATTTTAGCCTTAATGTCAAAAAGGAAGAAACACAGTTTTACACCACAGTAGCTCACCTGATTGCCCAATTAGGTAATAACTATTCTCTTCCAAAAGAAAACGGATTCCTGGGAACACTCGAGTATCTACTTCCTTGTCCTTTCACACAAAAAAATAAACCTGCTGCCATCTGCAGATCTCTCCACAGACAACAACAGGTTTCCCCTGATGCATTTATTTACTTTACCATCCGTTCAATACCATCGGTCATACGGATTCCTACGCACCTTCTTTGTCTCTGATGCCTTCTCAATACTCTTTTCAGCTTCTTCCCTCGTTGCAAACAGCCTGTGAGCCTTCACCTGTATTCCGCCGCCCGTATCTGTAAAACGGACCAGAAACATCCTTCATCCGCACCAGAACCGGAAGCACCTGCCCCGCAGCAAATCTCCCAGATCTTCCAGAAGTTTAATATACCGGCTTTTATCCGGATCATTCAATAAAAGGACAGACCGGATTGCCTGTATTTTGCCAGTATTCGTCAATCTTATTCACCGCCTTGCTTTAATCGAATATATGTTCTATTATGATACCATATTCCTTACCGCACTTCAAGCAATCTTTCACTATAAAAAATATAAGAAAAGATTCTGACACACACCTTTCAGTGTGTGTGCACCGCTTATTTAACATTACCCTATCAATTATTTCACCAATTTATGAATTACTTTTAACAGTAATTCCACATCAACAGGCTTAGCAATATGTTCATCCATCCCAGCTTCTTTTGCCCTTATTCTGTCCTCCGTGAACGCATTTGCTGTCATTGCAATGATCGGTATTGTCTTTGCATCCTCTCTGTCCAGAGACCTGAGCATCTTTGTAGCTTCATAGCCATTCATTACCGGCATCATAATGTCCATAAGAATGACATCAAATTCACCAGGTTCACTTTTTTTGAATACTTCGATCGCTTCCTGTCCATTCCATGCTTTTGACACGTGAGCGCCTTCATTCTGAAGCATAAATTCGGCGATTTCCATATTCAGCTCATTATCTTCTGCCAGAAGAATATTCAACCCCTTTATAGATTTTTCTGATGCATCCGTCTGTTCTTCATGTTTATCCGCATCCAGATCTATTTTAAATGGAACCCGGATCACAAATGTCGTCCCTACGCCTTTTTCACTTTCAAAAGTAATGGTTCCATCCATTTTCTCGACCAGCTTCCTTGAAATGGCCATTCCCAGTCCGGTTCCGGCAAACTTTGTGCGGCTTCCCGTATGTTCCTGTGCAAATGGTTCAAACACACATTTCTGGAACTCCTCAGTCATTCCGATTCCTGTATCCTGGCAGACAAATTCCATTGTCGTCATTTCTGGCTGTTCGGATGGAATTTCAATGCAGCTGATATAGATATGTCCGTTTTCTCTGTTATATTTCACCGCATTGGACAGAATATTCATCATCACACGTTTCACATATCCCGGACTTCCAATAAGAGCACAGTGCGTGATTTCTTTCTTCTCCCATTTGATCCGGATATTCTGTTCTGCTGCCATCTGCTCGATCACAACAAATACTTCCATGAAAATTTTGTTCAGATTAAATGGAATCTTTTCCAGAACGATTTCACCTGACTCAAGCTTACTCATGTCCAGAACATCATTTACCAGTTCCAGCAGCAGATTGGATGCCTCTTTCACCTTTGTTCTGTATTCTGTCTGCTTTTCTATATCATCTGCATAATGATCTGCCATATTTACCATGCCACAGATTCCATTGATTGGAGTCCGGATATCATGACTCATTCGCTGTAGAAGCTCTGTTTTTGTCTCATTGGCTGCTTCTGCCTTTTTTGCTGCTATCAGAAGTTCTGCTTTATATTTTTCATCTTTTTCCTGTTCCTGTTTCCGGTGTGCCAGATTGGTTCTGTATGTCCAGAACCAGAATATACTAAACATCAGAAAATAAAGAAAAATAACGCTTATCACACTTAATGGAAGATTATGGAACACTTCTGTATCCGGAAGATACGCATAGATATAATAATCTCTCTGCTTAAGCATGATTCCGTAACATCCGATTCCTTCATTTTTCAAATGGTAAATGTGTTGACTATCTGTATGCCTCTTCATTGCCTGAACAACTTCGTTGTCAGCCGTATTCTGCCCCAGCAAGCTCTCATCATTGCTGGCAACAACGATCCCCTCGTCTGCAACAATAATCGTTCCATCTTTCTGGATACTATAACCATTTAAAAGTCCCTGTATCGTCAGTGTATAATTTCTGGCAAATTCAGGAGGTGTGTAATAGTAGATTGCCACAATACCCGGTGCATCTTTTCTGGCACAGGCTGCAACATCAATATAGGATCCGTCTTCCCTGGCAAACCGTTCTGAATAAGATCTTTCTTCATATCCGGCAAAATCCATAATAATATCTTTTTGCAGATATGCCGTAATTTCATTGGCCAGAGATTCATCCGTGCTGTATTCACAGTCTATCTTTCCCTCTGTATCCAGTACAATGATACCATCCACCCAGAGAGTCTGCAGATTTTCTTTCAGGAACTCCTGACTTAGCTGACCATCATTTTCTGTTTCCATGTCGATATTTGTACTCATCTGTCTGGCACTTTCAATGGCACGGAGAAGACTTTTGGATTCTGAAGATTCATTATAATGGGTGTAGGTGGAGCACTGCACTTTCACATAGTTTACAATCTCCACCATTCTTTTCTCTGCTTCCTCTTTTTCTGCGTGAAAGAAATAAAACAGAGAGGCTACAGCCACACAGATTCCAATCAGACCGCCGAGCAGCTGGATTCGTTTTTCTTTTTTCTTAATATCCAAGATCATCCACCTCCAGATACTTCTGGGGATCATCCAGATATTTTTCAATAATTTTCAAGGATGTGCCATCCTGACGCATTTCTTCCAGTGTCTGGCTCATCTGTTCACAGATTCCTCTGTCATCATCTTTTGCAAAAGCAACACCTATTCCAGTGATCATCAAAGGCTCTTCCAGAATACGGAAGCTTGCATCATAATCTTTCATATACTGAACAATAGATTCCTCATGTGCGGCGACTGCATCTACATATCCTTTTCCCAGAAACGTATAGATCAGCTCCCTGTGTCCCAGGCTGATCAGATTGCCCAGCTTTGGGATTCTCTCATCCGTCCGGTTCAGAAAGATGCCTTCCGGTTTGGTTGTGGACTGAACAGCCAGGTTCTTTCCCTCCAGGTCACTCAGTGTATAGATATCACTATTCTCATTTACCGCAACCACCTGACGGCTTGCTATATATGGTCCCGCCCAGCGGTAATCATCAAGACGCCCTTCCATGGAAAAGCAGCCCATGATACAGTCAATCTCTCCGCTTTCCACCATTTCTTTTTTCTTCTCCCAGTTGATCTGGACAACCTCCACCTGATATCCCATTCTTTTGAAAGCTTCTGTAGCCAGTTCTACATCAATTCCCGTCGGTACACCATCCTCATTCAGATAATTGTATGGTGGATAGTTGTCGCTGCCGAGGGTAATAACAGGCTTTTCGGTTTCTTCCTTCGTGTTATCTGTGTTTTTACACCCTGCCAGGGTGACTGCTAAAATTCCCGCAAGCAGTATGCCTGCAATCACTCTTTTTCCTTTCATTTTCTATCTATTCCTAACTATCCTTTTCGATTTTTTTATGTCTGGTTACTTTTCATTTGTCACTGTTCAGTGACCTGCGGTTCGATACCCCCACGAATTTTATGCTTCTGATTGTCTTTTCCAGTACCTTCATCTCAACCGGTTTTGAAATATGTACGTTCATACCAGCCGCAAAGGAATACTGGATATCCTCCGAAAATGCATTGGCAGTCATGGCAATGATTGGAATCGTCTTATTGATTGTTTCCAGTTTTGTGTTATTTTCTCTTTCAACTTCAATTGCTTCACTCTGTTTTTTTCTAAGCACTGTTACGATAGCTGTAATTACACAAACTGCCGCAACAACTGCAAACAGAATGATAAAGCACATGAATTGTACCTGGACATAATCCCATTTTGTGCCCATAACATCTTCCAGATTTAAAAACATCTGATGGGTCACTTCATCCATCTGATTCAGCCGTTCTTCATAAATAAGCTTTTTTATTCGTACAGCCCGTAAGACATAACAGCACAGTTACAACAGATACACCAAATATTTTTTTCAATTTCATAATTTTCCTTTCATCTTCTGTTGATAAGTCATTCCGCAAAAAAGCACTGTCAAACAGACAGTGCATCTCATTTCATGCAACTGGCTGCCATTTTACAGGCCCTGTAGCTTTGCGTCCCAGATTTTCATCTGGTTTGCCGATTTCCTTATTATGGCTTTTAAACTTATGCAAAAAACTGGTTTTATTATACTCTAATGTTCTACTATACACAAGATAAACATTACCGTTTTAACGTTCGAAAATAAAAAAAGAACAGCCGATACATATACTCGAACTGTTCTTCTACTTTTCTTACATACGTCTGAACAACCTCAGCTCCGTCTCTGTCACCTGTATAGGTAACCGAAGCTTTGATTCCATCCCACTTTCATCCTTATTCAGCATTCTTTCTTTTCTTATATCCTCTGATTACCAGTACTTCCATTCCTGCCATGAAAAGTGCTATTACAATGTCGATACCAATTCCTGCTTTTTTCCAGTTTTCCATACCTGTTTCTTCATGTTCTCCATCATAAGCCCAGCTGCTTACAACTGTATACATGACATTTTTGCAGGCATTCCTCATCTGAAGTACAGATGTTGGATGCTCCGGATTGGCTACATTGTTCTCTTCTCCGTTGAATGTGGACAACATTGCATCTACTCCATTCGCCAAAGCTGCATCTGCATTCATAAATCCATGACCATTGTTTCGGAAGAAGTCTGTAAGCGCCATTCCCCTGAATCCCCATTCATCTCTGAGAACTGTATTCATAAGGTTACTGCTTTCTCCAGTCCATTTATCTCCAAGGAAGCTCCAGGAAACCATAACCGCATTTGCGCCACCCTGTTTTACAGAAATTTCAAATGGTTTCAGATAGATTTCCCGGATTGCCTGCTCATTTGACCAGACACTTACCATCTTTGCATTTCCCTCATACAGAGCAAAATGTTTGATATAAGAATAAACTCCATATTTTCTTGCTCCTTCTACTGCTTTTGCTCCCATATTTCCTGCAAGAACTCCATCTTCTGAAAAGTATTCATAGTTTCTTGCTCCAAATGCAGTTCTATGAGTATTCATACCTGGTGCATACCAGCCCTCTGCACCCATTTCCTGACTGATCTTGCCCATGTATTCACCCCAGGCCTGTGCAAGTTCCTTATTCCATGTGGAAGCAACCACAACTTCAATTGGAAATCCAATAGAACCAACTCCTGTAAAGTTGTTATTAATTGCTGCTGGTCCATCGAAATCAAGTGTAGCCACTTTTCCCACAGAATCCATGGCTGCTGTCTGATAACCAGCCATTGCAATCATATTTGTCATTTCGTCAACAGTAAGCTGATCCAGAAGTTTTTCCCAACGAGGATCGTCATAATCAGCATCACGCATATCAGCTAATGTAAGTCCATTATCTGCTCCCGTTGTCGGCATTACATCCTCATCATTGAGGTATGTAGTCTTATCAAAGTTGCTGTTCAGATGATATTCAGAAACATATGGCTCACCCAGCTCTGCAGATGCCGGTGCTGCTGTAGCCTCTTCATAATTTGCAAAATGATCTGCTCGTGATAAATATGTCACATCGCCTTTTGCATCTTCAAATACATTTGTTGCTGCAGTATCATCTGATGCTCTTTTATTTTCTCCCTTATATACTACATCTTTATCTGCAGTATAAGTTTTCTGATCCAGCACAGTATGTGAATCGCTGTTGATAGAAATCACATAATCGCCTTTTTCAAGAACATATGCTTTTGCAGTATTCTCATCATAAGAGGCCATATCTTCTATACTGAATGTAGCTGTAACAATCTGAGATTCTCCCGGCTGAAGCAGATCTGTTTTTGCAAACTCGATCAGATTTGCAGATGCTTTCTCAATTCCGCCATTTGTATATGGCGGTTTATAATACACTTCTACTACATCTTTTCCGGCAACATCTCCGGTGTTGGTTACTTCTACATCTACAGAAATCTGTCCGTCTTTTTCCTCCAGTTCACCCATTTTCTGTTCAAATTCCGTGTAACTCAGACCATATCCAAATGGATACTGTACAGTCTTATCGTAATCAATCGCACCTTCCTGTGCAGCTGTTTCATAGTACTTGTATCCTACATAAATGCCTTCCACATAATTGGTAAATGCCGGAGCATACACCTGCGCAGTTCCTGCGTTCATTCCTTCAACGGCCATATCTGCCAGATTTGTATACTCCGTTTTTTCTGCATTATTCCACCACGGAGCAGTTGTCATATCATAAATAAATGTATCCGGTGTTTTTCCGGAAGGATTGACTTCACCTGAAAATACTTTACCAAGTGCATTAAATCCCACATTTCCCGTTCCGGGGCACCATACAACAGATTTAATCTGAGGATATTCATCTGCGAAACCAAGTTCAAACTGATTTGCTCCATTATAAATCACAATCACATTATCAAAGTTTGAGCAAACCATATCCACCATATCTCTCTCAGTTTGTGAAAGCTGTAAATAATGCTCTCCCTCAGGAAAATCATCATATTCATCTGAATTATTATCATATGCTGCTTTTCTTACATCCATAGGAATATCATTATGACCTTCACCTGCTTTTCTGGAAAGAACCACAGCTGCCACATCAGAATATTCTTTCGCGCTTTTAATAAGCTCATCACTGTAAGTATCTACAGGTGGCTCCGGTAATGTCCAGCTCTGTTTCTGGATAGACATTTCCGGATTATCTGCACCATAATTGTTATAAAAATCAACCAGTTCCTGGTTAATAGAAAATCCGGCATTTTCAAGTCCCTGATTCAGACTGACAATATCATACAGATCACTAATACCACCGGAACCAGCTCCTCCGTAAGCCGGATTAATAGATTCCCAGCCAAAAATATTCAGTTTTTTTGTTTCATTTAAAGGAAGCAGGCTTTCATTCTTCAGAAGAACAATTCCGTCTTCCATAATTTTTTCTGCCACTTCCGCAGCTTCTTCATTTGTTTCATCGCTTAAAGTTCCATTTCCCGTTGCCAGTCCAATCAACGTAGCCATTGGTCCAAAACAGATCATATTCACGCAGACAACGACTGCAAGAGCCATTGCAATCGCAGCTTCTCCCCTTATCAGAAATCTTTTTCCCCTGGACATTCTGCGGCATGCGATCATAATTACGATTCCAATTACAAGTGCAGCAATAATACCGATAATATACGGTTTGCATAATTGTAATACTGCCAGAACATCTTCCATTTCAACACTGATCATTCTCTTTTTTCCTCCATTTCGCATTAAATAGAAAGTAGAAATTCTGTTAAGTTTTCAATAGCATCTGGTTTTTCTGATAGTTCTTTTCCTATCAGTCCCTCTCCCATAATACTAGGATCCGCACTAAGAGATACAGCGACTCGACTTGAATTCCATACAGATTCATACATCATTTCCTGATTCTCTTTTGTTACTTTATTGAGAACGTAATAAAATGGTTTTCGAATACTTTCCGATAATTCCCCGATTTTTTTGGAAAGCTGTAGGGATTCATAGGATGGATCTATGATTATCAATATCAAATCTACACCGTTATCAATTCCACGTCCAAAGTGTTCAACACCAGCCTCCATATCCATTAGCGCAAATTGATCTTCTGTAAGCCTAAGATTTTGGATAAATTGAGTCATAACAGTTCCCATAGCACAAGAACACCCTTCATTTGCTTGATGAATTTTTCCACTGGTCATCAGTTTTACACCGTCCTTCAGACTATAATAATCTTCCGGTATATCATTTATAGTCCAGGTTTCTTCAAAAAACTGATGAGTAAATTTTGATAACATCATGTCATTTAAAACATTTTGCTTACCACCGAAATAGTCTGTAAAATCTCTGGGAAGCTTCATACCTAGCTGTCGGTGTAGACCATAATTAGATTCATCGGAATCAATTACCAAAATTTCTTTTCCTCGTCTGGCTAAAGCCTTAGCCAAAAGACTGGTTACTGTACTTTTTCCACATCCACCTTTTCCAGTTACAGCAATTTTCATCTGTTATCTCCTTAAATACTTCTTACTCCACTTCCTCCAGTTCTGTTCCTTCCGGAAGAATATATCCGCAGTTATCACATACTCCGTCCTCTGCAAGTATCCCGTCTTTCACAAAGGCTTCAATGCCTCCCGGTTCATGACAGCGTGGACAATCTAATTCCCGTATCTTTTTCTGATTTCTTACATCCTGGCAATTGGCAAATTCAATTTTACCCATAGTGATTCCTCCATTTTCATTCCATATCAATTTGTCTTCGCAAAAAAGTTCCTACCATACGGGAAAAATTGCTGATATTACGAATATAGGCAAAGTCTTTTCCATAGATTCTCTTTTCCACGGAGAGTTCTTCTTCATTCCCTACAAAAATACCAATCACGAAAATTCCCTGATTTCTGGCCCGACGCACCTCATAAGCAGTATCTTTCACAGCTCCTTCTCCGTCATAGATCCTGGGCTGGCGGGTTCCTGGTCGTTGTATGCTCATATCACAGGGTTTTCCATCACTTAATACGATTAAAATCTTATTTTTTTCCGGTCGCTCCATGAGAGAGGAAGAGACTGTTTTCAGTGCAAGCCCATCTCTGTTGTTGGCATATGCCCGAAATTGAAAGATTCTTTCATTTGTTTCCCTTGGATCTTCATAATCCCGAAATCTCTGAAGTACTGTATATCCCCAGAAAGCACAGTATCCTGTTACCCGATGAGGAATTCCTGCCTGGCTTAATGCTTCACTGATAATATATCCCTGCGCCGCTACCTGAGCCTGTCTGCCAGCTTGAGAACCACTGGAATCAATCAGGACGTCTATTACAAACTCTGAATCTTCTGATCTCTTTTTTCTATTAAATAACTTGTCATCGTCTGTTCTTCCAATTTTCCATAACCTCTCAGGAACAAGCTGCCCTGCATCAGATCTGCTGACAAAATCATCCTTTCGGATTATAAATGCCCGTTTCAGTGACTCTGCCAACATAGAAATATTTCTTTTGATGATCCAGTGATTATTTCCATAATAGGCTTTATTTTTTTCAAACTGCAGCTGAGAAAAACGGTATTGATTATTTTTTATCACAGGGTTCTGTAAAATTCCATCTGTAAGATACAGGATACAGTTTTTGTGGATTCCTGTACAAAATTTCCGATTGACTCTGGCCTGCTCCGATTCACTTAGATACGATTTTCCGTAATTCAGTTCCACATATTCCCGTATCCGTCGCACTGCCTGTGGATTTATATTCTCCGAGCTTTCCGGAACTTCTTCATTTTCCGGAGAGAAATAAAATCTTTTTTTCTTTTTGTTTCTGATATCCAGACTTATCATCTTTTTTTTGAGATTAGAAAGATATTTTTGAATGATGTCTTCCATCTGTTCATCTGTCATGCATTCCTGCCACGCGTCATTGGCCAATGCCATATCCGGTAAATTCAAAATTTTCTCCAGATTTCCATTCCTTTTTTCAAAAGATGGATCCAGAACATGATTATAAATCTCATCTATCACGTTTATGACATCTTCCGTATTTTCCGCATCCTTCAGAGAAAGAATCTTGTACAATGCAATCTTTGCCTGTGGATCCATTCCCTTATCGTCTGTGTTCTCCAGAACATGCCTTATATACAGAAGCCTGATCCTGTGAATCAGGTCTGTTCCAGCTTTGTCTGATACCTGCTCTTCCTCGGCTTTTTCCAATTTTCTGAACGCCTGTTCTCTGATTTCCTTTGTTCCCAAACGTTCTCGAATGATAAAACAATTCACTGCAGCATCCATGCATAATCCAGCAAGAGGCAAAAGCATATCTTCTCCAGCAGAAAAATGTAATTTTTTCATCAAATACATGCCAAGTTTCTTCTGATCAAAATATCGTGCAAAGGCACCCTGCTTCACTGCCTCATATAGAACCGTTTGTTGTGAATAAACATATTTTTCTGTGTCCGGTTCAAATTCTATATCATAATCACCACTGACTGTCCAAAAAAGATTTCTGATACGATTGCTGATCTCCAGACGATGTTCTTCCAGTTGTTTCGCCGGCCATCTGACATCCTCCATACAAGTTTACCCCCATATGTCTTTTCCGGTCCAGGAAGATGGGATTCTGGTAGAAACCACATCTTCTACGATCTCTTTTTCAAATACATCAAAACTTTTATTTATGATCCCCATCTGGATTGCATCAATTGGAGAAAGTCCGCTTCTTGTTGCTTTTACAGCAGAAACCAATCCTCTCAGGTCAAGAGATTTTGTTGAGATTTCTCCATGATAAGCTTTGATCTGCAAATCCAGAAACAGCCCTGCAAAAGCTTTCAGTGCACTTTTTTCCCCATCTGGAAAATGTTGTCTTAATACAAAAAGGACACTATCCTCATCCATTTCAGGCATATCAATTACCATAAACCTTGAAACTAATGCTTCATTTAGCTCTCTGGTACCTGCATAACCATAATTCATCGTGCCGATAAATCGTGTTGCCGGATGAAGTAAAATCCTGTTATATCCTGGAATATCGATTCTGCGCCGATGATCCAGTGTGGCATGCAGTACAGAAACTGCATCATTTTTTGCCATATTGATTTCGTCCAGGATTCCAAATCCTCCAAATTCCGCGCATTGGTAGATGGGACCTTTCCGAAGGCGAACCTCATTATTTATAAAGGTATCCGTTCCAATCAGATCGGCACTGTCTGTATTTACATGAAAAGAAATGTCGTATTCCGGTCTTCCGAATATCCATGCCAGTGTCTCACATAGTACATTTTTCCCTGTAGCTTTTGCACCGGAAAGTAACAGGTTATCTCCCTGAAGAAGCGCTGCTATTGACATTTCCAGAATCTTTTTCCCATAAAATAGGATATCCGGTTTTTCTACCCGTTCCTTTACCTGATCCTCTACCTCATAACGCATGTGAAAATCTCTCAATTCTCCAATCAGTTCCTGCGCTATCTTCTGGTCTTCTAAATATTTTTCTATTTCTGTCCAATGATTTCCCATGAAGATTTTCCTTTCTTTGCAATTGGTTATACCAAATCAGATAATATTTCTGTTTACTCAATCTTCAAACTTTCAACCCTCCAACTCACAATCCTAACTTCTTTACAATTTCTCCCAGTGCACTTCTTACAGGAGAATCTTTCGGAAGCCGTATGATCGGCTTTCCATCACAGTCATACTGATATACCTGGTCATCATGTGGTACAACCCCTAACAGCTCCAGTCCCTGATTTCGGATTTCTTCCAGAGTTCCGGCATCCAATTTTCCATCCGGAACACGATTCACAATTAATCCTGTCTTTTGTGGCTTAAAGTTTAATTCCTTCATCAGCTTTGCAATACGTCCGGCTGCCTGAACACCTCTTCTGGAACAGTCACTTACAAGAATCGCAACTTCCATCATTGGCAGGATTCCTCTGCTGATGTGTTCCATACCCGCTTCATTATCAACCACAATATATGAATAATGGCTTTGCAGTTTCTGAACCTGGGTCTGTACAAGACCATTTACAAAACAATAACAGCCCTGTCCCTGGGTTCGCCCCATTACCATCAGATCATAATCATCTTCTTCTGCAATTGCATCGGAAAGACGCATTTCCAGATATGCCTGTTTTGTCATACCGGAGGGAATCTGATATCGTGGGTCGACACCTGCCCGCTCAATTTCTTCTCTCAGCTCTCCAAGTGTGATCTCCGGCTCCACACCAAGCACTTCATTTAAATTGGCATTCGCATCTGCATCCACGGCCAGAACCGGACATTTCCCACTTTCACACAAATACTGGATCAACAATCCACAAAGAGTTGTTTTTCCTACACCGCCTTTTCCTGATACTGCAATTACATGTCCCATGTTTTCCTCCTAAAATTATGAATAATTTGTTGACTTTTTCTTTAAACCCCATTATAGTTGTTACTATATAAATTACAATAATCAATCTATGAGATTTGTATGGCTGCTCAACACATCAGAAAAATTGTTGAGGAATCATATGATACCAAATAATACAGGAGTATATAATGTCAGAAAAAACGAGAAAACAGAATCGCCGTACCCGCTATACTAGGCAAACCATAAAAGATACGTTCTTAGAATTGTTAAAGCAGAAAAGTTTTACGAAAATTACAGTTACAGAGATCTGCAAAAATGCTGAAATCAACCGTGGCACTTTTTATCTTCATTACTACGATGTCCATGATGTATTATCCGATATTTTTAATGATATGACTCAGGATATGTTAACAACTGTAGATCATTTATTCTGTCTAAATCAAAAAAGCTGTTCCTATCCGTTCTGTCAGAAAATACAGATGGAATCACAATACAGGGCACTGTTTCTGGATGATGCAATTGCCCCTATTCTTCTGGAAAAAATAGCAGAAAATACAAAAGAAGGCTATGTGACCTGGCTTATGTCACACAGCCTCCTAACCTTTGAACAGGCAGAATCGGTTTTTTATTTTCAAATGAATGGCTGCCTTTCCATCAACAGACTGATGCTCCGCAATCACTGTAATGACTGGAAACAGATTCAGACAGTAATCGACAAATTTATCAAAGCCGGACTGGAAAGTTTTCTGATTCATGATCAGAGGGAAGAAAATACTTCCGATAATTTTTGCAGTAAAATTTCTCCAACTGTTACCGCATCTTCTACACTCAGATAATGATCGGCATGATCTTGAAGAAATAGTTTTCCCGATGCAGGAAATTCTTCATCCGCAAACCATATCTTTAAAGTTACCGGATATCTTGGCAGAACTGGAAAAACAGCACTCAGATCCGCCTTTGTCTCTGTGAATTCTGCACCCAGACTTGTACATGCTTTCTGAATTTTCTCAGGATCTTTATCCTGCAAAAGTTTTTCCAGTTTCTGCTCTGCAGTCCGGTCAAACTTGGTTCCCCGAATCAATCCATCTTTCAGGTTACCAAAAGTAATGAGCTTCTGTGAGCCTTCTATTCCATCGGCCATATCCAGATAATGCAGCAATATCAGATAATGCCATTCATCCATATTTGAGTTAATACGAAACTCAGGGAGTTGAATTTCAATCGTTTCATAAAAACTCAGTACTTCAAGCACATTTCGGCTGCTATGAAAAACAGCTCCACTTTTTGCAGCAAGATCCTCTCCGGAACGATTTTGCAGCCGTTTTACTGCTGCCTGCAACATTTCCTGAAATGCACGATTTTCTGTTTGATTTTTGTATTCCATAAGCTCTCCTTTGTAAATATTTCATCGCATCATATAATAATCAATGTTTATGCAAGGATTTTGGTGATTTCATTCCTGTGTTGACGTTTCCTTCAAATTTCATTATAGTTATAATTATATTATTTACAATCGTCAAAATAAAAAATATGTACAAGTTCTCAACACATTAAAAAGAACTGTTGAGACCTTGAGATGTTTTTGACAAACCAGAAATATTTTTTCTCAAAAATGTGAAAACAAAATCATTATATCATACTACAAGGAGTTTCTTATCATGAAATACTCAACGAAATTAAGCGATACTGTTCATGTGATGGTTCTGATTGCTATCAACCAGGAAAAATCTCTCTCCAGTGCCTCAATTGCAGAAAGTGTCCATACAAATCCCGGCTTTGTACGCCAGCTTATGTTAAAACTAAAAAAAGCCGGACTTATGACCAGTGTAGCCGGACATGCCCGTCCTTCTCTTTCAAAACCAGCAGACCAGATTACATTGCTGGATATTTATAAAGCAGTTGAAGGTGATAAACCATTGCTTCATTTAGATACTCATACCAATCCAGATTGCGGCGTTGGCATTAATATTCAGTTGTCTTTGCAGGGATTCTATAATGAAATCCAAAAAACTGCTGAAGAAAAAATGAATACGATTACTTTACATGATATCATAAATACCTATTATCAGCGAACATCCATGCAAAATAATTTGCAAAACATTATATGACAGGAGAAATAAGCAGGAAACATTTTGTGATAATTTTGGAAAACTCACTCCAAGAGTTCTCCTGTATCACTTGCTGCATACTCCCTTCAGATTTGACTAATAGATTTTCAGATAAAAAGAAAAAGCCGCTGACACGTTATCTTCTAACGCATCAACAGCTTCTATCCTGCTTTAATTCAGTGTATTATTCGGTTTTGTAAAGGTTTATTTGCTTTCAGCATTCTCCCTGATACGGTAATAATCATCCATATCAATGCCTATTTTTACCTTGGCATCTGGTTTTCGTTTGTCAAAAGGCAACATGTCTCCACGGTGCTTTCGTTGTCCCAACAAAGTTCCTGTGTCTCCCTGTCTCCAAAATACACCGGGAAACGGAACTTTATGTGCTTCAGGAATCTGCCATCTGGCTGCTCCTGCTCATAAATGTCCACCTGTTCTACAAAACTGTTAAGAAATTCTTTCTTCTCCAGGTCGGTGAACTTATCATATAGTTTATCAAAATATAAAAGGAATTGATAGACGTTTTCTTCTGATATTTTCTGTTGCTGAATATTCAGCAGGCGGTTCTTGACTTCTTCTATACTGTTCTCCACGCCTTCAATCTCATCATACAAACGGTATAACCTTGTCTCCATATCCTGATATTTCTTCTCATAAAATTTATCCATGATATCCAGACTGTCCATCTGCTGTCCAAGTCTTGCCTTTGCTCCGGTCAACTGCCTGTGCTGCTTTTCCAATCCTTCAATCTCTTTTTCTATTTCTTCTGTATCTATTCTTGAACCGATTTTATTCAGTATTGCTTCCTCAAACTTTGGATTCTTCACCAGCTTCCGAATAACTTCTTCTACTGCATTGTTAATCTTCTCCTCACTCCATTGTTTACGATATCCACATTTATGACCATCTACCAGGCGACGATGTTTGCAGGCATAATAGAAATAATCCTTATATAAAGTTCCGTCTTTCTTTTTCTTTCGATTCACGTTTCCATACATACCGCTTCCACATAACGGGCATCTCAATATTCCAGATAAAATATGCTCATGATCGAGACTATGTGTCTTTTCATATTTCACACCTGTTTTTTCTCGTTTTTGATGAGCCAGCTCCCAGTCTGTTTCTGAAATAATCCCTTCATGGATGCCATCATGCAGCATATAATTTTCCTGTTTTACAATGCGATATTCATTTCTTGTTCCAGAAACTTTCTCGTTCTTCCTTCGTCCATAAGCCAGTTTTCCACAGTATACCGGATTATCCAGAACACCTTTTATAAAGGAAGTGGCAAATGCGTCCAGTGTATTATTCTGTCGTTTTTTCTTTTTATATCCATGCTGGTTCAGCCATGCAGCAATCGCAGCGATTCCCATATTGGTATGAATAAATTTGTCATAAATCAGGCGAATAATTTCTGCTTCGTCCTCTGCAATCTCCAATTCTCCATTTACCAATTCATAACCATATGGGGCAAATCCACCGTTCCATTTCCCTTCTCTGGCTTTCTGCTTACGTCCTTCCCTTGTCTGAACAAGAATATTTTCTCGTTCAATCTCTGCCACCGCAGATAGAACAGAAATCATCAGCTTTCCACTATCTTTAGAACTGTCAATTCCGTCTTCAACACAGATCAGATTCACTCCAAAGTCCTGCATTCTTTGCAAAGAGTTTAATACATCTGCCGCATTACGACCGAATCTGGAAAGTTTGAACACCAATACAAACTGCACCTCATCTTTTCCATTCTCAATATTTTCCAGCATTCTTTGGAATTCTGGTCTGCCCTCTACACTTTTTCCAGTTTTGCCTTCGTCTGAATACTCATTTACGATTTCCATGTTCTGAAACTCCGCATATCTCTTGAGTTTTTCTTTCTGAGCGTCCAAACTGTATCCATCTACCTGCATGGTTGTAGATACTCTGGTATATATATCGCATTTAATCTTCTTATTCTTCATAATCTTCCTCGCAATATAGCTCCGTTTTTTGTCCCAACTTTATTTTAGTACTTGTTCCAACTATTTTCAATACTTCTTTTTATTTTTTATTGACATATTTTCGTTACAACCATATAATAATGATAGAGACAGGATTTCTGTCATCGAAAATATTGTTCGCCCACCGTTGGCGGCTTATAAGTGATCGGCTCGAAAATATTGTTCGCTCACCGGAAGCGTCTAATAAATGTCCGGCTCGAAAATTTCGGTCCTGCCGCATGGCAGGGCTTATTTTATAGGTGATGAACATGATATACCAAGAAGGATACGTTTACCATATTAAAGATGAATACTTTGAAAAAGTACGTGATTCCAACTTAATGCAGAACAAAGAAGGTGGTACATACCGTCCTACTTTTTACTGTCTGCGTGACAATAAAACTTCTCTGTTATGGATGGTTCCACTCAGTTCTCGTGTAGAAAAGTTTAAAGCAATACACGATAAACAGGTGACTAAATACGGAAAGTGCCTAACGATTGTTTTAGGTGAATTTGATGGAAAAGAAGCTGCTTTTCTTCTCCAGAATATGTTTCCAATCAGAGATTATTATCTTGACCATATACATACTCGAAATAATAATCCGGTTCCTGTTAAGCATTCCATTCACAAGGAAGTAACAACACGTATGAAAAAAATTCGTCAACTTCATTCCAGAGGAAAAAAAGTGGTATTTCCAGATATTGACCGACTTGAGCAGATTATGCTTGCAGAAGTAAAAGATAACGCAGCCGAATAATTTCACAAAAAAGCGACAGTCTGATTTACATTTTGTATTTCAGGAAACTGCCGCTTCTTTTTCTTCTTTATCCTGTTTTTCTTCCTCCAACTCACGGAGGACTTCATCGCCGTACTTATCGATCATCCGTACCAGAAAATCAATGCACCGCTCAAATTTAATATTCTGTTGCATAAGCTCCTCCCGTCATTGTTTTGACCTGAGCTTATTTTACAGAACATACCCTCAAACAGCATTGAATCGAAATTGACTCCAAATTGAGAAAAACACTAATAAAACATATTTCATTTTCTTGAATCGAATGTATGTTCATGGTATGATATCTTTATTCAAGAAAACTTATTCACCAGTTATATTTTACGGAAAGGAGGAAATGCCCATTGGATCGATGTGATTTTAGTTCTATTATGACAATTTTACGAAGCTACGTGCGGGAAAACAATCAGTTGAATCAGTCTGAATTTTTATATGAAGTATTTGATGACTTTCTTTCCAGTCCGGAAGGTGCAGATTTTTCTTTTGATAATGGACTTGTATGCCGTTGGATGAGCGGACAGGCAAAAGTCAGTCCCAAACTTATCAACTACTATTCTGCCAAAAGTTCTCAGCTAAAACTTTCAGATACTCTGGAACATATGATTCTACCTATGATGTTTGACCCGGATAAGGCTTTATCTGATGTATATCTGCTTTGGAATGGAACGTACCTTTATCAAGCGTGATACAAAGAATCAAAAGCTTCTTGCCGGAGACTCCTTGTCTCCTGTTGTTCTTGGCTATATTGCTGACAGTGAAGTCCCAAAACCCTGCCGGCATTTTGTTGGCAGAAAATCCGAAATAGAAAATCTTCATGAATGTCTGGAAAACAATTCCAAAGTATTTCTTTATGGCATACCAGGCATTGGAAAAAGTGAATTGGCTAAAGCATATGCCAGAAAGCATAAAAAATATTATACCAACATCCTTTATATTGAATACACCGGAGATCTGCACCAGTCTATCACCAGCTCAATTATTAAGAAAATTACAGGAAGAAAAAACAGCGTTAGAAAATGAAGACGACATTCGGATTATTAAAGACGGTCAAAGTAGTAAAGCAAGAATTTTTGCAAAATGGATGCATCTATCAAATTTGAATGAAATCAATAATCTGATAGAAACTGGCTTTATCCAGACTAATACTCGCCACACTATTTCCCTGCATCCGATGATTCAGGAAATTGCCCTTTCAGAGACAAAGCCATCTGTAAGTAGCTGCCACACATTACTGGATTCTTTACAGCAAATATGTTTAATGCATGGAATTGAGGTTGATTATTACAAGAAGCAGTTTCAGATAATAGGAAATATCATAGAATTGATTCAAAAGGATGACATGCCAAAATATCTGCTTTTTCTGGAAAATTCTTTTCCATATATGCAAAAATATGATTATCAGAAAGGCATGAAAGCACTACTTCAGGAATTGAAATGTCTTTTAAAATCAAAAGATATTGGCACTGATTCCTTCCTTTTGCAATGTCTTCTTTAAAAATTTACCATGCATATCGTTTCCAACTTTTTCAATAAAAGATGTATGATACCCAAAGTGGCTTGCAACGGTTAGAAGATTTGCCGGAGCACCGCCGGGATTCTGTTCGAACAATTTTCTCCCATCCTGACTGTGTCCTGCTTCCGTAAAATCGATCAGCAATTCTCCCAATGCCACGATATCAACTTTTTCTTCCATTTTTCAGTTCCTCCACAATCTCGTTGTAACGTTTTTTATTTAACCGGTAGAAAAACAATACAACCGCAGTCACAATCCAAAGTGCACCTGGAATCGTCGTAAACGCATGTTTCATAATTGAAAGTACAGTTGTATTTTGTGTCTGATTTGCAATATAACCATATTTTCCAAGTAATCCTGCTAAAAGTGCTGTTCCAACTGCCATTCCGATTTTATTTCCAAGTGAAATAAATGCATACTGAAAACCGTCATTTCTAAGTCCGGTTTTCCACTCCCCATATTCCACGCAGTCTGGAATAATTGCATAGATTGCTGTATTAAATCCAGAGAAGAAAAACTGTGTCAGACCAGATAAAGCATAAAAAATGG
Source organism: Blautia segnis (assembly GCF_014287535.1). Lineage (NCBI taxonomy): Bacteria > Bacillati > Bacillota > Clostridia > Lachnospirales > Lachnospiraceae > Blautia > Blautia segnis. The sequence continues at coordinate 18,292 of NZ_JACOOT010000010.1, read as the reverse complement.
CTGGTGATTCTTTGGCATTAAAGAAAAACATAGTCAGCATGGAAATTCCTGTAAATAAAGCAAAGAGAGAGGCTGTTCTTCCTTTGTTATTCAGCTTGCGGAATACTGGTTGAAAACAGGCTGCCCCTATGATAGAAGGAATAATGATGCACATCGAATAAGTTGTGTAGTAGGAGGCATTCCTTTCCACATATGTAAAATAATACAGAATATCTGCGTTTCTACCATATAATGTAAATCCAAATAATATCTGTCCTACCAATGCAAGAAGATATGGTCTGTTCTGCATGACTGCTTTCAACTGAACCTTTACAGAAATTTTTTCTTTTTCCGGAGTAATCACTGCCTCTTTCGTCTTCGCAAAGCAGAAGAAATGACAGGCTGTAAAAATACATCCATATATGACCGCAACCGTCAAATATCCTGTCTTTGCACTGTGACTGCCGAATTTGCTGATCAGCGGAACTGTGATAATATTTAACACACCAATTGCAATCATCGCTGCAACCGAACGGGATGTATTTATTTTTGCACGTTCATCAATATCCTGTGTCATAGCACCACACAAGGTTCCATATGGAATATTCACACAGGTATACCCCAAAACCAGCAGACAGTATGTAATTACCATATAAATAATCTTTCCATTCTGCGGCCAGTCAGGTCTTGCCCAGAATGTCATGACAAGAAGAATCGCTGTAATTGGTGCCGCTACTAACAGCCATGGACGGTACCGTCCCCATCTCGATTTTGTTTTATCCGTAAGTCCCCCGACGATTGGATCATTGATTGCATCCCAGAATCTTGAAAAAAGCATAAGTGCTGACACCGCCGCCATACTGATTCCGAACACGTCTGTATAAAATATCATCAGAAAATTACTGACGAACATCCAGCTGAAATTACATCCAACATCACCAAACCCATATGCGATCTTACTGATCAGCGGTACTTTTCCATTTTTGTTTTCGCTTCCCATATGTCTCTCCTGTTTTTATCAGAGTTTCTGACAGAACTCTATTTTTTCCTCATTTGGTCCCTTAATCATAAAAAACTTCACACCATTTTCCCCAAATGGCAATTCTTCGATTCCGTCTGTAATAACTGTATATTTTTCATGTGAACTCCTTACTTTTCACTTACATTGATAATTACTTTCATCGTTGTCTCACGGTTATCATCAATATACTGGTATGCCTTCAGATAATCTTTAAAAGCAAATGTCTTTGAGATAAGCGGTTTCAAATGAACTTTGCCCTCATTTACCAGTCTGATTCCATCTATATAATCATCATGGCGGTACATCATCGTGCTCTTAATGTCAAGTTCGTGGTCATTTGCCACCGCAAGATCTATCTCTGCCATTCCAGCAAAAACAGCCACCAATACGATTGTACTTCCTTTTCTTGCATACTTGATTGCCTGCCCCATTGTGATATTGTTTCCAGCACAGTCGTAGATTACATCCGCCTTATCCGGTCCAAAGGCTTCGATCATTGCCTCACCGAAGTCTTTATTTTTGGTATTCACACACACATCAATTCCACATTCTTTTGCCTTTGCCAGTCTAAGATCACTGATATCTGTGATCATCACTTTCGCTGCCCCCATTCCTTTTGCTGCCTGTGCCACGAGATTTCCGATCGGTCCTGCGCCAAGGACTGCAATATTCATACCAGCCACATCGCCCATCTGTTTTACACCATGAACTGCCACCGCAAGAGGTTCGATCATAGCTCCTTCTTCATAGGACATATCTTCTGGAATCGGTGTTACTTTCGATGCATCCACTGCAAAATACTCAGATGCTGTTCCTGTCGTCTGAAATCCCATTACTTTTAATTCCTCACAAAGATTATACTTTCCATGACGGCATGGATAGCAGTGTCCACAATATACCTGCGGCTCTATCGTCACCTTCTGTCCAACCTGAAACTCTGTGACATTTTTTCCAAGTTCTGTGATCTCACCGGAAACCTCATGTCCCTGTGTTACCGGATATTTTGTAAACGGATGTTTTCCATGATAAACATGAATATCTGATCCACAAACACCAATATTCATAATCTTTACCAACACCTGATTTTCTTTTACCTCCGGAACCGGAACCTCTCTAAAAATAATTTCTCCTGGATTTGTCATTACCTGCTGTAACATAATTGTTTCCTCCTTTTTTATATTGTTTTATTTTATGTTTTGTAAAATGTTTTATTAAAGTAATTACATTATTACCCTGTAAACACGATTTGTCAATATGTTTTTCATAATTTTATATATTTCATAATTTCAAAATACATTTTTTGTGTGTTTTTCACAATCAACACGCAAAAACGGAAAGGAAACCGTAGTTACTGTTTTCTTTCCGTTTTTTACTATAATATCTTTTTCTAATTTTAGACAACTTCTCGTTTTTCACGCATATAAAGCGGACATCTGCATTCGCTTTGCAACCTGTCAGTGGGAGTTTTTAACTCCAACAGACTAAACATCCCCTTGCCCTACGCATCAGATGCGGTGGACTGCTTATCTGCGTTCAAAAAATTTACAATTCTACCATATGTTTTGTAAAAAAGTATTTCGCGGCTCCAACAGCCGACGCTTCTTTCTTATACGAACAATTTTTCAAGTATGAAACATCATGCTCAAAGCCATTATATGCCATCACTTTTTCTCCCAGTGGTATCATATAATCTGACAATACCCCTCCCACATCACCTCCTAGTATGATATCCATATCATATGCCATCCGCAGATTTGATATCAAAACAGCAAGATGATCCAGATACTCATTCCATGTCTGAAAAGTTTTTTCATCACCACTTTCAATTTTTTCCATAAATGCATCCAGTGACTGCCTGTTATCTTGTGTCAGTACACTTGCAGCACAATATGCATCCGCACATCCTGATTTACCACAATAACACTTTCTTCCACCGGGAACGAGTATCATGTGACCAAACTCCCCTGCTTTCTGGTTCTGCCCTCGAAACAGCTTTCCATCTATGCAGAATGCGCCTCCTAAGGTATGGTTCAAAGACAGATATATCGCATTTGGATACTTTTGCTTTTTTTCTGCAAGCATTGCAGCATTAGCATCATTTTCAAAATATACTGGAATTTCCAGAGCCTGCTCTAAAAAGCGCAGACTATAATTCTCTATGCCTAAAGCATGAGATTTTAAAACGATCCGTTCTTTCTGATCAATGATTCCTGGAATCGCCACTCCAATCCCAAGTAGCGTATCCTTCGCTAATTCGCCTTCAAGAAAAGTTTTGACCTTTTGTGCCACCTCTGTACAATAGGATAATTCTGCCGTAAATTTTAAACGGATGCGATCTTTTTTTATAATCTCATCTCCAAGATTTACTAATACCATTTCTATATGATTCGCTGTAATCAAAATTCCCATTGCATGACAGTATGACTTATTAATTCCTATACTTTTTGCCTTCCGGCCACCAGTCGAAGCATATTCCCCAGTTTCTTCCAACACCATTTTTTCTAACAAGTCATTCACATTTGCTAACACAGTCGGCATACTCAAGTTTAACTCTTTTGCAATTTCCGCCTTGGATGTAACATGATTGTTCAGCACATAATTAATTATTTTTTTTCTTGTTATATTTCTTTTATCTTTATTTTCCGTTTTCTCATCCTCTTTTATTAAATATTTTATTAAAGAATTATATACTTTTTTATTCTTCTTGTAAAGTAATGTTTTATAATAAAAATTTGCTGCATTTAGAAATGCTACTTTTAAGAATCAAATTTGCCGGATACCCAATCACTATATTTTTCATTCACGTTATCTCATCACAATTACTGTGGTAATTCTTTGCCAAAATGGAAATTCAATTTTACAACTTTCCAAACATTCACTCAATTCCAGCTCAATTTCCCCTCAATGCCTTTTTCCTCCGATTTTCGTATGCTTACCCCACAGCAAAGCAGTACCACACCGGTACGACCTGCTGAATCAATCAATACGAAAACGGAGGTATTTTTTATGTAATCGCCGGAACTGTCTCATATTTATAACCGCTCTGTCCACAAACCTTCATGTTTCTTACATTTTTCTTTGCCATAGAATTGACTCCTTTCAGACTTGACTAATAGATTTTTAGATAAAAAGAAAAAGCCGCTGACACGTTATCTTCTAACGCATCAACAGCTTCTGTTTTGCTTTGTTTCAGTGTATTATGAGTTTTACCGTGGTATCTGGTTTTCGGTTGCTCAAGAGGCACACAGTTTCAACGGTACTTTCTTTGTCCCAACAAAGTTCCTGTGTCTCCCCGCCTCCAAAATACACAGGGAAACGGAACTTTATGTGCTTCAGGAATCTGCCATCCGGCTGCTCCTGCTCGTAAATGTCCACCTGTTCTACAAAACTGTTAAGAAATTCTTTCTTCTCCAGGTCGGTGAACTTATCATATAGTTTATCAAAATATAAAAGAAATTGATAGACGTTTTCTTCTGATATTTTCTGTTGCCGGATATTCAGCAGGCGATTCTTGACTTCTTCTATACTGTTCTCCACGCCTTCAATTTCATCATACAGACGGTATAACCTTGTCTCCATATCCTGATATTTCTTCTCGTAAAATTTATCCATGATGTCCAGGCTATCCATCTGCTGTCCAAGTCTTCCTTTTGCTCCGGTCAGCTGCCTGTGCTGTTTTTCCAGTCCTTCAATCTCTTTTTCTATTTCTTCTGTATCTATTCTTGAACCGATTTTATTCAGAATTGCTTCTTCGAATTTAGGATTCTTCACCAGCTTCCGAATAACCTCTTCCACTGCATTGTTAATCTTCTCCTCGCTCCATTGTTTACGATATCCACATTTATGACCATCTACCAGGCGACGATGTTTGCAGGCATAATAGAAATAATCCTTATATAAGGTTCCGTCTTTCTTTTTCTTTCGATTCACGTTTCCATACATACCGCTTCCACATAACGGGCATCTCAATATTCCGGATAAGATATGCTCATGATCGAGACTATGTGTCTTTTCATATTTCACACCTGTTTTTTCCCGTTTTTGATGAGCCAGCTCCCAGTCTGTTTCCGAAATAATCCCTTCATGGATACCATCGTGCAGCATATAATTTTCCTGCTTTACAATGCGATATTCATTTCTTGTACCAGAAACTTTCTCGTTTTTCCTTCGTCCATAAGCCAGCTTTCCACAGTATACCGGATTATCCAGAACGCCTTTTATAAATGATGCGGCAAATGCGTCCAGTGTATTATTCTGTCGTTTTTTCTTTTTATATCCATGCTGGTTCAGCCATGCAGCAATCGCAGAGATTCCCATATTGGTATGAATAAATTTATCATAGATCAGACGAATAATCTCTGCTTCGTCCTCTGCGATCTGCAATTCTCCATTTACCAATTCATAGCCATATGGAGCAAACCCGCCGTTCCATTTTCCTTCCCTTGCTTTCTGCTTACGTCCTTCCATTGTCTGAACAAGGATATTCTCCCGTTCAATCTCTGCCACCGCAGACAGAACAGAAATCATCAGCTTTCCACTATCTTTTGAGCTGTCAATCCCATCTTCAACACAGATCAGATTCACTCCAAAATCCTGCATCCTCTGCAAAGAGTTTAATACATCTGCCGCATTACGACCGAATCTGGAAAGCTTGAACACCAGTACAAACTGCACCTCATCTGTGCCATTCTCAATATTATCCAACATTCTCTGAAATTCCGGTCTGCCCTCTACGCTCTTTCCAGATTTACCTTCATCGGAATACTCATTTACGATTTCCATGTTCTGAAATTCCGCATATCTCTTGAGTTTTTCTTTCTGAGCATCCAGACTGTAGCCATCTACCTGCATGGTTGTGGATACTCTGGTATAGGTATCACATTTTATCTTTTTATTCACTTTTCCTCCTCTCCTCAGAATATCCCAAAGCAATTTCCAACAATTCCGTTGCAACTTGTGAATTTCTGATACGCATTAAGTTATCCCAGACATCAGCTTTTCCAAGTAGATTCATCCCGCCATGCCATACTATTTCATCATCAATAACGGCAAAACATTCTTCTACTTCTGTTCTTGTTATCACATTTATTCCTACCAATTGCATTGCTCTGATTAATTCATAACATACATCTGACTTTCCGTAAGTAATATCTTCCGGATCTGTTGTAATAACAGTGACCTTTACCCCTACTTCCTGTCTCTTCTTGATTAGTAATAAAAATCTGTCAATTTTATCCTGTCTGATATCTGGACTGGAAATTACCACCATTTTTTCTGACTCTACAATATCTTGCTCGAATTTTTCGGTATAATTTACAGAATCAAATATTGCATTTATTATTTGTTTAGGTTGCAACTCTTGTGTCCAGATTGAAAATCCTGTCTTCCTGTACGTTCTCAATCTTTTTGCATACATTTTATCAAAATAACGCACATGCGAATCAATATAATCATACACATAAACAGCTTCTTTTCCGACATAATCTCTGTTTAATCTACCTACATACTGTTCCAGGCGTCCTTCAAAAGATACAGGTGCTGCAAGCATTAATACATCCAGTCTTGGGAAATCAAACCCTTCTCCTATTTTCTGACCAGTTGCCACCAAAATAAGCGATTCATTTTCAGGTATCTGCTTTAATTTTACTCTTATTTCAGCATTTTCCTTATCCGAATTATCCCCATATAAAAGGAATACATGATCTGCTTTTTCCTTTAAGGCATCATGTAAAAATTTTGCATGTTCCTTAAATCTTGTTAAAATTACAGGAGTTTGTTTTCTTGCAACACAAGTTATAACATCATCTATAATCATTTCATTGCGCACCTTACTGGTACTAATCAAATTATATGCTTTATTAATATTTTCCTTGCTTTCTGCAGTATCAACTACTCTTGTGTATCTTGGGACAAAATAATTTCCAATCCCTTGCTCCTTAGCCCTCTCCAACGCAGTAAATCTATGTCTCAAAGGTCCCAGCAGCATATAGATAATCCGATCAAGACTGTCACCACGTTTAGGTGTAGCAGAAACACCATATACATATTTTGCATTTATTTTCTGCAATAATTCCATAGATGTGTTAGAAGCTGCGTGATGACATTCATCCATAATTACCATTCCGTAAGAATTAATCCGTTCATTAAATTTTCCTCTGCTGTACATTGAACCAACCATTGCAACATCTATAATCCCTGTCAATGTATTTTTATTTCCGTGCAAAACGCCTATCACACTATTTCTTTTTTTCTTTCTTCCTGTTTTTGTTTCATATTCCGGTGGTTCTTCTCTTATCTCTAAGAAATGATTCAATTCATCAACCCACTGATTAAGCAAATCTTTACTTTGCAGCAAAATGAGCGTATTTACTTTTCGCTCTGCAATAAGGTAACTACATACTACAGTCTTTCCAAATGCAGTTGCCGCACTCAGAACCCCATCTGAATGTGATAATAATTTTTCTGCCGCTAATTCCTGTTGCATTCGCAAATCACCTTTAAAAGATACTCTGATAGGTTGTCCTGTTTCTCTTTGATCTGAAACATCAACTGAAATGCCTGCTTTTTCACATTCCTGTATAATATTTTCCCGCAGTCCTCTCGGAATCTGTATATATCCATCTATATCCTTACCTAAATATACAGCACTGAAATTATAATAATTAGAATATCCCAGCCTTTTATTTTTGTAAAATTCCGGATTATCAAATGCCGCCAAACTACGAATCTGATTTTGTATTCTTGGCATAAGATTCAGAGTATCAACATAAACTCCATTGCCCAATACCATGTGAAGCTTGCCCACAACATCTAACTTACAAAACTCACATTTCTTCTTCCATGGTTTCGGTCTGACATTCTTCTCAATATTAGTAAGCGTTCCTCGGACTTCTGCTAATTCTCCCTGCCATTTTGCCATGCATTGTTCAACATCTTCTATTCCCAGCTTTCTTGTTTTATTGAAAAGAGCATCCCATTGATCAGGATAAGCATTCCAATTTTCATCTACAAAAGCACTATTTCCATTTTTAAGAGCCTGCCCCTGTAATGGCAATGCAATCAAATTACCTATGCTGCTTGCCACATCCTGCGAAGGATACATTCTATCATAATAATGAAACGATTTCAGATTGATGGAAGTTGAACCCTTGTCTAATAGGAGAAATCCAAAATTCCTTGCTGTTGCCGCAGGTATTGCCTTTTTAAAGAAAATCCATACATGGGCACCTTTTCCAGATCGAGACCTCTCAACTAAAGGTCTGATACCATTAAGCTCACACATTTTTCTAAGCGCATCCACTTCTTTATGCCACTCATTATCCGTATTTGCAAAGTCCGTAACCTCTGCTCCTTTTTCGTGATTATCAAAATCAAATACTATAAATCTGCATGTACCATTTGGCAGTAAAGGATATACACCTATTACATCTGATCCATCTTCTTTTGTGCCTAACAAATGAGCAATTATTTTTTTAACATCCAAACTAATCCATTGGGTATTTTCACATTCATCACAAAATATCTTCTCTTTACGTTGTTTAGGACAAAGCCGGTCATTCCAACGATTTGCACATTGTGGAAAATACCCCCCGTTCTTTCCCCGTCTAGCATATACATCTTCTCTTCCCCAAAACATCGAAAAGAAACGTATTGCCATTTTCTCTGTAATATATGGCGGATTTACAATACGACTCCCTTGATCCAGGTCATATTCTTCTGCACTTTCTATTTTTTCTTCAAAAGGATTCACCTCTTCATATGAAATGCCTGCTTTCTTCAATTTATCTTTTAATATCTTGTTCTCATATTCAAGCAACCTAACCATTTTTCTCAATGAATCAGCATCATATGCTTCTATGTTCAAACCTTCCACCTACAATTCTTATTATCTCGTAACATAACTTCCATTCAATGTCCCAACTTAATTTTAGTACTTGTTCCAACTATTTTCAATACTTATTTTTCATATTGACGCATTTCTCTGCCAATCGTATAATTAATACACAAAAAAAGCCACAAAAACTGGGAGGTGTCCGTATGGCTACTTCAAGTATTACTCATAATTTTCTCATATCCAATCCAAATAGCGTAAAACGTTTTGTCACAGCAATTGACGAAGCCGACCGTGACCGCACACCAAAGCAGACACTTCCCGGACGTCAGTAAACGAACCCACAGGAAATCTTAGCTTTAATGTCAAAAAGAAAAAAACAAACTCTTAAATATTAAAATTCTTCAATAAAAAATCCTCTAAGACAATAGGTATTTCACTATCTCTTAGAGGATTTTTCTTCAAAACTTGTTCCTGTCTTTTATTCCCTTTTCATCACTGATCCAGGAAACCTGATCGCTAAAAAAAGAAATTTTTTCAATATTATCTACTATTGTTTCCGATATTTCTCCCCACGGAAGATCATCAACAAAATAGTTTACACGCTTAAAACGATTCCACATTTCTTCGAGTCCAGAATCATCTTTAATCTTGTCTAAGGTTTCTCTCACTTCCTCCTCACCAAAAGAAGTTTCACGCTTCATGCAAGTAGCCGCAAATGCCTTTTTCAAAACATCAAAGCTTATCTGATCAGCCTTTGAATTCATAATCTCATATACATCATAAAAATCCCTCATTCTGGTATTCGCAAGTCCTCTTGCCAAAATCGTCTGCATCTTTTCCGCAAGAAGAGTTTCAAGATTATACGACAAAACTGAAATTGATCTGTCTTCAAACATAAGCTTGTATTTATACTCTACTGCACCTGGCGTGATTGCATCATCCGTAGAAATATCGATCTTAAAAGGTTGCCTCATTCGTTCCAGATTAGCTTCTATCATCATCCTAACGCCAGGATAATCAAATTCTTCCATGATTTCTTTTACTGACGTAATCTTAAAGGTTACCCCATCTTCAAGCTGAAGCTCACCGATTCTCTCAATGATTGCTCTAGCATCCTTCTCATTAAGAGGTAATGCTTTCACAGTTGTATCGATATCCATTGTAGCTCTCATGTCTACACCAACAATAGAAGCAACAAGCATTCCGCCTTTCAAAATAAAATTATTCCTGTATTCAGAAACAGAAACTCTTTCTAAGAACCTTTCCATAAAATATGTTCTAATTAATGCTTGCGCAACTTCACCATTCCCGCCTGACATGTTTTTTACTTTGTCTTTAAGTTGTTTCGCTGTATGAATCATACCATTACCTCCACATACATCATCACTTCATCCCTTACTCCAAGTTTAACCGCATACTCAATCAATCTTGAAAGATTCTTTTCCTTCGAAGACATATATTCCTTAATTGCTGTCTGATATAACTGAATTTCATATTTCTTTCGATCTTTAATCAAATCACAAATACATCTTTCCTTGTCATATACTTTAACCAAGTTACCGCTACTTGACGGGATCTCACAAGTCCCCATATCAAGAATCTCTGGGTTTGCATAACGAACTTCTTTGTTTTTCTTTTTGATATGTGTTGCATTATACCCGATAGGAACAGTGAAACAAATATGACTGTATTCTCTGTCGGTAAGACCATGCAAATAAAGGGCGGTCTCGCCCGAATAAATAATATTCTTATTTCGTTGCTGGAGGACAAACAACTCATCTGGCCACACATTATCTAAGATATAAATGCCATGTGCCACTTTTTCCATATCATGCTCTCTGACGTATTTTGAGACAGATGGCTTTGATACACCTGATTCAACGGCCTTCGATGTAATCAAATATCCATTATCTTTTTCAATTAGCGATTCCAAAATATCTGATGTTGACATAGTTGTCCTCCTTATCCTTGATATTTGCTTTTGTGCTTAAATTATATTATATTTAAGCGTAAAAGTAAATATAATTCTTATATGCTTGCAGAAGTAAAAGATAACGCAACCGAATAATTTCACAAAAAAGCGACAGTCTGATTTACATTTTGTATTTCAGGAAACTGCCGCTTCTTTTTCTTCCTTATTCTGTTTTTCTTCCTCCAACTCCCGGAGGACTTCTTCGCCGTACTTATCAATCATCCGTACCAGAAAATCAATGCACCGCTCAAATTCAATATTCTGTTGCATAAGCTCCTCCCGTTATTGTTTTGATCTGAGCTTATTTTACAGAACTTGCCGGAAAACCACATTGAATAGAAATTGATTGTAAATTGACACAATCAATTTAAAAATATCCGCATTTTCTTGAATCGAATATATGTTCGTGTTATGATAGATATACTTAATCTTAACTACGAAAGGGGAATTTCTATTGAATCGATGCGATTTTTCTTCTATTAGCACTTGCTTAAAAAATCATATCAGCGAAAGTAATCAAATGAGTCAGCCTGATTTTTTATACGAATTATTTGAAGATTTTATGGATGATCCGGCAAATCAGGATTTTTCTATGGATAATGGTCTGGTTTGTCGTTGGCTGACCGGTCAAGCAAAGATCAGTCCCAAAATATCTGCCTACTATTCCAAACCCAGTAATCAGAAAAAGCTGGCAGAAACCATTCACCAGAATCTGCTTCCATTGATGTCTGACTGCAATATGGCTATGCAGGATATATACACATTATTTATACAAGATGACACCATCTCCGATGCCAAAAAGAAAGATCTGGCTTCTCTGTACAAACCAGCCAGCTCACGTCTGCTTTTTCTTGCAAAGCTGATTTCTTTTGGCATGGAGCGACAATTTATCAAACGTGATACTAAAAATCAAAAATTAATTGCCGGAGGTGCCCTGTCACCCATTGTGCTGGATTATATTATGGACAGTGAGGTTCCGAAACCATGCCGTCATTTTATCGGAAGAGATAAAGAACTGGAAGAATTATATACCATGCTTGAGGAAAACCGGCATGTTTTTCTTTGCGGAATCGCCGGTATTGGTAAAAGCGAACTTGCCAAAGCCTACGCAAAACATTACAAAAAGCATTACACTAACATTCTATATGTAGAATATACAGGTAATCTTCATCAGGATATTACTGACATGGATTTTATTGACGATCTTCCGGAAAGCACTGAACAGGAACGGTTTCAAAGACATAACCGTTTTCTGCGTTCCCTGAAATCCGATACTCTGCTTATCATAGATAATTTTAATGTCACTGCCACACAAGACAGCTTTCTGTCAGTAGTATTAAAATATCGCTGCCAGATTTTGTTTACAACCAGAAGCAAACTGGATGAATACTGTACTCTACCATTAAAAGAAATAGAGGATATGAACGCTCTCTTCCAGCTGACATCGGTATTCTATTCAGAGGCAGACACGTACCGGGCAACAGTTGAAAAGATCATCGAAACTGTTCACTCTCATACTTTTGCCGTGGAACTGGCAGCAAAACTTCTGGAAAATGGAATCTCAACTCCAGACCAGTTATTAACAAGACTTCAGGTGGAAAAAGCATCTTTCCATAACGAAGATAAAATTAAAATAATCAAAGATGGACAAAGCAGCAAAGCCACCTATTACAGTCATATCCATACGCTGTTTTCTTTATACACTTTATCTCTTGAACAGCAGGATATCATGTGTAATATGTGCTTTCTTCCTTCCACCGATATTTCTGCCCGTATGTTTGCCAAATGGCTGGAACTGCCCACACTAAATGAGATCAACGATTTAATTGAGACTGGTTTCGTTCAGACAACAACACGTCGCACTATCTCTCTGCATCCGATGATTCAGGAAATCACCCTTTCAGAGACAAAACCATCTGTAACTCGCTGCCACATATTACTGGATTCTTTACAGAAAATATGTTTAATGCATGGAATGGAAGTAGATTATTACAAAAAGCTATTTCAAACAATCGGAAATATCATAGAATTGATTGAAAAGGATGATATACCAAAGTATCTGCTTTTTCTGGAAAATGCATTTCCATACATGGATAACTATAACTACCACAAAGGTATGAATGGAATCATTCAGGAACTGACGGGGCTGTTAAAGACAAAAAACATTGGAACCGACTCTGACCGGGCATTATTACTAGATTTTCAGGCAACTCTTGAAACCAAACCTGAAAAAGCAATAAAACTGGAAAAGGATGCACTTGCCCAGATAGAAACTATCACTGCTGACAATGCTCGCCTTGTTTCCAACCTTCATGCCAATCTCGGTGGACTTTACCGCATGAACGCTTATCCCGATCTTGCAAGAGAACACATGGAAAAAAGTATCTCACTGCTTGACCAATTTAACCTGCTTCATATAAATGACAGCATACCTCAGATTGCCAATTATGCAATGTTCCTGACAGAACAGCAGGAACCCGAAAGAGGAATCTCCGAATTGCAAAAATTATCCGGCATCATCAAGGAATACCATTCCGATGAATGTCTGGATTATGCCAAAGTACAGGAAACCCTTGCAACCATTTATCTGATGACCGCCAATCTTTCACACGCCAAAACACATTTTAAAAAAGCTTTCAAAATATATGAAAAGATCTGGGCTGATGAGCCTGAAATGATTGAAGCAAAATATCTGGAGATTCAGGAGTTATATCCACAGATTGGATTTTCCATTGGAAAAACTCTATCCGGTCTTTTAACAAAATAAGTACAATTTACGGCGGGCAACTTGCCCGCCGTTATATTCAACTATTCGTCAAATAAATATATGCATCTTCCAAAGTGATATCATTATCCAGGACACAATTCTCATTTGGCTTTCCTTTGCTTAATATTTTCATATGAATTCCATTTTCTACATACTGCTTAGATGAAATAGAATAATTGGCTTCTAACAAACGGGCCTCTTCTGCATTTTGTACCGTACAATTCCAAACACAGCCCTTTGCATTTTCCAGCAATCCACTCACGCTTCCGGAATATAAAAAACTTCCTTTTTTCATAATGGCAAGCTGTGTACAGGTTGCTGCTAAATCTTCTACTACATGAGTGGAAAACAGCACCGTTCTATCCTTTGAAAAATCAACCAGAAGATTGCGGATCCTGATTCTTTCTTCCGGATCTAACCCAGTTGTTGGTTCGTCAATAATCAAAAAATCCGGATTATTAAGAAGTGCCTGTATGAGTCCGACACGTCTCTTCATACCACCAGATAATTGCCGCATTTTTTTATTCTGATGCTCTGTAAGAGAAGTCTTTTCCAGATAATAGGTAATTCTTTGTTCGAGGTCATTTCTGGATACTCCTGACAGTCCCCCCATATATACAAGACATTCTTTCACCGTAAGATTCGGATATAAGTCGATTTCCTGTGGAAGATAACCAATCTTTTTCTGTATTTTCTCATAATTTCCCTCGTTATATAGAATTCCATCAAGGGAAACCATTCCTTCCGTTTGTTTTAAAACAGTTGTAAGAACCCTCATCAAAGTGGTTTTTCCAGCACCATTCTCTCCCAAAAGTCCGTAAATTCCCTTAGGTATTTCAAGAGATGCCTTATTTACTGCAACTACACCATTTTTAAATCTAACTGTTAAATCATTTATTCTAATACTCATAATCTATCCCCTTTTCTTTAAAGCCATTGGTAATACTGCAAATAAAAGCAGACCCACTATAAAAGACACAAGCGTTCCATAAATCCAACTCTCGGACATTAATTGAGTAGGTTCACAAAAGCTGAAAGAAAACAATCCCAGATTTCCGAAAAATGAACTTCCCGCTTTTGATATAAGTCCAATGACAATTCCAAATAAACATCCTATACCTGCCCACATATTTCCAAGCAATGTACACAAAATCACAGAGCATATACTCCAAAGCCAGATGGTTCCGAACATTGCAATGGAAAATAAAAGGAATATCTGAGTGCCCGAAACGCCTTCGTTTACACTGCCCGGTTTTTGCCAGAAAAACAAAACATATCCAACACAGGAAAGTATTAATAAATATAATATTTGAACGCACACTCTCTGTGATATTACTTTTAACTGCTTTTTTTGATCATACAAATGAAATACATCGGCACGCTTACTTTTTACTTCCATCAAATATGTGTCACTACAAAAAATAATTGTTAAAAATGCTATTGGAGACTGAATCGCTGAACCGATTTCTTCATAGTATATAATCGGATGAATAGCACACAATATCAGTATAAATGCACATGAATAAAAAATCTTATATAACGACAGGCAGTTTTTTAGTTCCGTTTTCAATGAACCCTCCTCCTTTTCCAGATTGTAACAGAAATACATACTAATATAACTGATGAAATTACAAGAATAATCTGATTTATGTTTGACATTTTGGCTGCATGTGTTTCAAAAAATCTGCCAGGGAATCGCACCATAATAGAGAACGGTCTCATATAATAAATATCATTCTTCATGGTCAGCATATTTGAATATATAATGTGTAAAAACAAGATTGGTGCTGCCGGAAGCGGATTTTTAAATATTAATGCTGTAATTGTATAGACACAACATATCATCAAAAGATTCGGAACAATATAGATCAGAGAATTCACGCAAAAATCAATTGGTGTTACTGGAAAGCCCGATTCTAAAGACGTTTTCAAACACAGCATAAAGAATATAACATTCAAAATCACTAATACTCCCAGCATACTAATGAATCCGCTTATTACTTTCCCACATATATATTGGATTGCCGTAACAGGCTTTGTATGTAATAATTCATAGGTACTTTTTCGTGTATCCTGAATAAATAAAAATGATAGCAAGACTGTTGCAAAAAAGGCCATATGCAATCCTGCAAAATCCGTAAATTTTTTGGCAAAGTACCAGGAAAAAGAATGTTCGGATAATTTCCGCTCGATATAATGATTGATTTCTTCTGCTGTCCCCTTATGAATTTCAAGGTCCTCATAAGCATATATTGCATTATAATAGCCATATTGGGATTCCAAAAACTCAGAAGCAGTCTTTACATCCATATTCTGAATTTCTTTCATTACATGATCTGCTTCCTGCCTGCTAAATCCAAAACCATTTTTGGAGGTGTCCATTAACGTCTCTTTGATCGTATCTTCCCACTCCCTTCTTCTTTCTTTATCATCAGATGTGGGAATGTACCCATCCATGACATCAGCATCTTCCAATGCTACGTCATTTTGTGTGATCTGTTCATTCTGTTTGATATAATGAATTTGCAAATACGATGACAGACATTGATACATACTGGCAACTATAATAATCAAGCCAATCCACAAAACAGGGTTCTTTAAATAATCAAGTATACTTCTTTTTATGATTGTTTTCATTGTATCTCTTCCTTTCTTTATTTCTTTAACAACATCATACAAATCAATTCTCAATAAATTCACAATAAAAAAGACTAAAACCACTTTATTTGTGATTTCAGCCTTATAAAGTATTTTTATTCAGCTTTGAAAAGAGCTTCTACATGAGCACCGCCTTGTCTGGCATTATATATTTTCAAATTTCCTCCATGCTTTTCACAGAAAATACGAGAAATATACATACCAAGGCCAAAATGCTTTAAATCATCTTGTGGATTCTTATGATAAAATGGTTCTGTTACTTTTTCCTCAGTATCCACAAATCCTATTCCATCATCTTCAACAGAAATTATAAGAAAACCATCCTTTTTCTTTATCTGCAAAACAATACTTTTTTGTGCATATCGAACCGCATTTTCCAGTAAGTTGTCTGCCACTTCCATGACAAGTTCCTCATCCACTTTCACAATGTTTTGTTCCTGCACTCTTTCTACCTTACATAATTTACTTTCCTTCTTGGACAGCATGGCAGCTTCTGCCTCAATCTTTTTTGCCAGTTCCGATAATTCTATCTCTGAGCATTGCAGTTCCCTCTGTTCTAAATGGGACATTTTTCTCATGTTTTCCGTGAAATGCTCTATACGGTCAATCTGATACATGCCTGTTTGTAAGATATCAATAACATCCTCTGTTTTTATACTCTCAGCAGAAACAAACTCTAAGAGCATTTCCTGATACCCACGCAATATGGAAAGTGGAGAACGTATATCATGTGCAATTGCATTCCGCAAAACCTTCTCGTCATCAATCATTCGCCACATCTTTCTGTTGTTATCTGCTAAATCACTTCGCATCATTTCAAATTCTTTACACAAAGTTCCCATCTCATCTTTATTTTCATAGGACACATGAAAATCCAGTTCATTATCTGCAATCATTTGTGAGGCATCTTTTAGTTCCTGTAGAGGTGTCTTTAACTTATTTTTATAAAAAAAGAATACCGCAGCAACACTCCCAACAATCGAAAAAATCAGTACCGAATATGTTTCCATAAAGTCACACATTTCCGAAAGATGATGGTCCAAACGATTCATCTGCGATTGATTAGGTCTTGATATCTCAATCTCGTATTTCTTTCCATATTGCTGAAACACGTCCGTATAATCTGCATAATCAATATATTTTTCCCATATTTTATTCTGCATATTTCTTGCAAAATGAACTGTAAATCCAGATAACAGAAATGCTGCCGTTAAGCTGATCACAAAATAAAGCAGAATTGTTTTTTTCAGTGACAAGTTTCTTATTTTTTCCATCGGTATCCAATCCCCCATACAGTTTCTATGTATTCTTTTTCTGAATAATCCGCTATTTTTTTCCTTATACGCCGTACTAATTCCGTTATCGTTCTACTGTCCCCTTCCGCATCATATCCACAGACTTGTGCATATATACGTTCTTTATCAAACACCTGCCCTGGATGCATGGATAAGAATTCAATAATCTGATATTCAATTTTTGTGAACTCCATCCTGTGTCCAGCTATAGCTACTATTTTTTCAGAATAATCAATCAGCATTTCATCCATGAAGCGGTATTCTGTTTTTTGTTGATGCCTTTCTTCTCTCTTTATGTTTGTGACAATCCTTGCTTCCAACTCCCGAAGACTAAATGGTTTCGTAATATAATCATCCCCACCCGAAAGCAACCCATTAATTTTATCATCTTCGTCAACTCTTGCTGTTAGAAATAAAATTGGACATAACACTTTACTGCGTATCAGACGACATACTTCAATCCCATCCATGCGTGGCATATTGATATCCAACAAAATAATATCCGGTTTCATTTCTATTTTATTTAATGCTTCCATTCCATCTGTAGCCGTAATGGTTTCATATTGTTTCATATTAAAATAACTACAAAGCATTTTCACCAATTCTTTATCATCATCGACAACTAAAATCTTGTATTTCATCCAAACCGTCGAGTAGACTTTGTCTCGACTTTTTCACATCCTTTCATCATATATTGTTTTGCGATGAGAGGTTCAAGTCTCAAAAGCCCCTCACAGAACCGCACGTGCCCTATTAAGGCATACGG